>NZ_JBVJPW010000003.1:25162-472070 GCF_055609205.1 Streptomyces sp. NPDC036815 | reverse complement strand
AACTCGCCACCCGCTACAAGGCCGGAGTCCACCTCGCCGCACTCATCCTCTGGCTCCGCGAACCCACCCAAGATCCTTTGTCAGACAGGACCTAGGGGCAGGAGGATGGCGTGTCGCCCCTTCGACGTTGATCCCGGCCGAGGGCTGCGGGAAGTGCGTACGAACGCGTTGTGCGAGGTCGGGAACCAGGCGCCCTCCCCATCCGACTGCTCTCTCGTGACCAGGGAGTGGGAAGTGGGCGGACTGGCCGTGCGGATGCGTGGCGTCGGCTGTCGGCACGGGCGCGTGGATGCCGTACGTGAGGTGGATCTCGATGTCGCGGCCGGTGAACAGGTGGCGCTGACCGGAACCAACGGATCGGGCAAGACCACGCTGCTGCGGGCGCTGCTCGGCCTGCACCGCAAGGCGGACGGCGAGATCACGGTCGGGGCCCGGCCGGCGCGTACGCCGGCCGAGTGGGCCTGGCGGCGGCGCGCGTGCGCGTGGATTCCGCAGAAGCCCGCCGTGGGACGGTTCCCGCTGCTCGCGCGGGAGTTGCTGCACAGCGGCGGTGCGGCCGATCGGGCGCTGGAGGCGGCGGAGAAGCTGGGGGTCGGGGCGTGTGTCGACCGGCCCTTGCACACGCTGTCCGGAGGCCAGCTGCAGCGCATGTACCTGGCGCGGGCGGTCGGGTCCGTGGCCGCCGGGGCGGGGGTGCTGCTCGCCGATGAGCCCACCGCGGCTCTGGACTTCTCCGGCCAGGAGGAGGCGGCCGATCTGCTGCTCTCGCTGCCGGTCACGCTCATCGTGGTCACCCATGACCGGGCGCTGGCCGACCGGTGCGAGCGGGTGCTCGAGATGGCCGCGGGCCGGTTGCGGGAGGTCATATGAACCTCGCCCTGACCGATGTCGGCGCGCTGCTGCAGCTTCTCCCGGTGCAGCGGGCGGGTGCCGCGCTTCTGCTCGCCGCTGTCGGCCTTCCGGTGATCGGGGTGGTGATCGTCGGGCTGGACATCATGCCGGTGCGGTTCGCGATGATGCACGTCGCTCTGCTGGGCGTCGCCGTCGGGCTGTTGACCGGGCTCGACCCCATGGTGTGTGCGCTGATCGCCTGCGCGCTCGCCGGTGCGGGGGTGGCGCCGCTGGCCCGAACCCCGGACGGACTCTCCGGCGCGATGGGCCTGCTGATGAGCCTGGCCATCGCGGCGGCGCTCCTCACACTCTCGGTGTCGGGGGTCAACGCCTCCGGGGCGTTCGCCCTGCTGTGGGGGTCGATCCTGTCGGTGGGCATCTACGACCTGTGGGTCCTTGGCAGCCTTGCCGTTCTGGTGCCGGGGCTCTTCTGGTGGCGTCGGCGGGATCTCGCGCTGCTCCTTTACGACCGTGAACTCGCCCTCTGCTCCGGGGTCCGCGTCGAGCGGCTGACCCTGCTCCTGCTGGTCCTGGTCGCGGTGGCGGTCGCCGGAGCCATCAAGTTGACCGGCGCGCTTCTTGTGGACGCTCTGACCCTGCTGCCCGCACTGGCGGCCCGCCGCCTGGGCGCCTCCCTGACCTCGATCACCCTGTGGGCCGTCGTCATCGGGATCACGGTCAACACGACCGGCTTCCTCATCGCGCTGTCCCTGGACCTGCCTCCCGGCCCGGTCCTCGTCCTGACGGCGGGGGCCGTGGCCCTCGGCGTCCATCTCTTCCCCGAACGGAGTACCCGCTCATGGCGCGCACCCGCGTCCGCATCATCCCCCTCCTCGCACTGACCGGATCCCTGGTCCTCACCGCGGCCTGCGGTTCCGAAGACTCCTCTGACGGTGAGCCCGGGCACGACGGCGATCCGAAGGTCGTGGCCACCACCACCTGGGAGGGCGCCTTCGCCAAGGCCGCGGGCGCCAAGGACGTGCAGGTCATCGTCCCGCAGTCGGTGCACCACGCCCCCGACTACGACCCCAAGCCGTCCGACCTGGCGGCGGTCGCCGATGCCGACTTCGTGCTGTACGCGCCGTTCGAACCGTACGCCGAGAAGATCAAGGAGGCTGCGGGTTCCGACGCCGAACTCATCGAGGTCGACCTCGACAACGACGCCGAGAAGGCCGGGGCCCAAGTGACGAGCCTGGGCAAGAAGTTCGGTACCGAGGGCTCCGCCGCGCAGTGGAAGAAGACCTTCGACGCCGAGTACGGAAAGCTGCGCAAAGAGCTGAAGGCCGCCTGGCCGGGCGGCAAGGCCCCGGTGGTGGTGGCACAGGTCTTCTCCGCCTGGGCGGCCAGGATGGCGGGCGCCGAGGTGGTGGGAACGTACGGCCCGGAGGCGGTGACCGCCGGTCAGCTGTCCAAGCTGTCGGCGAAGAAGCCGTCCTTCGTCCTGGACAACGCGCACATGTCCACAGGAGAGGTCCTGCCGGACGCGGGCGCCAAGCAGCTGGAGATCGTCAACTATCCGGGCAAGGACCTGGAGCTGCTGCCGGTCTACCGGAACGCGGCGGGCGTCGTACAGAAGGCCCTGGCCGCTTCCTGAGCCGCGCGAGGACCGTGCAGAGGGCGCCCCGGGGACCGACCAGGTCCCTGGGGCGCCACCTCTTGTTGGTTCAGCTGTCTCGCGGTCCCGTCAGACGGCCTGCGCCAGGGGAGCGGCAGGACCCGATGTCGCGTCCTCGGTCAACCGCGCCCGCAGTCCGGCCCGGTCCGGCTTGCCCGCGGGAGTCAGCGGCAGCGCCTCCACCACAAGGAGCCGCTCCGGGTGCTTGCGCCGCTCCAGACCGCTTGCGTCCAAGTGCGCGCAGAGCTCCTCCAGGGTGGGCGCCTGCCCCTCGCGGGTCACCACGCAGGCCGCGAGCCGCTCGCCCATCAGCGGGTCGGGGACGCCCACGCACACCACGTCCCGTATACCCGGGTGCGCGGCCAGCTCGATCTCGACCTCGGCAGGGCTGATGTTGGCCCCGCCCCGGATCACCACGTCCTTGAGGCGGCCCACCACCCGCAGCATCCCGTCCTCGCCGAGTATGCCGAGGTCACCGGTGCGTACCCAGCCGTCGGCGGTGCGATAGCGCGCGTCCAGCTCGGGTGCCCCGACGTAGCACAGAGGCGTCATGGGCCCGCGGGCGACGATCTCGCCGACCGTTCCCGCGGTCACTTCCCGCATCTGCGGGGTGCCGGGGACGGCTATGCGGATGTCCGCGACCCGCGCGTCCGGATGGCCCGCCGGTACGCCGGGTCCCTCTTCCTGCTCCGGCGGTTCGCCCAGTCCCGTATGGCAGTTGACGCCGTCCGCCGACCCGTAGAGGTTGACGACCGGGCAGCCGAAGGCGCGCCGGGCCTCATCGGCGGTGGCCGCGTTGAGCGCCGACCCGCCGAGGACCAGCGCGGTGGGCGCGGGCAGGACGCGAGGCGCTTCGGCGAGTCGGTCGAGCATCATCCGGATCATCGTCGGCACACCGAGCACATGGGTCGGCTCGTGCTCGGCGATCGCGTCGAGGGCGGCCTCGGGCGTGAAGTGGTCGAGCAGGATGAGGGTGCCGCCGTGCCTGGCCAGCGCGACGGCGGTGCCGTTGCTGCCGAAGGCGGAGGCGAGCGGGACGAGGAAGAGGCAGCGGGGCGGCTCCCCGTCGGGCATCAGGGACGCCAGGAAGTTGCCGCGACCGCCGGCCAGCGCGTTGTGCGAGTACGCGATCATCTTCGGTTCGGCCTCGGAACCCGAGGAGACCAGGATGCGCGCCGCGGAATCGGGGCCGGGGCGTGCGGGTACGAAGGCCGTCGCATCCGAGCGCAGCAGCTGCGCGAGCGGCACGGAGCCCTGTGGCGCGCCGCCGGGGCCTGCCGCGACGACCGTGCGCAGCGCGGGCAGTTCACCGGCGAGACGCAGCAGATCCTCCGCGTGCCGGGAACCCCGGTGCTCGGTGGCGGCGATCACCGCGACCGCCTCGGCTCTGCCGAGCAGGGAAGCCGCCTCACGCCCGCCGCGGCCGACCGGGAAAGGCAGCGCCACGGCGCCGAGTGCGGCCAGGGCGAGATCGGCGATCACCGCGTTGCGGCCGTTGGGCAGTTGGACGCCGACGACATCGCCCTCGCCTATGCCGAGCCCGGCGAGCCCGGCGGCCAGACATCGCGCCTTGCGGTCCAGCGCGGTGTAACAGAGCTTCCCCTTGGCGTCGATCACCGCGGTGCGGTGCAGGGCGTCGATCCGGTGGGCCCGGTAGAGGCTGTAGAGGTCGAGGTCGGGGCAGGTCCCCTCGGCCGCCCAGGAGCGGCGGAGCCGGGTGGGGAGCAGGTCGTGCAGGGCGACGGGCATGTCAGAAGCTCCAGGGGTCGGGGACGGCGGGCGCCCCGTGTGCGTCGCGGCTGATCGAGCCGGTGAAGCGCGGGTCGTGGTGCAGGGCGGCCAGGTCGGTGGTGACGGCGGTCACGGTCAGGCCGTGGGCGCGCAGTCGCGTCAGGGCTTCGTCGGTGGGCAGCCCGCTCAGGTCGTACGCGGCGGCCGCGGCGGCGCAGTCGTCGGTGGGGGCGATCCACCCGTCGGCGGTGGGCAGGGGGCGGCGGAATCCGGCGGGTCTCCTCGCCCAGCGCCCGGCGGCCGCCTCCTGTAGGGCAGGGGCGGTGAGTACGTCGGCGGCGCCGAGGAGGGAGGAGTCCACGCGTACGCCTCGGCCGGTGCGTTCACGAAGCAGCAGACCCGCGAGCACGGCCTCGGTCCCGAGCAGGCCGCCGAGTACGTCCAGGAGGGTCATCAGGGAGGGCGCGGGCGGCTCGTCGGCGGGTCGTGCCGCCTCCCCGACGCCCGTGCGGGCCTGCACCATGAAGTCGGTGCCCATCGGCGCGTCCGTGAGCCGGTCCGCCCACCCGCTCGTGTACGCGTACACCAGTGCCGGATTCACCGTGGCCAAGTCGTCCCTGTCCAAGCCGAGTTGGGCCGCCTTGCCCGGCGCCCAATTGTGCAGGAACACATCGGCTTCGGCGGCCATCTCCCGCAGCCGCCGCCGGTCACCGGCCGACTTGATGTCGACCTCGACGGCCTTCTTGCCCCGGTTGAGGGCCAGCCACCGTGCGGAGATCCCGGAACAGGCGGGCGGCATGCCGCGCAGCGGGTCCCCGCCCGGCGGCTCGACGCGGATGACGTCGGCGCCCAGCAGGCCCAAGAGGTGCGCGGTGAGGGGGGCCTGGATGCGGCGTCCCGCTTCCAGGACCGTCAGGCCTTCCAGGGGCCGAGTGCCCGGCGGCTTCGCGACGTAGGAGGCTTCGTACGAGGTCAGCGTCCAAGGGGCGGCCCCGTCGTGCTCGGCGGCCCGCTCGGCCAGGGACCGCAGGGGGCACACCTCGGCGCCGGACGTCCCGGCCGCGTACCGGATCCGCTCCCACGCACTCGCCCGCGCCGTGTCGTGCAGGGCCTGCGGGAAGGGGGCGCAGGCGGTGGCGTACCGGAACTGGAAGGGCCGCCAGCCCGCGCGTATCGCTTCCTCGGGTGCGTCCAGGGCGCGCCAGAACGCGGCCCACGCCCCGGGGTCGAGGGTCTCCAGCTCGAACACCGTGCCGTCGGCCGCCGTGAACGGAGGCCCACCGGGAGCGGCTGCCACCGCCTCGCCCTCGTCGGCGCCGGCGGCGGCCAGATACTGCGAGACGGCCAGGAGACCGGCTCGCTGGGCGCTGGTGCGCACCCGTGCGACCCGACCACCGCCGCGGGCCTGGGCCAGGAGCCCGGCGAGCAGGCCCTGTGCGGCGAGCACGCCGGTGGCGGTGGCGGCATAGTCGACGGCCAGGCCGCGCGGGGAGCCGTCACGGCGGCCGTGCACGCCCATGATGCCGGTGGCGGCCTGCACGGTGGCCTCGTCGGTCAGACCGTTCGCCTCGCCCCAGGTGACCTCGGCGGTGACGTCGTCGAACCCAGCCCCGCACAAGGCGAAACCCTCGCCCGTCGGCTCGGCCGCCCGGGCCCCCAGCAGCCGCAGGTGCTCCTGGAGGAGGCCCGCGCCGGGGCCCGGCGGCCCGGATGTCTCAAGCCGCAGCCCGTCCAGTGGCCGGACCGTCCGCTCGGTGGCTGGTGTCGCCATGCCTCTCCTCACCCCGAATGTGCTGGTGTGCCGGGAACTCGGGAGCCTCCGCGCCCGACCCGTCCTTCGGAAGAGCAGTCGGAGTGCCGGTCCCGTGGGTTCCCGGGAAACTGGAGGAAATGATGGAGAGTCGTATGAGTGCGGTGAGCGGGCTTCCCTCTTGCCCTGCCGGAACAACCGAGTTGAGGGACCAGGTGGCGTCGTTCGTCCGCCGCCACGTGATGCCCTGCGAACCGGTGCTGGACGCCGGTGGGCCGGAGGCCGCAACGCAGATGCGCGCCCTCAAGGACGAGGCGAGGAGACAGGGCCTGTGGGCCTTGCCCCTGCCCTGCGACCTCGGCGGCCAGGGGCTGCCGCTGGGCGCGTACGCCCACATCGCCGAGGCCGAAGGCGCCAGCGACCACGGACCCGCCGCGCTCGGCTCCGCACCCCTCCTCGACGTGCTGATGCTGCGGCGCCACGGCAGCACCCGCGTCCGGGAGATGTACCTGAAGCGCCTGGTCGCCGGTGAGATCCGCACGTCGTACGCCATGACGGAACCCGACACCCCCGGTACCGACCCCTTCCTCACCGAGACAACCGCCACGCGGTCGGCCGCGGGCAGTTGGCGGGTCAACGGCCGCAAGTGGTTCATCAGCGGGGCTGCCGACGCCGACCTCGTCACCGTCCTCGCCCGCACCGACGGTTCCGCACCGGACCGCGAGGGCCTGTCCCTGCTCCTGGTGCCCACCTCCACCCCCGGCTTCGAAGTAGTGCGCGACCTGCCGGTCCTCGGAGCGAGCGGGCAGTGCGAGATCGCCCTGGCCGACGTCACCGTGGATGCGGACCACCTGCTCGGCGCGCGCGGCCAGGCTCTGGCCATCGCGGGTGAACGGCTGCTGCTCGGCCGCACGCTGCGCTGCCTGCGCTGGCTCGGGCAGGCCCAGCGGGCCTTCGACCTGATGCGCGAGCGGGCGCTGACCCGCACCCGTTCCCGCGGCCCCCTCGCTGACCTGCAGCTCGTGCAACAGCACGTCTTCGAGTCCCTGCTCGCCCTGCGCACGACCCGGCCGCTCGTGTACGAGGCGGTGGCGCGGCTCGACGCGGGCCGGGACGCCCATGTGGAGGTCGGTCTCGCGAAGGTCGCCGCCGCGCGCATGCTGCAACAGGTCGCGGATGCCGCCATCCAGGTCCACGGCGCCGCGGGCCTCGGCCCCGATACCGCGCTGCCCGGACTGTTCCGCACCGGGCGGACGGCCCGCATTCTGGACGGCCCGGACGAGCTGCACATGACGTCGGTGGCGCGGAGGGTGCTGCGTCAGACGTCGTGAGCGGCCACCAGTCCCGTGAGGATGGCGAGGCCGAGCGCGAGGAAGAAGTCGCCCCAGATCAGCTCGTGTCGCGTGGCTGTGCCGGTGGCGAGGTCGTAACAGCCGTCGAGAAGCCGGCCGTCGGGCGTCAGATGACGACTGACCAGCTGATCGAGCAGAGTGACGGCCGACTCGCGCCGGCCGAGTTTCAGCAGCGCGACCGCGGTGATCGCGGCGGCGGAGGTGTCGGGCAGCCCGCCCGGCCGGTCGTCGTCGGCCAGAGGGACCTGGGAAAGGCCCGGCGAGCGGGAGGCGGCCTCTCCCCGTTCGCCGGTGCCGAGCAGCGTCGAAGCGTCGGCGGCCGCCAGCAGCAGCCACGCCCGCCCGCGGCTCCAGCCGGGCGGCGGTTCCGCACACGGGGACCAGCCGGTCACCGGATCGAAGCGCGAAGCCATCCGACCCGCGCACAGGGCGAGATGCTGCCGGAGATGAGACGCGGCAGCCGACGCGTCCACAGTGGCGAGGAGTTGGACGAGGCCCGGCACCGCGTCCGCGCGGGCGATCAGCCTGGGCCCGCCGAAGGCCGAACCCCAGGGGACCAACCCGAGTTGCTCGTCGTACGCGTCCCAACAGGCCGCGGCCGCGCGCTGTCGCAGCCCGGTGGCACCTGGTCCGTCCGCGAGCGCTGTTCCGTACCAGAAGATCAGCCCGCGCGTGGCGGTGTCGGCGTCCACCCAATCGGCGAGCCGGGCCGTGCACTGGCTCGCCGCCTCCCGGTCGTGCCGCTCGCCGCTGTGCAGGGCCCGCAGCCACGACAACCCCGCCCAGAACCCTCCGGTCCACGAGCCGCGTCGGCTGGTCGTCCAGCGTCCGCTGCCGGGATCGGCGAACAGCGGGAAGCGGTCGCCGACCTCGGAGCGGGTGCGGGCGGCCCGGTCGAGCAGGGCGGTCAGGGCGGGGTGGGCCCAGTCGGGGGCGGGCGCCGACACGTGCGATCCGGAATCGGTCATGCCGTCGCCGTACGGGGATCTCGTCCTGTCCGCGACGTCGCCCGAAACGGCCCCAGTCCCACCAGAAGCGGCCCCAGCCCCGCCCGAGGAACGGCCGGCCCCGTCCGAGACGGGCGCGACGCCGTCCGACACAGGCCCGGTCATGTTCTCGCCGCCCGGTCCCGTACCACCCAGAGCGCTGCGACCGCGCACGCCACCGCGAACTCACCAGCGACGACCATCCAGCCGCCCTCGTAGTGCCCACGGGCCGCGAGGAGCCCGAACAGTGGCGGTCCGACGGCGAAACCGGCGAAGAACCCCGCCGCGACCAGCGCCGAGTCCTGCCCGGCGCGCCCGGGAGCCGCACGCTGCATCACGAGGACCATCGACACCGCGTTGGCCGCGACGGCGAAGACACCGACGGACACCGCGCCTAGCCAGGCCAGCGGACGCATGTGCACGGCGGCGGCCAGGAGCAGCGCGGCACCCACCGCACCGGCGGCCAGGAGACCTGGAAGGCGCACAGCCCGCCCCGGATCGCTCGCCACCTTCGACCAACCCACCCGGCCCGCGATCCCGGCCACACCCAGGACCGCGACCAACGCACCGGCCGCCGTGGGCCCGAGGTCGAGCTTCTCCGTGCCGTACAGCGCCATGTAGGTGTTCACCGAGGCGATCCCGCTGCCGAGGAACAGCGAGAAGACAGCGAGCCAGGCCGTCGAGCCACGCGGCACCCAAGCCGTGGGCACGTGCTTGGCGGGCGGGTCGCCGGGCAGGGACCGTGCCGCCCAGCCCGCGGCGACGACCGCGGCACCGGCTGCCGCCCACACGGCGCCCCGCCAGCCCGCGGCCCCCGCCAGTGCGGCCAGCGGCAGCCCGGCCGCGAAGGCGCCCAACTGCACCCCGGACTGCTTCATGCCGGTGACCGGCCCCCGCTTCTCCGGGGGAAAGGACGCCAGAATCGCCTTGTTCGTCGCGGGATTGGCCAGCGCCTGCGGCAACCCACCGAGCGCGACCGAGGCGAGGAGCATTCCGGCGCCCGACGCCGAACCGATCAACGCCAACGCGGCGGCGGAGATCAACAACAGCGCGACGAGACAGCGGCGCGGCCCCCCACGGTCCACCAGGCGTCCGCCGAGCGGCGAGAGCACCGCGGCGGCCCCGAAGCCCACTGTGGTGGTCAGCCCGAGAACCGTTGGTGAAATGTCCAGGTCATCGACGATGCGCGGGCCAAGGGCCCCCAGCAGGAACAGCTGAAGCATCGAGAACACCATGGCGCTGGTCAGCAGCGCCGTCAGTGCCCCACTGCGGCCGCCCTCACCCACAGCGCCCTCGTCGGCAGTCGGCCGCACTTCCTGGCGCTCCGCCCCCACCGTCTTCCTCCCCTGCCCGTCCTACCCCTTCGCAGGGGTCGTACGGGAAGAGAAGTCGGTTCGCGCGGGCCACGAGTTCCCGGCAATCTCTTACGTTCGGCTGAGCGATTCAGGCTGTGGGCTTCCAGTCACCGAGCCAGTGCGCCCTGCTCTGGGTGGCGGCCTGGGCGTCGGTCAGGTGCGGGCGGTCGTGACCGGCGGGCCCGGCGCCGGGGCCCTCGTTGTTGTACTCCGCGAACCGGTCGTTCTTCCAGGAGAAGCCGCCCATGTCGGTCCAGGGGGCTGCCTTGACGGCCGCGCCGAGCCTGCTGTCACGGATGGTGGCCTGCGGGTCGAGGCTCGCGTCGCCGCCGGCGTGCCAGGGTCGGCCGAGGTGGAAGCTCCGGGCGGCGACGTCACCGTCGATGGTGGTGCGGGTGATGAGGAACCCGTTGCGCCCGGCCGGGGTGCTGGGCGCGGTGACGTATCCGGCCGAAGCGCCGTTCCAGCGCTTCTTCAGGGTGAGGACGGACTTGTCGATGACCGCGGTGGCCCGGCCGAAGACGAAGTCGGTGTTGCCGATGACGTAGGAGTCGGTCAGGTGGACGCGGCCCGTCCTGTCCTTGGCGGCCGTGTCGAGGAGCAGGGTGTCCTGGTCACCGCTGACGATGAGGTCGTCCAGGCGTACGCGGTCGGCGGCGGTGACCAGGGCCACGGCCTGGTGGTCGTCGAAGTGCTGGTTCCGCGCTTCGTCGAAGTCGTTGGAGATGGTGAGGTTGCGGGCCTGGAAGTCGTCGGCCTCCACGGCGACGGTGGCGCTGCCGCCGGTGCCGTACGTCCCTCCGCCGGGCTTGGCCATCTCGGCGGCGTGGCCCTCGACGATGACGGTGTTCTTGCGGCTGGTGCCGGTGCCCTCGAAGGTGACGTGGGTCTTGTTCGCCGGGACCTTGACCGTCTCACGGTAGGTGCCGGGGGCGATGCGGATCACCACGCGCGCGGTGTTGCCCGCCGGGACGGCGTCGACGGCCTTCTGCACGCTCCTGTACTGCCCACTGCCGTCCTTCGCCACGGTCAGGGTGGTACGCGCGGCGGCCCGTCTGGCGGCGCTCGGCGCACCGATCGAACTGCGCGGCCCGGCACCGGACTTGAGGAGAGCAGGCACGTCGGCCGCCTTGTCCAGGCTGTACTTGTAGTACGTCTTGGGGTCGAACGCAGCGCCGCCGCTCTCGTTGCGGCCGCTCGTCCTGTCGAAGACGTTGCCACGCTGGACGAGGGCGGCGGTCGCGTCCTTGATGACGGGGTTGTTCATCCCCTGGAAGTAGCTGTTCTCCAGGACCATCTCGGTGTGGCCGCGCGAGTAGTTGCCGTAGGAAGAGGTGACCTTCGTGTCCGGGTCGTCCTGGAGGTAGTTGTTGTACAGGTGCGCGTGAGCGACGTTGTCCGTGGACGGGTTGCGCTGCTCGGTCTCGCGGAACCAGTTGTGATGGATCGTCAGGTTCGCGGTGGCGTTCTGCGTCCAGCCGATGCCGAACGTCTTGTTGTTGTTGCTCAGCCTGTTCCAGGACACCGTCACATAGGTGGTGTCCTTGCGGCTGTCGATCAGGCCGTCGGCCATGTGCCGCAGGTTGTTGTGGTCGATCCACACATGGTGCGCGCCGTCCATCTGGACGGCGTCCCAGCCGTGCTCCTTGTCGTTCCACATGCCGTGGTAGGAGTCCCGGATCGTCAAGTTCCGGATGATGACGTTGTGCACGCCCCGGCCGAGGAAGAACCCGCCGCCGACGATCTGCCCGGAGGTGCCCGCGCCCACGATCGTCTTGTCCGAGGCGACCTTGACCTCCTTGCCCTTGGGGTCCATGGAGATCGTCGCGGCCACCACGATGACGTACGGCTCCGGGGCACTCGCGTACTTCTCCAGGTCGGCGAGGGTGCGCACGGTCACGGTCCTCCCGTCCCGCCCGCCGTACGTCCCTTTCTGCCCGAGCGCGTGCACCGAGGCGAATCCGTCGGCCGCGTCCGTGGCCCAGGACGGTGCGGCGGCGGCCGCGGCCCTGGGCTGCGCGTCCTCGCCGAACACCCCGAAAGCCGTGCCGTAGGCCATGGCCCCCGCGGCGGCCACCGCCAACGGGCCACCTATCAGCAGCGCCTTCTTCTTTCTGCGGTGCCGTGCCTTGCGGCGGCTGTGCAGCTCAGTCATGCGTGTTCTTCCCAATCTGTACGTACGTGGGGGAGCCCGCGGGACACGGGCTTGTCAGTCAGTTGCCGCGGAGGCGCGCATGGTTGCCGTCCGGTGGGATACGTGCTTCCGGCCGTTGGCCGGGTGCACGGGAAGCGGCGACGCGGATCCGGGCCGCCCGGCGCACACCTCTGACGAGGGTGGCCCGCGGCCGGCCGGGGCGCCGAGGTTGTCGGTGTGGGGTGGAGGGCGCGTCGATAGGATCGTTGTTGTTGTCCGGATGCTTCGGGTGGGAGTGACCTTCGTGGCTGGGCTGGTGCGGGAGCAGCGGCTTGATGTGTTTGTGGACTCTTACGCGTTCGCGTTTGTGGAGTCTTGGGATGCGGAGCTTCCGGTCGAGTTTCCGGATGCGTTCAATTCGGATGTGTTTGTGAATGTGTTTCCTGGCCGAGTGGACGTGTGCAGTGCCGGTAACACGCATACTGCGGCGGTAACGGTGCAGGTGTGGGGCGAGACCCCGCCTGCGGAGGACGGCTCGATGTGGGATGCGCAGGGTGAGGCGGGGTTTGAGTCGCTGAGCGGCGATGTCGCTGTGTGGACGCCGGCGTTGGGGCGTACCGACGATCTGGTTGAGCTTGGGCGGAAGGGCTCGTGGCGGGTTCGTGTACACGGCCCTGTTCTCCCGAAGCTGCCGCGAAGTGACAAGTAACTCAGCGTGTAGGTAGGGCCTTGGCTTCTGTGCGAGCTTCAGGAACCTCACTGCCAGTGAGGGCGGCGAAGTCGGCGCGGGCCTGTTCGACGGCTTCCAGGTACGCCACCCGTTTCTCGTGCTCGGCGAGTGCACGGTAGATGCCTTCCAGGGTCGACTCCCGGATGTTCTCCCGTTCGGTCTCCGCCATCGCGGCGAAGAATGCGAACAGCAGTCGGCCCGGCCCGCTGGGGTCGTACATACCGGGCAGCGGTCCGGCGAGCATCTCCAGGACCAGGCCGTGGGCGGTTAGGTGGTCGGCGAGCGCGGTGAGTTCGGCGGCGTCGCGGCCGAGGCACTTCATCTCATAGACGGTGAAGATGACCCGGCAGTGCGGGGCGTGGGCCTTGATGTCGCGGGCGGCGGCGAGCGCGGCCTCGAACTGGGGGCGGACCCGGATGCGGGTGCTGATCTTCTCGCTGAAGACCTTCTCTCGCGGGACGCGGTGCTTGGCGAGGGCGTCGAGCTGGGAGTCGAGTTCCTGCCCGAGGGGCGAGCATCGGGCGTAGCCGATCCGGATGTCCGCGCCCGGGGTGTCCGGGTCGACCGCTGGCGGCGGGGTGCCGGGCCGCCACGGCTGCCCCGGCCCGCGGTCGGCCGGGGTCTGGACCCGCAGGAGCTTCGCGAGCCGGGGCGCCTTGGTGCACCGGCCGGTGTGGTACGTCCCGGCGACCGCGCCGCCGCGCGAGCGGCACACGGCGATCCTGGTGCGACCGCGCACCGCGCACCGCGGGCAGGGGTGGCGCTCGACGTCGTCGGCGTCGGCCGGGGCGGGGTCGTGAGGGTCTGTCATGACCCCGGAGGTTCTCACAATTCAGTTCTCAGAACGGGGGCGTCGCCCGCTCTGGCGTGAGAACGGGTTGTGAGAACCGATGCGGCGTCCGTGCGTCCTCCCGCACCTTCGGTTGATCTTGCTCGGGGAAAGGATCGTTTATGGAGATCAGACTGTCCGCGAACGGCCCGAAACGTCCCTGCTGCGGTGAATGCGTTGGTGATCGGCGCGATGAGCGAGGCGAAGCGGCGGGCGCCTGCGTTGCCGATCGGTGCCCATAGCGCGGCGCAGTGCCGGTCTGTCTCCACTTCGATGCGCTCGCGCGCCGCACTGCCGGCGTCGGTGACCACGCCGTGGGAGTCGAGCCAGCCGCGCGCGACGAGGCGTGCCGTCGCCGCGCTCCACTCCTCGTCGTCCCACCGGCGGGTCGCTCGCGCCAGAGCCGTCGGGAGGTGGCCGGTCGCGGTGTGCAGAACGAGACAGTCGCACGGCCCGAGGCCGTTGTCGGCGAGTACGACGAGGTGGGCGTCGCCTCGCCACTCGCGCGCCACCGTGATCTGCTGCCAGAGTGCGACGAGAGGATCGGGGGGAAGCACGACCGAGGCGTTCGCGGCGGCCAGCACCTTACCGGCGTAGTCGGCACCGGCGACGACCGGGTCGATCAGCGAGCGCGCCTCGGCAAGGTGGTCGTCGGTGAGATGTACGTCGACGCGCCGCATCGCCCGGCCGGCGGCCAGGAAGCGGGCGGCCTGCCACCGCTCGGGCGGCGCGGCGTCCCATACGCCCGCCATGGCCCGCGCTGCCCGCGGGCTGAAGTTGTAGAAGGCCGCGAGCGTGACCTGCCACGGAACTGCGCCCATCGCGGCCGACCGGAAGGCCAGATACGTCGGCCCGCGGTCGGTCACGCCGAGCGCGGCCGCCTCCTCGGCGGTCTCGGGGACGAGATATATGAACAGGTGAGCGGCACTGATGGCGCGGCTGACATCACGGACGGCGTTCAGGTCCATCGGGCCGTCTCCGGTACGGGCGGAGTCGGGAAGGGCATCGAGGTGCATGGTGGTGATGTCTCCAGGAGTCGGGTGGCGCTGTCAGGCGGGTGTTTCAGCGGTGGCGGTCAACACCGCGCGTCCAAGGGTGTGACCGGCCATGGTGAAGCCGAGGAGGGCCGGTGTGGCGTCGGCCGGGACGCCTGTCGAGGGGATGTCGAGGGCGTGCACGACGACGAAGTAACGGTGCGGGCCGTGTCCGGCCGGCGGGGCGGCGCCGATGTAGCGGGCCATGCGGGCGTCGTTGGGCAACTGGTAGGCGCCCTCGGGCAACTGTGAGCCGGTGTCGTCGCCGGCGCCCTCGGGCAGCTCGGTGACGGTGGCAGGGATGTCGGCGACCGCCCAGTGCCAGAACCCGGACCCGGTGGGGGCGTCGGGGTCGTAGACGGTGACGGCATAGCTCTTGGTGCCGTCCGGGGCGCCGCTCCAGGACAGCTGCGGGGATGCGTCCTTCCCGCCGGGCAGGCCGGAGGAGTGCTGCTCGGGCGGCCACGCGGCGCCGTCGGTGACGGTGGTGCTGGTGACGGTGAACGAGGCCGCCTGAGGGAGGCAGGCGAAGGGGTCGTTGGCAGGCACAGCGGTCGTTCCTTTCCGGACGAGGACGTCCTCGTCGACTAATGAATCGACGGTAACACGGATAATCGATTATCTAGTGGATCGTCTAGGATGGGCTCATGGATCAGACGGCGCACTCCTCGACCCCACCGGGGAAGCAGATGCTTTCCGAGCAGGTCTACGCACACCTGCGGGACGCGATCATGCGTGGGGACCACCCCCCTGGCGCCCCTCTCAAGCCGCAGGATCTTGCCAAGGAGCAGGGCGTGAGCCTGGCTGTGGTGCGCGAGGCGCTCGTGCGGGTGGTCGGCGAGGGGCTCGCCGACCGGCTGCCCAACCGCGGTTTTGCCGTCCCGTCCTTCTCCGACCGCCGCTGGCAGGAGATCGCGGAAGCCCGTCGGACCGTCGAACCGGTCGTACTGCGCATGTCCATCGAGCGTGGCGACGTCGACTGGGAGGCCCGCGTGCGGGCCGCCCACCATCGCCTGGTGCGCACTCCGGCATACGCGCCGGAGGAGAGCGAGTACTACACCGGCGCTTGGGCCGAAGCTCACAGAGCCTTCCACCGCACGTTGCTGGAGGGGTGTGGCAACCGCGCGCTGCTGGAGACCTTCGACCGGTTGTGGACCCAGAGTGAGCTGGCCCGCCGTTGGTCGGCGCACCGCAACCCCGACCGGGACGGCGCCGAGGAACACCGCAGGCTGGAGGAGGCGGTGCTGGCCCGCGACGCCGACACCGCAGCAGCGGTCCTGGTCCAGCACCTCACTTTGACCGCGGCTGCTCTGACCGACGCTCTGACCGACGACTCAGGCCAGGCCACCTAGGCTTACGCCACAACAGCGAGGTCGAGGTGAGAATCCATGTCCAGCTCGAACCGGCCGTAGGGGTTCACGTGGGTCCAGAACAACGGGGACAGAGCCCGCCGGGCGGCGTCGATGAGCCGCTTCGGCCACTTCTCCTCGCTCAGGATGTGCTGGAGGAGCAGGGTGTTGACGTGCACCTGAGCAGCCGTTCTGTGGGGGTCCCGCGAGTGCGGTGGACTGTGGTGCGGGGTGGATTGTGAGGCCGAGTTGAACAGGTACTCCAGCCGTGTCGTACACGTTGTGGACGCAGGCGCGACTGGGGAGTGTGCACGTGCAAGCGTGCAGCAGGGCAACGGCTAACCGCATACACGAGAACCCGGATACCCGGATTACCGGCCCGGGCTCGCGCTGACGCGGGCCGGCACGTTGGCCATTTTTCTGGCTGAACGCGTTGGCCTGCATCGGCCCGCGCGGTCGTCCGGCCGGGAGCACGGTGAGGGCGGCGGCCGGGCGGCTCAGCGCTGGCCGGAACCGAGTGCGCCCTCCCTCACGGGCCTCCCTGCCCGCCAGGAGTCCGGCCATGCGACGTCGTCGATTGCCAGCCACGGCGCGGCGGCGACGGCAGTCGGCGTAAGTCCCGTGAACGCCTTCACGTCGCGGTGCAGATGGGACTGGTCGACGTAACCGCTCTCGGCCGCGACACCGGCGGGAGGGAGACCCGCCGCGAGCAGATGGGCCGCATGGTCGAACCGCACCAGCTGGGCGGCTCGCTTGGGGGTGACGCCGAGCTGCGCCCGGAAACGCGCCCACAGGCGCTTGCGGCTCCAACCGACCTCGTCCGCCAGGCCGTCGATACGCACCCTGCCACTGCCAGCGACCGTCCGCCTCCAGACGTGGGCGACCTCCGGTTCGACCCGCAGGCCGTCCCCCATCCGCCGGCGCACGACGTCCGCCGCGATCGCGAACCGCTCGTTCCACGACCCGGCTGTACGCAGCCGTTCCTCGATGCGTCCGGCGTCGCGGCCCCAGACGTCTGCCAAGGGCTCCACGCTTCCGCTGACCCCGGCCGACGAGCCGAGCACCGCGGTCGCCACACCCGGCTGCAGCCGGATCTGCAGGCACTCGCCCACCAGGCCGGCCGCCCGCAGCTCCCCGGGGGCCAGACCGATCACGACACTGCCGTGTCCGTGCCGGCCCTGCCTGTCATAGACCAGGCCGTCATCGTCGCTCAGATCGATGAGTAAGGTGACGGACGGATGCGCGACCATCGCGATGTCGACGGGCGTGGGGACACGCTGGCGGAATCCGGCCATGCTGACGCCCGGCAGCCGGTGCGAAGGCACCGGTACTGCGATGTCAACGCCCGACCACGCGGGTGGCACGCCTTGGGACGACACGACAGCAGTCTAGGCCGGGCCTGTTGGCGGGGTTCCGGCGCAAAGGGCCGCGAAGTCCAGCAGCAGCCGGCCCACCGGCTCGGGCGCTTCCAGCATGGGCATGTGCCCGACACCCGGCAGCATCTCGACCCGCACGTCCGGCACGACGTCGTACTGGCGTGCCGACGCCGGGTCCCACCTGGGATCGGCACCGCCGAAGATCACGAGCACCGGGAGCCCGAGGGCGGCGAGCCGCTCGGGCACGGACTGCTCGGTGAGGTACGCGGTGTTCTCGCGCAGCACCTTGCGGAACGCGCGGTACGTGGTGCTCCGCAGGTCGGCGACCATGCCGGGCGGGATGGCCGCCGGGCCGGCGAGCGTGGCGCCGATGCCTTTGCGGATCATCGCATCCGAACGCCGCCACCACAGCAGCGGCCCGAAGGGAGGTGCCAGCATGGCGCGGAGGATGGCCGGCTGCGGCAGGAGCGCGTCGAGGCGCGGGCCGGTGCTGATCAGCGCCAGCGAACCCACCAGGTCGGGGCGCTGCTCCACGAGCGCGGTGGCGACGTATCCGCCGCTGGAGTGGCCGGCCACGGTGACGGCGCGCAGCCCGAGTTCGTCGAGCAGCGCCGCCACGCGGCCCGCCTGCGCCGGAACGTCGTAGGACGTGGCGGGCGGGGACTGGCCGCAGCCCGGGAGGTCTATCCGGACGACATGATGACGGGCGGCGAGGGCCGGGACCACCGGCCCCCAAGAGGCACCCGAGGCTCCAGATCCGTGGATGAGCAGCAGCGGCGACGCGTCCCGCGGTCCGTCGCGGTCCACATGCATCGGCTGCGCGTGCTGTGCGTCGTGGTCGTTCATAAGGCGATGGTGCGGGGGCGACGGCTGCCGGTCTTGTACGAATGTCGCGAACGGCCCGCGCGGGCCCCGTACCTTGCCCACCGCGGCGCGCCACACCGGGCTGGCTGGTGAAGCCGGCCCGGGGCAAACGCTGCTGCTTGAAGTGAACGAAGCCAGCACGTCGTCGGCCAACTCCCGTAGGGGCAGCTGGGAACCGTCCGAGTGACATCGCTTGCACCACAGCTGCTGCACTCCCTAGCTCGCTACCAAGAACCATCTGAACTGCGAAAACAGCGGCATCTGCAAGCCTGGGCCACGCAGGACCCCCACAGAACAGCCGATCACCGTCACGTCGTCGTACTGGGTGCGCTGCGCCTTGCGTATGTAGCCCTCGCCCAGGTCCTGTTCGGCCAGGAGCCGTGTGTTCAGCGCAGCCGAGGACAGCGGTGTGGTCCCGGTGATGCCGCTTGCACCACGGGGCGAGGAGGTCGCTACCGATGAAGCCCCCGTGGAGCCGGTGCTGTCGTCGGAGCAGCCCGCGAGGGTGAGTGAGACGAGTGTGGTCAGGACGAGAGCAGTCGTGGTGCGGCGACGCATGCGGGACCCCTTTGATGTGCGGAGCGGGCGGCCCGACTTGGGCCGACACGCGATCCGCTGCAGGCGGGGAGGGGGTGCGGGGTCCAGGCGCGGCTCGACACTGTTGTGGCCGGCGCGGCAGCGCAGCCAGATCGTGTCATCGCGCATGCTGAAGACGATCCAGTCCCGGTATGCGCCGCACTGCGGGCACCCGCGGACCTCGCCGTCGATGACGAGCGGCTGCTCCCAGTGCATCCGAAAGAGCGTGCCGCCTCTTGGAGTTGCTTGCGGGTGTGGGCGGCGGAGGTTTTGGCGAGGGCGGCGAGGACCAGGACCTCACCGGCCGCCGCGATGAGGGCTGCGGCCTGACGGTCATTGCCGTAGTCGATGATCACGATCGCCTGCCAGGCGGCGGCTGCCGCACGGCGCTGTGCCCGCGCCGGACCGCTCGGCGCGCTGGCGCGCTCGTCCGGCCCGACGGCGGCGTCCTGCTGGGCGGCCGACCAGCGTTCGCGGATGCGAGGCAGGGAGAGGTCAGCAGCGAGCGTGGAGCCTGCGAAGTAGACCGGCTCGTTGTCCTCGTTACGATCGTCGGTCAGCGTGACCTTGTAGCCGAGCAGGTCGCCGGAGGGCGCTTGGCGCTTGTGGATGAGCAGGCCGGCGGCGGCCAGCCGGTCGAAGAACTCCGCTTCGCTGGTGGCGCCGGCCGCGGCCCGGCGGACGGTCTCGCGCAGTCCCTCACGGGCGGTCTGCTCCCGGCCCTGACGCTCGCTTTGTGGCGCTCCGCTGGTTGGCCGTTTAGCGGCGGTGCCGTCGCCCGCGTTGACCAGGGTTAGGCCCAACCCCTTCTCGATGAGACGGCATTCGGCCTGGGCCCGTTTGCCGGAGCGGAAGTCGTCGGGGCTCCTGCCGTCTTCGCATACGCGGGTGGCGACGATGTGGATGTGGTCGTCTGCGTGCCGTACGGCCGCCCAGCGGCAGCCGGATTTCCCGGCGCCGGGATCGATGCCGGTGGCGGCGACGACCCGGCGGGCGATGTCCGCCCACTCGTCGTCGGACAGCGTGCGGTCGCCGGGTGTGGCACGCACCGATGTGTGCCACACGGGCAGGGCGGGGCGGGCATGTGGGGGGAGAGCCTCGACGGGCTGGTCGCTTACTGTGCCGCCTGTACGACTGCCCGGCCCAGGATCTCGGCTTCGCCGTTCCGGCGCGGGCGCCTGGACGCCGGATCGGCAGTCCGACAGAGCCGGCGCACCGGTCGACCTGCTCGACGGCCGGATCGAGGCTGCCCGCCGCTCCATGGACCGGACTCTGGCGCTGGGAAGCGTCACCGCCGCGCAGATGGACTTGCTCGACGAACGCCTCCTGGATGCCCGGCGGCAGTACCTCTACATCCCGCCTGCGAAGATGCTCACTCAACTCCGCGATGAGCTGGAGGAAGTCGAGAACCTGGCGGTGGATCGGCAGCCCGCCGCGGTACACCTGCGACGCGTTGTCGCCGCCCTGCCATTGGTGTGACCGCGGCCGGACTCGCCTACTACGCCGCCGCCGATGCGGACACCGCGTTCTGGCCCGCCATGCTCTACCAGGCCGCCGCCTTCACGATCACCGCGCTGATCAGCATGCGGCTGCACCACCGGCCCGGCACCGAGCCCCCGCACAGCCACAGCACCACAGCACACAGGAGAGCCATCCGAAAGCAGCGCTAACCACCATCAGCGGCCAGCAGCAACACGCCGCACGCAGAGTGACGGATCGGTGAGAGCTGGCAACAAGCGGTGGAAGATTGCTCACCCAGGCCCGACGGCCCTTGCTGCGACACTCTGGAGGCTCCCTCGACACTCGTACCGGCCGCCGGTGGCCGCCACTGGATCGTCCTCACAGGTCGCGCTGCAGCCGGCGCCCGCGCTGGTCAGGTGCGGAGTGAGGACGGCTTGGGCGAGGCTGGTGATGCGTGGGGGCGGGGCGTTGCCCGCGTGGTGGTGTCCGTGGGTGCGGTGGGTCAGGACTTGAGGCGGCTCAGGGCGTTGATCACGGTGGCGATGGCGGGCTCGGCGGCGCGTTCGCGGTGGTGGGCTGCCATGAGGTGGACGTGCCACTCGGGCATGTCGATCACGTCGAGTTCGACCAGGGTGCGGGCGGCGAGGTCGCGTTCGACCGTGGCGCGGGTGAGGACGGCGACGGCCTGCCCGGAGCGCGCGAGGTCGGCTGCCGTCTCGGCGGAACTGATGCGGTAGAGCTGATGCGCGCGGGTGGGGGCGTCCAGGAGCAGTTCGTGAAAGAGCTGCGCACCGCTGCCCCAGAGGTTCACGGCGAGGGGGTGGCCGCTCAGCCCTGCAGTGTCGCAGGGGCGCGCGGTGAGCGGGTGGTCCGGGTGACAGGCCGCGATGACCGGCTCCCTGCGGAACGTGTGCAGCCGTACCTCGTGAGCGTGCGGCATCGGCAGGGTGATGGCGATGTCGGTCACGCCCGCGGCCACCCGCTGGAGCGCGTCCTGACTGTGCTGGTCGTCGACCACGACGGCGTATCTGAGCGGTTGCAGGGCATCGATGACGACGGGGATGGCCAGCGGTGCGTAGCTGGCGTGGGTGGTCACGTGCAGGGTGCCCTGGGTGTCGTCCTCCCGTGCGATGTCCAGGGCCCGAGCCGCCAGATCCAGACACCTCTCCGCGTGGGGCAGCAGCCGTTCCCCCGCGGGCGTCAGCGACACTCCTCGGCTGGAGCGGTCGAGCAGTGGCTGACCGACGAGCCGTTCCAGTCGGCGCAGCCGCTCGCTGACGGACGGTTGCGCGACGCGCAGCTCACGTGCTGCGGCGGACAGCGAGCCGGCGGATGCGGCGGTGACGAAGACGCGCAGGTCCGCGAGTTCCAGGGCCATAGGTGCAGCCTATGACCAGCGCCCTCGGATCATGGGGTTCTGTGTGGCCGACGGCGCCCATAGCGTGCCGGTACGACACCCCCCGTGAGGTGAGGAGCCCCTCTTGCACGACACGTACGAGACCGCTGTTGAACTCGTCCCTGCGATTACGGCTGACCTGCCCGGGATCGTCGCCATCCAGAATCACACGGCCGCGACCTCGCACGCCCGGTTCGCCACCGGAGCGCATCGCATGGAGGAGCGGCGGGACTGGTTCGCTCAGTTCGCGGAGACGGGTCCGTACCGGATGCTCGTCGCCCGGCGCGGCAACCAGGTTCTCGGTTATGCCTGCAGCCAGTGCTACCGCGATCAGGACGCTTTCCGGGAAACGGTCGAGGTGAGCATCGGACTCGGCGAGGACAGCAGGGGACAGGGGCTGGGAACCGCCCTCTACCGTGCGCTCTTCGGCCTCCTGGCCGATGAACCGGTGCATGTCGCCCTCGCCGGCATCGCCCTGCCGAACGACGTGTCGGTGGCCCTGCACCGCAAGTTCGGCTTCGCCGAAATCGGAACCTTCCACGAGTACGCCGTGAAGAACGGCCAATACCTGAGCTCCCTGTGGATGCAACGCCTGCAGTCCACTCCGCTCCCGGGGCCGGACCAGAACTGACTGGTCCCGTGCTCGTGTGCCAGGGTCCAACGAGAACACGGGGCGCGGCCCGCAAGAGGCGTGCGGTAGCCGCAGGCGGCCGCATGCTCGTCGTCCCCCGGAAGGGCCCGATGGGAAAGCGGCTTCGAAGGGCCCGGTGCCGCCAACGAGCGGCTGGGCAGGTGGTCTCTCCCCAACCAGCTGTGCAGGTCCGACAGTTGGCGTGACGGGCAGGTGAAACCCCTGGTTCGGCACGGCGTGAACAGCTAGGAGCCTTGTCGGTTCCTGGGCCGACGGGCCTCCTCTTCCCAGGTCAGCGCGCCCTTCCGCGTGGTTTGAGAGGGAGGTCGGGCAGCTTCGGCGCAGGCAGGGGCGCGCCGTCGTAGCCCTTCACCACCCCGAACCCGGACCCCTGCATCCACTCCTCGCGGGCCTGTGCGATCTCTTTCTGGGTGCGGCCCACGAAGTTCCACCACATGATGAGTTCCTCTTCGAAGGGCTCGCCGCCGAGCAGCATGAGTTCCGCGTCGGAGTCGGCCCGCAGGGGCAACTCCGTGCGGCCGCAGCCGAGGTAGAGCATCGAGCCCGGCAGTACGGGGACGCCGTCGACGTGCGCCTCGCCCGACATCGAGAGCACCCCGTACTCGAAGTCGGGGACGAGTGGCAGGCGTGTCTCGGTGCCGGAGGTGAGGGTGAGGTCGGCGCCGACGATGGGGGAGTACGTGCTGCCGGGGGAGCGGGACCCGTCGAGGTCGCCCAGGAGGACCGTCGCCTCGACGCCGGGGGCGGTGACCGTGGGCAGGTCGGCGTGGTGCTCGAACGTCGGGTCGGTGTGCCGGTGCGCGTCAGGCAGCGCCACCCACAGCTGGGCGCCGTGCAGGAAGCGGGCGTGCGACTTCGGTGACTCCTCCGAGTGCGAGATCGCCCGGCCCGACGTCATGAGGCCCAGTTCGCGCGGGCGGATGGTCTGCAGGCTGCCGGTGGAGTCGCGGTGCAGCACCTCGCCCTCGTGCAGCCAGCTGACGGTCTGCAGGCCCATGTGCGGGTGGGGCGGCACCTGCATGCCCGGCTCGTCGGCGATGTCGTCGGGGCCGTAGTGGTCGACGAAGGCCCACGCCCCGATCATGCGGCGCCCGAGGTTCGGGAGGAGCCGGCGGACCTCGGTCGACGCGCCGAGGCGCACGCGGCGCGGGCTCAACAGCTCGCGTACGGGTTCGGCGACGACGAAGCCGCGGCCGCCGCACAGGGACGGAACCGCCTGACGGTCAAGGTTGCTCATGCGGCTCAACCTAGCCTGCGGTCATGGTGGAACGGCAGGGCGTCCCCCGTCCTGGGACTTGTCCGCGTACGCCACCCGCACGTCTGTCCCGCCAGGCAGCCTCCGCCCCCGCACGGGCTACCCGAATGGCCTAATTTCCCGCGGGCCGGAATAGCGGGGTCGAATCGCCGCAATCGTGCCGCTGAAGGCCTCTCCCCAGGAATTCCGCACACGTTCCGTGACGCTCCTGGTTGCGGGGTGCGGCGGGGCGGCGCGCGATGGAGGGGAAGCGTGCGTCGTCCGTGGCGAGAGTCGATTCTGCCCGTCGCGCGCTCCAAGGGAGTGATCACCCATGACGCAGGGCGAGGCCTTCACCAACCCCGACGGGCTTGCGGGCCTGACGGCCTATGACCAGACCGGCGAAAAGATCGGCAGCGTCGAGCAGATCTACCTCGACGACCGCAGTGGTCGTCCCGAGTGGGTGACCGTCAAGACCGGTCTCTTCGGGATGAAGCAGAGCTTCGTCCCGCTCGCCGGCGCCCGTCGCCAGGAGGACCAGCTGCACGTGGCGACCACGAAGGAGGCCGTCAAGGACGCCCCGCGCGTGGAAGCCGACCAGCACCTCGAGCCGGAGCAGGAGCACGAGCTCTACCGCCACTACGGCCTCGCACGGCCCGAGGGCGCCGGTGGCATGGCGGGCGGCATGCGGCCCGGCACCGCTCAGGGCCGCGGCCGCGGCGACATGGCCGGAGCGGGCGCGGGCGGTGGTCGCGAGTTCGCGACCCGTGCCGGTGCGGGCGAGCACCACAACGAGGAGATGGTCCGCTCCGAGGAGCGGCTGCGCGTCGGCAAGGAGGAGGAGACGGTCGGCCGGGCCCGGCTGCGCAAGGTCGTCGTCACCGAGGACGTGACGACGTCCGTACCCCTCTCGCACGAGGAGGTTCGCGTGGTCCGCGAACCCATCCGCGAGGGTGACGGCACCCGCGCGAAGATCGGCGAGGAAGAGGCCGAGGTGACCCTGCACGCCGAGAGGCCGGTGGTCCGCAAGGAAGCGGTGCCCGTCGAGCGCGTCCGCCTGGAGACGGAGAACGTCACCGAGACCCGCGAGGTCTCGGACCAGGTGCGCAAGGAGCAGATCGAGTTCGACCGCGCCAAGGGCGAGCGCGGCCGCGGTGACGCGAAGGGCGAGGACTGGCGCGACCGGAAGCAGGGCCCGCGTCACTGACCTCTCGCCTCTCAGGGCTCCCTGGCCGGGGCAGCTGAAGGCGGTGGACAGAGGGTGTGGACAGAGGGAGGGAACACTCGTACCGGGTGTTCCCTCCCTCTCCTGTGCTTGCCCCTCTCTTGTGCCTGAGCTGCTCTCGCCCGCTCTCTTGTGCCTGACCCCCTCGCGTCTGCCTGAGTGCTTATCGCGGACCGCCGCGCCGCCACCGTTGTCGTCCGATTCCGTGCTTGTGCCGTAGGGGCTTCAGCCCGCACCTTTGTGCTCGGAAAGGTCGCGGCCATGACGTCGTCACACGGCAGGACGAGGACCGGCACCGGCAGCACCGGCAGCCGTGCCGTGGTGCTCGGCGCGGGCATGGCCGGGATGCTGGCCGCGAGCGTGCTGTCCCGCCACGTGGACGAAGTCGTGCTCGTCGACCGGGACCGCATGCCGAGGGGGCCCGGGCCGCGCAAAGGGCTGCCGCAGGCCCGCCACACGCACTTGGTGATGTCCGGGGGCGCACGCGTCATCGAGGCGCTGATGCCGGGCACCGTCGGGGCATGGGTGGCCGCCGGTGCGCGCCGGGTGGCGGTCACGGCGGACATGGTCGTCCTCGGCCCCCAGGGCTGGCTGCCGCGCAGGCCCGACACGAAGTTCATCGTCTCCTGCACCCGTGACCTGCTCGACGCCGTCGTCCGTGAACGCGTCCTGGCCCGGCCGCAGGTCGTTCTGCGGGACGGCGCCGAGGCCGTCGAACTCCTGGGTGATCCGCGCAGGGTGACGGGAGTTGCCTTACGGGAGACGGGCCGCGGCACGGGCGAGGAGCTGGCCGCGGATCTGGTCGTCGACGCCTCGGGCCGGGGCTCGCAGTCCTCCCGGCACCTCGCCCGCCTCGGTCTGCCCGCCGTCCGGGAGGAGACCGTGGACGCCGGGCAGGTCTACGCCACCCGGCTCTTCCGCGCGCCGCCGGGCACGGACCGCTTCCCCCTCGTCAGCATCCAGCCCGACGCCCGCTCCGGAGGCCCCGGCCGCGCAGGCACCCTGCTGCCCGTGGAGGACGGCCGCTGGCTGGTCACCGTGGCGGGCACCCGCGGCGCCCAGCCCACCAGAAACGCCGAGGACTTCGAAGCCTTCGCCCGGACCATGCGGGACCCGCTCCTGGCCGACCTGATCTCCTGTGCCGAGCCGCTGACCGACGTGCACCTCACGCGCAGCACCGTCAACCGGCGTCTGCGCTTCGAGAGGCTGCCCGCCGCGCCGGAGGGGTTCGTCGCCCTGGGCGACGCGGTCGCGACCTTCAACCCCGTCTACGGACAGGGCCTGTCGGTGGCCGCTCACAGCGTGGCCGCGCTCGACCGGGCCCTGCGGGAGCGCCCCGCCCATGCCGCGGGTTTCGCCCGGCACGTGCAGCGGTCGGTGGCCCGCGCCACGGGCGGCCCCTGGGACCTGGCGACCGGTGAGGACCTCAACTACCCGAACACCGTGGGCGGACCGCTGCCACCGGCGGCCCGGCTGCTGCGGGGCTACACCCAGCGGATGATGCGGGCCGCCACCGGCGACCAGGCCGTGCTGCGGGCGCTGACGGACGTCATGACCCTCTCCGCGCCCCTGACCCGCATGGCCAGGCCCGAGGTGCTGCTCGGTGTCGCCCGCGGTCCCGGCCGGGACGCACAGAGCGGCCCGTCCATCACCGCGGAGGAACTCGCGCTGTGCGGGCTCGGCGGGCGGCGCTGAGCGCCCGCGCCCTCCCGGCCCTCGATCACGCCACGCCCCCATGGCGCGCCCCCTCTGCGACGCGCCGCGTGACGCCGCAGCGCCCGACGCGTGGGCGCGGGCCCGAGACTGATGCGCATGCGTTCGAGACTTGACCAATGAGGCGCATCTATTGACGTGGCTTGTTCAGGAAATTTATGGTCCCTGGACCCTCCCAGGTGAACCAGAGTGACGGAGAACAATGACGTACTCCCTCGGCGCTCGGCCGCGCGCCGCTCAGCTGACCGCGGTGCTGCTGGCCGGAGCGCTCGTCGCCTCGGTGCCGTCGGCGGCCTCGCAGACAGCGCGGGCCGCCACCACCGCCGCCGCAGACACCACCCCCACCGCCGCGAACTGCCGCCGCAGCGACGGCTGGACACTCGGCACCACCGAGCTCGACGCGAAGGACACCCACCACGCCTTCGTCGGCAACGGCTACCTCGGGCAGCGCGTGCCGCCCAACGGTGCCGGATACGCCGACAGCGAGGTCAAGACCGGCTGGCCGCTGTTCACGCCCCGCTACGACGGTTCCTTCGTGTCCGGCCTCTACGCGCACAACAAACAGACCGCGGAGAACCGGCAGGCCGTGGCCGCCCTCCCCACATGGTCCGCGCTCACCGTCGGCACCGGCGGAGCCCAGGGCGATACCTTCAACTCTTCGACGCCCACCGGCCGGATCTCCCACTACCGCCAGACGCTGCTCCTGCACTGCGGTGTGGTGCGCACGTCGTTGACGTGGACCGCCACCGACGGCCGCAGGACCGACCTCGTGTACGAGGTCCTCGCCGACCGCGCCAACCCGCACGCGGGCGCCGTACGCATGCGGATGACACCGCACTGGAGCGGCAAGGCCACCGTCACCGACGTGCTGGACGGCCGCGGCGCGCGGCGCATCCGGCAGACCGGCGGCGGCGACCGCACCGAGGGACACCGCGAAGACGGCCGGAGCGGGACCACCATGGACGTGGCGTTCCGTACGGACGGCACGAACGTCGACGGGGCCGTGTCCTCCACGCTCCGCGCCGACGGCGGGGTACCCGGTGCGAGGGTCCAGCGGGCCGACGGCGCACGGAAGCTGACGGTACGTCAGTCCATGTCCGTGCCTGTCCGGCGCGGCCAGTCGTACGGCTTCACCAAGTACGTGGGCATCGATACGGCCCTGACCTCCCGCGCGCCCCGCCGGAACGCCACCGCCACCTCGCGGCGCGCCGCCGACCGTGGCTGGCACGGACTGCTGCGCTCGCACACCGACGCCTGGTCGCGGCTGTGGCGCAGTGACATCGAGGTGCCGGGGCGGCGCGACATGCAGGCGTGGGTGCGCTCCGCGCAGTACGGACTGTTCTCCAGCACCCGCGAGGGCGCGGCCAACAGCATCGCCCCGGCGGGCCTGACCAGCGACAACTACGCGGGCCTCGTCTTCTGGGACGCGGAGACCTGGATGTATCCGGGGCTGCTCGCCACCCGTCCCGAACTCGCCAGGTCCGTGGTCGACTACCGCTACCGCACGCGCGCCGGAGCGCGCCACAATGCCCGGGACCTCGGCTACCGCGGCCTCTTCTACCCCTGGAACAGCGGGAGTTCGGGCAACCTGGCCGAGGAGTGCCACAGCGTCGACCCGCCGCACTGCCGCACGCAGATCCACCTCCAGTCCGACATCTCCCTGGCCACCTGGCAGTACTACCTCGCCACCAAGGACACGCGCTGGCTGCGCGGGCGCGGCTGGCCGGTGATGAAGGGCATCGCCGAGTTCTGGGCGGACCGCGTCAGCCGCAACAAGGACGGCAGCTACTCGGTCAAGGACACGGCCGGGCCCGACGAGTACAGCAACGGCGTCGACGACGCGGTCTTCACCAACGCCGGTGCCGTCACCGCTCTGCGCCACGCCACCCGCGCCGCCGAACTGCTCGGCGAGCGGGCCCCCGCCGAGTGGAAGTCGATCGCCGACCGCATCCGGATCCCGTACGACGAGAAGCGCAAGGTCTTCCAGCAGTACGACGGTTACGACGGCGGCACCATCAAGCAGGCCGACACGGTTCTGCTGATGTACCCGCTGGAGTGGCCGATGCCCGAGGGCGCCGCGGCCGGCACCCTCGACTACTACGCGCAGCGCACCGACCCCGACGGCCCGGCCATGACGGACTCGGTGCACGCCATCGACGCCGCTGGGATCGGTGAGCCCGGCTGCTCCGCGTACACGTATCTGGAGCGCTCCATCAAGCCGTTCGTACGCGGCCCCTTCGCGCAGTTCTCGGAGGCTCGCGGCGACAAGGCGGGCGCCTCGGACCCGCTGTCGGGCTCGCCCGCGCACGACTTCCTCACCGGCAAGGGCGGCTTCCTGCAGGTCTTCACCAACGGCCTGACCGGCCTGCGGATGCGCGAGGACCGCCTCCGCCTCGACCCGATGCTGCCCCCGCAGCTCGGCCGCGGCGTCACCCTGCGCGGCCTGACCTGGCAGGGTCGTACGTACGACATCGCCATCGGCGCGCACCGCACCACCGTGCGCCTCACCGACGGCGAGCCGATGACGCTCGACACCCCGCAGGGCCGGCAGACCGTCGCCAAGAGTGCCCCGGCCGTCCTCAAGACCCGCCGCCCCGACCTCACGCCCACCACCAACGCGGCGCGCTGCACCGGCGCTACGGCCTCCTCCCAGCAGCCGGGCATGTACGCGGGCGCGGCAGTCGACGGCAACACCGCGACGGCCTGGGTCCCGGACGGCGCACGCGGCCACCTGACCACGGACCTCGCCAAGCCCGTACGCGTCAAGAAGGTCACCGCCACCTGGACCGACACCAAGCCCGTGGCGCACACGGTCGAGCTCTCCCTCGACGGCGAACACTGGCACCGTGCGACCGCCGCCGCGGCGGACGGCCGACTCGCGCGGTACGTGCGGGTGACGGTGCGGGGCGACGCGGACGCGAAGAAGCATCCGGGAATCGCGGAGCTGACGGTCAACTGACGCTACATCAGCCCCCCGTCGGTCTCAGGGCCGCTGGGACGGCAGGGGGCGCAGCCCGGGCCAGCGGGTCAGCATGCCGGCCCGCATGGAGGCGGTCAGGTCGCCCAGGTCCCTCAGTCCGCCGCTCTCGGCCGTCATCCGGCTGACCACGCCGAGGCGGTGTGCCAGGCGTTGGCGGGCCGTTGCCGTGCCCCAACGCCAGTCCTTTCGGGGGAGCTCGGCCAGATGGTCGACCGAGCCGCGTCGGGCTCGCTCGACGAGTGCGTCGCCCCGCAGCACCCACCCCGCGCACGCGTCCGTGAGATCGCCCTGCGCGTCGGTGCCCGTGGCCGCGCGCCAGGCCGTGCGGTAGGCGGCTTCGGCCGCTGTCAGCAGGGGCGGGGCGGGAATGGTCGAGCACCAGCAGGTCGGGAAGCCGATACGGAGGTAGGCGAGCTCGACGAGCCCGTCTCCCAGGGACGCCTGCTCGAAGTCGATGAACCTGACGCCGTCGCGGGTGTGCAGGTCGTTGCCGGGGCAGGGGTCGCCGTGCAGCAGCGAGCGGCGAGGGGTGTGTGCCAGCCGGTCCACGAGGTCGGCCAGAGTGGCCGGGACGGTCGGCGGCACCTCGACGCCGAGCGTCCGGGCGAGCCGGAGGAAGGAGTCGATGTCGGCGTGGTCCGGGCCCGCCCAGGTGGGGAGGGTGCTCGCGGTGTCCGCGTCGGCGGCCGCGTGGAGCCGGGCCAGCGCGGCCGCGTACTCGATCACCCAGTCCGCGCGCGGCGGCCCTTCCTCCAGGTGTTCCAGGACCAGGACCCGGTCGGCGGGATCGGCGCCGAGGAGCGCGGGCACCACCGGCGGGTCGACGCGGGCCGCGAGCCGCAGCGCGGCGACCTCGCGCGCGTACCGGTCGGCGGCGTCCGGTCCTTCGACGAGCTGCTTGACCACCACGGGCGTGCCGGACAACTCGGCTCGCCACACCCGGGAGCGCGGGCTGCTGTCCAGCTCGCGGGCCCGGCCGGGCACACCCAGCTCTGCCGTCAGTCTCTCCCCGAACGGTAACCGTGACCTCATGGTCCGCATCCTTGCACGACGCGCCGATCCGGCCCCACGCTCGCTGCGCGGGACCGGATCGGCGTGGATCGTGCCGTGTCGACGTGTCGTGCCGTGTCGTCAGGAGGCGGAGAGTTCCTCGCGGACCGTCCTGGCCGCCGCGACCAGGTTCTCCAGGGACGACCGCGTCTCGGGCCAGCCGCGCGTCTTCAGGCCGCAGTCCGGATTGACCCAGAGCCGTTCGGCGGGGATCGCCTCGAGCCCCGTGCGCAACAGGGCGGCGGCCTCGTCGGCGCTCGGCACCCGCGGCGAGTGGATGTCGTACACGCCGGGACCCGCCTCCCGCGGATAGCCGTGCGCGGCGAGCTCGCGGGCGACCTGCATGTGGGAGCGGGCCGCCTCCAGGCTGATGACGTCGGCGTCGAGGTCGTCGATGGCCTGGACGATGTCGCCGAACTCGGCGTAGCACATGTGCGTGTGGATCTGCGTGTCCGGCCGCACCCCGCTCGTGCTGAGCCGGAACGCCTCGGTCGCCCAGGCCAGATAGGCCGGGTGGTCGGCGGCGCGCAGCGGCAGCGTCTCGCGCAGCGCGGGCTCGTCGACCTGGATGACCGACGTCCCGGCCGCCTCCAGGGCGACGACCTCGTCGCGCAGGGCGAGGGCTACCTGGCGGGCCGTGTCGCCGAGCGGCTGGTCGTCACGGACGAAGGACCAGGCGAGCATGGTGACGGGGCCGGTGAGCATGCCCTTGACGGGGCGGCCGGTGAGCGACTGGGCGTACGTCGTCCAGCGCACCGTCATCGGCTCGGGACGCGAGATGTCACCCGCGAGGATCGGCGGTCGCACATAGCGGGTGCCGTACGACTGGACCCAGCCGTGCTGGGTGGCGAGGTACCCGGTGAGCTGCTCGGCGAAGTACTGCACCATGTCGTTGCGTTCGGGCTCACCGTGCACCAGGACGTCGATGCCCGCCTTCTCCTGGAAGGAGATCACTTCCTGGATCTCGGCCTTGATGCGCTCCTCGTACCCGTCGCCGTCGATCCGGCCGGCCCGCAGATCCGCGCGGGCCGCCCGCAGTTCGCCGGTCTGCGGGAACGAGCCGATGGTGGTCGTCGGGAGGAGCGGCAGGCCGAGGGCGGTGCGCTGGGCCGCCGCACGCTCCGCGTACGGCTGGAAGCGGCGGGCGTCGGCCGCCGTGACGGCCCCGGTGCGGGCGCGGACGGCCGGGTCACGGGTGATGGGGGAGCCGGCCCGGGAGGCCAGGTCGGCGCGGTTCGCGGCGAGTTGGGTGGAGATCGTGTCGGTGCCCTGCGCGAGCCCCCGGGCGAGCGTGACGATCTCGGTGGTCTTCTGGCGGGCGAAGGCGAGCCAGCGCAGGATCTGCGGCTCGATGTCCCGTTCGAGGGCCGCGTCGACGGGGACGTGCAGCAGGGAGCAGGAGGCGGCCACGTCGACCCGGTCGGCCAGGCCGAGCAGCGTGCCGAGCGTGGTGAGGGACTTCTCCAGGTCGTTGACCCAGATGTTGCGCCCGTTGACGACGCCCGCCACCAGCCGCTTGCCGGGCAGCCCGCCGACGGCCGCGAGCGCGTCGAGGTTGGCGGCGGCCGCGTCGGTGAAGTCCAGCGCGAGCCCGTCGACCGGGGCCTTGGCGAGCACGGGAAGGGCGTCGCCGAGCCGGTCGAAGTACGAGGCGACAAGGAGTTTCGGCCGGTCGGTGAGGGCGCCGAGGTCACGGTAGGCGCGTTCGGCCGCGTTGAGCTCGGCCGGTGTCCGGTCCTGGACGAGCGCGGGCTCGTCGAGCTGTACCCAGTCGGCGCCCGCCGCACGCAGGTCGGCGAGGACCTCGGCGTACACCGGCAGGAGGCGGTCGAGGAGGGTCAGCGGGTCGAAGTCGGCGGCCACCCCGGGAGCGGGCTTGGCCAGCAGGAGGTAGGTGACCGGGCCGACGAGGACGGGCCGCGCCGTCAGGCCCAGCGCGCGGGCCTCCTTGAACTCGCCGACCTGCTTGGCGGAGTCGGCCCTGAACACCGTCCCGGGCGCCAACTCGGGCACCAGGTAGTGGTAGTTGGTGTCGAACCACTTCGTCATTTCCAGCGGCGCCACGTCCTGGGTGCCGCGCGCCATCGCGAAGTAGCCGTCGAGCGCGTCCGCGTCGACCGCGGAACGGTGCCGCTCGGGAAGCGCGCCGACCATGACGCTGGTGTCGAGGACATGGTCGTAGTACGAGAAGTCGCCGGTAGGGACTTCGCAGATGCCGGCGTCGGCGAGTTCACGCCAGTTCGAGCGGCGGAGCTCGGCGGCGGCGTCCCGGAGGGCGTCCGCGGTGACGCGGCCCTTCCAGTAGCCCTCGATCGCCTTCTTGAGTTCCCGGTTGGGACCCTGGCGGGGGTAGCCGTACACGGTGGCCCGTGCTGCCGCGGCTGCGGGCTTGGTGGTCACGGAGATCTCCTTCGCGAGATGAATCCCTGAGATCCCGGAGACGGGACGAGAGCGCGAAGGGTGGCAGCACCTGGCGGGTCGGGATCGCGTCGTCGACGCGGTCGCCCGTCCGGTGTGCACGCCGACCCGCCCTCGAGGTCACCGAGATATCCGCGCACGCATGGTGCGCGCACGGACAGCGGGCAGGTCTTCGGACTCGCGGGCCGGTCCAGCGCCTTCCTGGAGAAGGCGGTCGGACACCTACTGGCCGTCGCTTCCCAGGACCGGACTCCGGTCCCAGTGCGTGTGACGGCGGTCGTTCCCGCTCACCGCTGCGGGGCAGTCCCGGATTCACACCGGGTTCCCTCTTGCGACGCTCCCGCCTGGCGGACGGGGCGAACCAGCTGTATCGATCACCATACGGGGCCACCCGCCGGTGGAGCGCGTCGTGTTGGGGATGGGAAAGGTGAGGTGGAACACGTGAGGCGCGTGCTTCGCCGACGCGGAGGGCGGGAAGTGGCGAGCGGGCCCGCGCCCGGGGGAACTCCCCGAAAGGCGCGGCCGACGCGCTCCCGCGCCGGGGCGACCGTACTGTGGCTGCCATGTGCTGGAGCGAGACGGCCGACCTCGTCGCGGGCGCGGGCATCACGGCCGTGGGGGTTGCCTCCGTGACCCTGGCGGCCCGGCGCCCCCGTGACCTGCCGCTGGCCGCGCTGCCGCTCGTCCTGGGCCTCCACCAGCTCATCGAGGCAGCGGTCTGGCACCACGACGGCGGTACCGGACCCGCCACGGTCGCCTGGGCCGTCATCGCGCTTCCGCTCCTTCCCCTGTGGGTACCGGCGGCCGTACTGTGCTCCGCGCCGCCCAGCGCCCGACGCCGACTGTTCGTCCCGATGGCGGCGGGCATCGCGACGGCGGCGACGCTCACTTACGTACTGGCGACGCGCACCGTGACGGCCGAGATCCGCGGGCACACGGTCGGATACTCCGTGGGACTGCCGCGGGCGCACCTGATCATCGCGGGTTACCTCCTCGCCACCATCGGCTCGCTGCTCCTGTCCGGCGACCGGGGCCTGGTCCTCTTCGGCGTCCTGGTCGCGGGCGGGGCCGCGGTGTCCGTCGTGCTGTGGCGACAGGAGTACATCTCGACGTGGTGCGCGTTCGCCGCGGTGTGCTCGGTCATTCTGCTGCTCCGGGTCGCAAGGCGCCGTCCGCCGATCCGGACGAGCGGCCCTAGCCCCGGCATTCCCGTGCCCGGCGACCGGCCCCGCTGAGCAGGTCGACGCGCTGACCCGCCCCCTCTTCGAGGACGTAGAGCGTGCCGTCCCCGGGGGACCAGTTCCGTGGGACGAGGAAGATGCGGTCTCCGGAGACGTGGAACAGGCGCAGACCGGCGTACTCGTACGCGTACGCACTGCCCTTGTCGGTGACGCGCCGGAAACAGCTGCCGCCGCCCCGGATCATCAAGTCCTTCTCGCTGAAGACGACGACCGCGGGGAATTCGTTCCGGAGGGTGCGCTCGGTCAGGTCCGCGCGGCCGCGGCCCGCGATCGCCGCGTACGCCGACACGGCCCAGAACAGAGACAGGACACAGACGAACAGCGTGAGCCCCCAGAGCCGCAGGTCCCGGCGCGTGCGGGTGCGGGCGTACGCGTTGAGCGCGAAGCCGCCGATCGCGGTGAGCGGCAGCAGCAGGTCGAACACCCACGGGCTGAGCGGATACAGCGGTACGAGGACGACGGGCACGGCCCAGGCGAACCGCAGCACCCGCACGGCGCGGTCGAGTCGTTCCGGTTCGCCCGCCGCCCAGCGGAGCAGCCCGAGCACGCCGAGCGCGGCGCCCGCGGCCAGCCAGGCGGGAAGATAGAGCGCGCTGACGCTGCGCAACAGATAGTCGCTGGTGGAGAAGTGGAACACGGTGTCGCGCAGCCCCAGTGCCCTGGTCTCGGCGTCGGTGCTCGCCCAGCCGAAGTAGAAGAGGACCGCGGTCAGCAGGGTGACGAGGGACCCGATGGCGCCGACGATCTCCACCCAGCCGACTCTGGGGTCGGCGGGGGTGGGGACGGGGGACGGGGTGGGGCTTTGGGGTTCGGGGTCCGGTTCGGGGTCCGGGGCCGGTGCCGGTTCCGGGTCGGCGCCCGGTTCCGGCCCGGGGACCGGATCAGGCTCCGGTTCCGGCGGCTCGTTCATCGGGTGAGCGTGCCGCTCGGGCCGGGTGCGCGGGCCGACAGCGAAGGCGACGGGGACGAGGACCTGGTCGAGGACGAGGACGGAGGCTGCGGTGGGGTGCCGCTCCAGTCGAGCGTGAACGCCGCCGGCTTCGCGACCCTGACGCCGTTCTTCGTCACGAGCGTCACGTCGATCACTGTCGGACGCCGGCCGCCGTAGCCGTCGGGCCCCGGCAGGTCCACGGCGACGGTCCCGTCCTTGCAGCACCTCGCCCTGTCGTCCGCGTCGCCGAAGGGCCGCAGGACGAGCGGCGCCGGCAGTTCCGCGGCGCGCAGTTCCACGGTGTCCGGCGCGTCCGGCCAGGTGCCGTAGACGCCGAGTGTGTCGCCGGGCGTGATCCTCGTCCGTTTGGCGGCGATCTGATTGCCGCAGGCCGCGGTGCCCGGGGGAGCGGCCCGCAGCGCCACGTGCTCGGCGGGGTGCCGCGTGTAGTAGGCGACGAAGCGCTGCAGGATCGCGTAGGCGTCGCCGTCCTTGCACAGGTACGCGGTGCTCCCGGGGCGGTACCCGGCCGCACGCAGCCCGGCCTCGGCCCTGGTCGCGATGGTGAGTCCGCCGCTCTCACCGTGAGCTGCCTTGCAGATCCCGGCAAGCCCCTCGATGACCTTCCAGGACGCGGAGGTCGCCGAGTTGTCATTCCCTCTGTGGGAGGCGGTCGCGCTGTCGTACGCCTGTTGGCACTCGCCCTGCTGGAGCAGGTCGTACAGACTGTCGGGCTCGAACGCCTCGTCCGTGTTGGGCGACTTGGGCCCCCACGGCAGCCAGCTGGGTGGCTGCCCGCCTCCGTGGTCCCCACCGCCGCCGCCCCCGACGCTGCCCCGGTCCCGGTCCTTCCCTCCGTCCCCGCCACCGGTCTGCCAGGCGCCGCTCGAAGACCCGCCCGACCCACTTGAAGACCCGTCCGACCCGCTCGGAGCCCCACCCGAAGACCCGCTCGTCGTGCCGCTCCCCGGGTCCCCGCCACCCCCCGCGGCCCCCGTGTCACCGCCACCGGTGTCCGTCCCCGTGCCCCCGTCCAGAGACCCCGAGTCGCCTCCGCCACTCCGCGCTCCGCCGCCGGGCGACGCCACTCCTCTTATCCCGAAGAACAGCCCCACCACCAGCACGAACCCGACGACGGCATACGCCCACATCGGAACCCGCACGCCACCCGAACCAGCGCGAACAGCCATGACGGCACCCCCGTATCGCCTCCTTTCATCATGCTGCGGAGGCCCGGCGCCCGGTATCCCTTTCGCCGATGGATGGGTCGGGCATGGATGCCCCGGGGCTCACGGGCGCCAGTACAGCGCCGGGTCGGGGTGGTCGACGAAGCCCAGGTTCCGGTAGAGCGGTTCGCCCTCGGGGGAGGCGTACAGATCGACGCGGGAGGCCTCACTCGCGCGGAACCAGTCGAGCAGCGCCCGCATGATCGCCCGGCTGTGGCCGCGCCGCCGGTACGCGGGGTCGGTGACCACGCCGATCACATGGCCGACCCGGCCGTTGGGGTTGTGCGGGCCGGGGAACCACTGCTCGACGGTGCCGATGCCGCAGGCGGCGAGGCCGTGTTCACCGTCCACGACGAGGATGCGCGCGGCGTCCGCCGTCAGCTGGTCCCGCAGGACAGAGGCGAGGTTGCGGCGCCATCCGTCCTCCTCCGGCGAGGGGTTGAAGTACTCTCCGCCGAGGGTCTCGAAGAGCAGCGCCCGCAGGCGCACGAGTTCGGGAAGGTCGGCCTCCACCGCCCGGCGGACGTCGGGGCGCAGAGGGGTGGCTTGTTCGCGGCGCAGGGTGAGTTGTTCGGTGGGCTCTCGCATGACGATCACCCTGATGTAAGGACCTTGTGCACAACAACCCTTACTCGCCCGGTGACCGTGGTGCGCGGGCAGATCCCCCGGTCAGGTCCTCGCCGGGGGGTCCGTCAGCCGCAGTCCGTTCTCCCAGATGGTGTTCAGCGTCGTGACGAGCCGCTCGTACGGAATGCGCTGCCCGAGCACGAACACCATGTAGGCCATGCGGCTCACCATCACGGACAGGGCGTGCGCGGTGATCAGCGGGTCCAGGCTCGTGTCGGCCTGGCCGTTCTCCTGGAGGGTCCGGATGAGCTTGGCGTTGCGGCGGGCGAAGGCGTTGCCGCGCTCGATGCGCAGGGCCATGAACTGCTCGTCGACCTGGGCGACTTGCTCGAACAGCGCCATCAGGCGTGCGTTCTTCTTGTACGCGCGCAGGTATTCGCGGTTCGAGGCGTCGATGAGCTCACGGGGATCGGTGATGCCGGTGCGCTCGCGCAGGTGCGGGTGGAGCATCTCCTCCTGCACCTGCTCGACCAGCGCCTGGAAGATCTCGTCCTTGCTGTTGAAATACGTGTAGAACGACCCGGAGGCGACGTGTGCCGCCTTGGAGATGTCCGTGATGCGGGCGTCCAGATAGCCGTCGCGTTCGAACACCTCGCGGGCGGCGGCGATCAGGGCATTGCGCGTTCTGAGGCCGCGAGCGCTGCGAGGAGTGATCGGTTGCTTCTGGCCGCCGTCCGCGGCCGGGGCCTGGGCAGCCACTGCGATCCATTCGCCGGAGTTCGAACCTGTACGCGTCGGTCTGGGCGCATCGGTTCCGTACGTATCGATGGGCAGCGGATGTTATCAGCCGAGTTCGGAGAGGAACTTCAGGAGAGCGGCGTTCACCTCGTCGGGCCGCTCCTGCTGAATCCAGTGGCCCGCGCCGTCGAGCACGATGTTTCCGCGCTGATCGGTCAGCATCCGGTCGAGGTCCTTCGCGGGCATGAACTGCGCGACGACGTCCTTGGAGCCGGTGATGAACAGTGCGGGACGGGTGATGCGGCGGTCGGCCAGGTGCTCGGTGAGGGCCCAGTTGCGGTCCAGGTTGCGGTAGTAGTTGAGGCCGCCGGTGAAGCCGGTCCGCTCGAACGTGTCCACGTAGTAGGCGAGTTCGTCGTCGTCGAGCCACGGGGGCGGTGACAGCTCGCCCTCGGCGCGTTCGGTCCGGGCGGCCCACGCGGGGGAGTAGATCTCCTTCGTGACGAGGGTCCTGCGCACGTCCTGGCGCAGGGCCGCGTCCGCGACGCCCGGCTCCTGGAACCACACCATGTAGAAGTCGTCGCCGAGCCGCTCGCGCAGGATCGGCACCGGAGCCGCGGGCGCCCGCATCGTCACCGGCACGCTCATCCCGGCCACCGCGCGCACCCGCTCCGGGTGAGCCAGGGCCAACTGCCACACCACGGCCGCGCCCCAGTCGTGCCCGATGAAGATCGCGTCCCGCGCGCCCACGTCGTCGACGACCGCGATCAGGTCGCCGCAGAGCGTCAGGATGTCGTACGCGTCGGCGTCGGCGGGCCGTGAGCTCCCGCCGTAGCCCCGCATGTCGGGGACCAGGACGCGGTACCCGGCCTCCGCCAGCGCGAAGAGCTGATGACGCCAGGAGAACGCCAGCTCGGGAAAGCCGTGGCACAGCACCACCGGGGGCCGGCCCGGCCGCCCCTCGCCGTGGTCGAAGACTCTGAGGGTGACGTCGCCGACGGTGACCTCGCGCGTCGCGACGCGCTCCCAGTCGGCGACCGAGATGTGAGTGCTCATGTGCGGACCTCCCCTGTCGCGTGTACTGAACTCGACATTGGGTTCAAAGGTACCGGAGCGGGTGCGGGAAGCCGAGGGCCGACGACTCTTGAACTTGAACCCGGATTCAAATACGTTGACGGGACCCGAGGCGAGTGAAGGTGCGGTGCGATGAGCGACGTGCGGACGCGCGGTGCGGTCCTGTTCGACTTCGGCGGGGTGCTCACCACGAGCGTCGTCGCCGCCTTCGAGGCCATCGGCGGAGAACTGGCCGACGACCCGCGGCTGTTGCTCAGGATGCTCTCCGAGGACGACGCGTGCGGTGCGCTGCTCGTGGCGCACGAGGAAGGGCGCATCGGGGAACGGGACTTCGATGACTGCTTCGCGGCGCGGCTGCGGGCGCACGGGGTGGTGGTCGAAGGGCCGGGCCTGGTGAGCCGTATCCAGGCGCGGCTGAGCCCGGACTCCGACATGATCGCTCTGGTGGCGAAGGTGCGGGCCGACGGACACCGGGCCGGGCTTCTCTCCAACTCCCTCGGCGACGCCTGCTACGCGGGCTTCGACCTCGCCGGCATGTTCGACGCCGTGACGGTGTCGGGCGAGATCGGGGTGCGCAAGCCCTCGCGGCGGGCGTACGCCATCGCCTGCGAGCGGCTCGGCGCGCGGCCCGAGGAGACGGTCCTCGTCGACGACCTGCCCCAGAACATCGTGGCCGCCCAGCGGCTCGGCATCGCCGGAATCGTGCACCGCGACGCCGCCACGACGGCGGCCGAGCTGGCACGGCTCCTCGGCCCCGCGCCCCGCACCTGACGCCCGCCCGTGACACGGCCCGCAGGAGCCGGTGGTGTATCCACCCGGGCGTGCCCCGGGCCAGACTTCCAGACTCGGTTTGCAGACTCAGTTCCCGACCAGGACCGTGGAGGACGACCCGTGTTCGACGTGAGCGACAGGGCCAAGGAGTACCAGGAGCGGCTGCTCGCCTATATGGACGAGCACGTCTACCCCGCCGAGGCGGTGTACGAGGCGCAGATGGCGGAGTCGGGCGACCCGCACTTCCACCCGCCGGTCCTCGAAGAGCTCAAGGCCGAGGCGAGGCGGCAGGGCCTGTGGAATCTCTTCCACCCCCACCCCGAGTGGGGCCCCGGCCTGACCAACCTGGAGTACGCGACACTCGCCGAGATCATGGGCCGCAGCGCGCACCTCGCCCCCGAGGCCACCAACTGCAACGCGCCGGACACCGGCAACATGGAGGTCCTCACCCTCTTCGGCACCGACGAGCACAAGGAGAAGTGGCTGAGGCCGCTGCTCGCGGGTGAGATCGCCTCCGCGTTCGCGATGACCGAACCCGCGGTCGCCAGCTCCGACGCCCGCAACATCGAGATGCGGATGGTCCGCGACGGCGACGAGTACGTTCTCAACGGCCGCAAGTGGTGGACCTCGAACGCCCTGCACAGGAACTGCCGCGTGCTCATCGTCATGGGCAAGACGGACCCCGATGGGCCGAGCTACCGGCAGCAGAGCATGATGGTCGTCCCGCTCGACACCCCCGGCGTCACCGTCCTGCGGGGCCTGCCCGTCTTCGGCTACCAGGACCGCGAGGGCCACGCGGAGGTGCTCTTCGAGGACGTCCGCGTCCCGCGCACCGCTCTGCTCGCGGGCGAGGGCGACGGCTTCATGATCAGTCAGGCCCGGCTCGGCCCCGGCCGCATCCACCACTGCATGCGCACGATCGGCATGGCGGAGCGCGCCCTCGACCTGATGATCGACCGTGCGCAGTCGCGTACGACCTTCGGCGCGCCCCTGTCCGACCGGGCCAACATCCAGGACTGGATCGCCGAGTCCCGTGTCGAGATCGACATGGCCCGCCTGCTGACCCTCAAGGCCGCACATCTCATGGACACCGTCGGCAACAAGGAGGCCCGCACGGAGATCGCCGCGATCAAGGTCGCGGCGCCCGAGGTCGCCCTCAAGGTCGTCGACCGCGCGATCCAGGTGCACGGCGGCGCCGGTGTGAGCGACGACTTCCCGCTCGCGAGCATGTACGCCCATCTGCGCACCCTGCGCCTCGCCGACGGCCCCGACGAGGTGCACAAGCGCACCATCGCCGTGCGCGAGCTGCGGCGCCGCGAGGCCGAGCGGAGCGCGCGATGAGCGGCCCGCTCGACGGGAAGGTCGCCGTCGTCACGGGCGCGTCGCGGGGCATCGGCCTCGCGGCGGCCGCGGCCCTGCGCGACCGGGGCGCCCAGGTCGTGATCACCTCGCGCAGCGCGGAACGCGCCGAGGAGGCGGCTCGTGAACTCGGCGGCGCCGTGGCCGGGTTCGGCGCCCACGCCACCGACGAAGCCGCCGCTCGCGCCTGCGTCGACCACACCGTGGCGACGTACGGACGCCTGGACATCCTGGTGAACAACGCCGGTACGAACCCCGCGTACGGGCCGGTCATCGACCAGGACCACGGGCGCTTCGCCAAGACGATGGACGTCAATCTGTGGGCGCCGATCCTGTGGACGTCGCTCGCGGTGAAGGCGTGGATGGGGGAGCACGGCGGCTCGATCGTCAACACCGCCTCGATCGGCGGGCTTTCGGTGGCTCAGGACGTCGGGATCTACCACGTGTCCAAGGCCGCGCTCATCCACCTCACCAAGCAACTCGCCCTGGAACTCGGCCCGAAGGTCCGCGTGAACGCCATCGCTCCCGGCGTCGTGCGCACCCGGCTCGCCGAGGCGCTCTGGCAGGAGAACGAGGCGCGGGTCGCCGCGGCCACTCCGCTGGGCCGCATCGGCGAACCCGAGGACCTGGGTGAGGCCGTGGCGTTCCTCGCCGGTGACGGCGCACGCTGGATCACCGGCGAGACGCTCGTCGTCGACGGCGGGCAGCTCCTCGGGTCGGGACCGCTGTGAGGAGGAGCGGACCGTTCTGATCGGGGAGGGGCGAACTACCCGGGCGGGGCGGCCGGCGACTCGTTCTGTCCGGAGCGCCGCAGCGAAGCGGCGACGAACCCCGTGGCCTTGAGCTCCTCGACGAGGTCGCGGAGGAACTCGACCGTCCCGGACGCGCGGTCCCGTGTCGTGCCGACCGCCTGCCGGATCTGCATGAACCGGTCCTCGATCAGCCGCAGTTCGGGGTGGTCCGCCACGTACGCGGTCAGCGGCTGCCTGATGCCCGCCGCGACCTCCAGGCCCTCGGCGCGGAACACGTCGACTCCCTCGTCGCCGCGTACGACGCTCGCGTGCCGCAGCGTGCGGGAGAGGAACAGGTCGTAGGCGGAGCCCCGTTTCACCCCGATCCGCACCCCCGCCCGGTCGACGTCGGCCGCCGCGGTGAAGGGCGATTCCCGGGGGACGGCGTACACGCCCTCGATCACCACGTACGGGGCGGTGAAGGCGACCTCGGCCTCACGGGCCGGCTCGACGGCGAGGAAGCAGAGGTCGGCCCGGCCCTCCGCCATGGCTTCGTACGACTTGCGTGCGGCGTCGAAGCAGCGGAGTTCCACGGGGACGCCGAGGCGGGCACCGATCTCGCGCGCGATGTCGACGGTGATGCCGGAGGGAGCGGCCGAAGTGCCCTGGGCGAGGATGGGGTTGCCCAGATTGATGGACGCTCGGAGCACGCCGGTCGGGGCCAGGTCCTCGGCGACGGCAGCGGGCGTGCTCTTCATGGGGCGGAGTTTAGGACATGCTCCGGGGGACGACCGGTGAGAGGCTCTGCCCCCTCTCCGGGCCCTCGCCCCCCCCCGAACACCGTGCGTACATGCCTGCCTACCGCTCGATTCCCGTATCGCAGCACGTCGCTCGATGTTCGCCCTTGCTTCACCCGCCGCTGCCGCGGATCGGCGAACATCTGAGGTCCGGCCCGGAGTCGGTCGGAACAGACAGCCGGTCGAGACGCACGGCCGGTCGAGACCCATGTCGCGGTACCCCGAGGGGACAACGTTGCAACGCCCACGTCCAGGACGTACGTACCAAGGAGGCAGAGCGCACGCGGCGGTCTGCCTCACCGTTCTGCTCTCGCTCTCCCTCGCGGGATGCGGAGTCGCGGGCATCGGGGGTGACGACGGGGACGGCGACGAGCGGGGCGCCGCGCGTTCCTCCGCCGTCGCGGGGATCGACTGCGCCGACACCGGCAAGGTTCCGGGTACGGGGTCGAGCGCCCAGCAGAACGCCATGAAGTACTGGATCAAGCAGTACCAGCGCGCGTGCCCGGGCGTGCGGATCGCGTACAACCCGATCGGGTCGGGGGCGGGCGGCGCGCAGTTCCTGCGGGGCGCGACGGCGTTCGGCGGCTCCGACAGCGCGCTGAAGCCCGAGGAGGTCGAGCGCTCGAAGGACGTCTGCCGGGGCGGGCGCGCGATCGACCTGCCCATGGTCGGCGGGCCCATCGCGATCGGGTACGACCTGCCGGGCGTGGAGGACCTCGTCCTGGACGCCCCGACCCTCGCCGGAATCTTCGACCGGAAGATCACCTCATGGGACGATCCGGCGATCCGGCGCCTCAACCCCGACGCCGATCTGCCGTCCATGCCGGTCCGCCCCGTGCACCGGTCGGACGACTCCGGCACCACCCAGAACTTCCAGGCCTACCTCGCGGGCGCGGCGCCCGCCGCCTGGGCCCACCCGGTCGGCAAGGCCTGGCAGGGCGGGGGCGGCGCCTCCGCGAGCGGGTCCAGCGGCGTGGCATCGGAGGTGACCTCGGGGTTCGGTGCCATCGGCTACTTCGAGCTGTCCTTCGCGCGGGACCGGCGGATCAAGACCGTGAGCATCGACACGGGCGCGCCCGCCCCGGTCGCACCGACGCCGACGACGGCGTCGGCCGGAATCGCGCAGGCGCGCGTCGCGGGCAAGGGCCGGGACATGAAGCTGAAGTTCCGCTACGGCGCCGCGCATCCGGGTGCGTACCCGATCGTCCAGGTGACCTACGAGATCGTCTGCGACAAGGGAAACCACGAGGAGACGCTGCCCGCCCTCAAGTCGTTCCTGACGTACACGGCGAGTGAGGCGGGCCAGAAGGACCTGTCCGGCCTGCACTACGCGCCGCTCCCCGAATCGGTCGCCGGTCAGGTGCGCGACGTGGTCGGCACCCTGTCCTGACGTACGGGTGCGGCTTCCCGTGCGGGTGACCGAGGGGCCGCTCCTCTTTGAGTACCCGTACTCATGATCGGGAGCCACGGCTCGCGCAAGCTGGTGTGGCAACGTGCGACGAGCCGACATGAAGGAGCCGACAGTGGCCAGGAAGATCCGAGTTCGTACCGCCCCGCGAGCGATCGGCGGCCGTGTGGCGCGGGTCGCGGTGGGACTCGCGCTGGCTGGTGCGGTGGGTGGCGTGCTCTCCGCCTGTTCCACGGAGGACGCGATCTGCGGCGGCGGCGAGTATCCCGTCCTGCGGGTGGGTGGCAGCGGGTCGGCGTGCCAGCCCGACGGGGAGGAGCCGCCCAAGGGCTATGCCCGCTACCCGCAGGGGAAGGTCCCCGAGCATGTCGGGGACAAGTGGGACACGTACTGGAACGATCACACGCTCGACAAGGACGGCAGGATCGTGAAGCTGAAGGACGGCGAGTGATCGCGCGGACGCCGACTCGCCGGACGGGGTGGACTTACTAGGACGTCCAACTATATGTTCGTGACCAGAGCCCGCGGTGCAGGGAAGCCGGTGTGAATCCGGCGCGGTCCCGCCACTGTGACCGGGGAGTGCGTTCTCGCCGAGCGATACGCCACTGACGGAGCACGTCCCGTCGGGAAGGCGGGAGAACGCGCGCTGATCCGGGAGTCAGGATACCGGCCGCGGGGTGTTCCGTGTTGTCCACGAGGATGGAGCAGACACGCATGGCACCGGTCCGTGACCACGACCCAGGTGATCCGGCGAAGCGAGCGGCGACCCCTGTCGACGCCCGACTCCACGACGGCTCTTAGGCCTTCGCGTCCCACGTCAGAACCGCCCGCCCACCGCACCCGGTGGCGCCGACGGCCTGCCGTGCCATCCCCGGACTCACCTGACGAGAGCAGGCTCTCATGGTCCGTGAACTGACACATTTCATCGGCGGCAAACACGTGCGCGGGGCGTCCGGGCTCTTCGCCGACGTGTACGACCCCAACACCGGCTTTGTACAGGCACATGTGCCGCTGGCCGGGCGTGACGAGACGGTCGCGGCGATCGCCGACGCCGAGTCCGCGCAGCGTGCGTGGGGGGAGTGGAACCCGCAGCGGCGCGCCCGCGTCATGCTGCGTTTCCTCCAACTCGTCGACGAGGAGCGGGAGTCCCTGGCCCGGCTGCTCTCCAGCGAGCACGGCAAGACGGTCTCCGACGCCCACGGTGACCTGCAACGCGGCCTCGAAGTAGTCGAGTTCGCCGCGGGCATCCCGCACCTCCTCAAGGGCGAGTTCACCGACAACGCCGGTACCGGCATCGACGTGCACTCCCTGCGGGTGCCCCTCGGCGTCACCGCAGGGATCACCCCGTTCAACTTCCCCGCCATGATCCCGCTGTGGAAGGCGGCCCCCGCGCTCGCCTGCGGCAACTCCTTCGTCCTCAAGCCGTCCGAACGCGCGCCCTCCGTCCCGCTCAGGCTCGCCGAACTGTTCCTGGAGGCGGGTCTGCCGCCCGGTGTCCTGAACGTCGTCAACGGAGGCAAGGAGACCGTCGACACCCTCCTGGAGGACCCCCGGGTCCAGGCGCTCGGCTTCGTCGGGTCCACGCCGATCGCCGCGCACATCTACGCCACCGCCGCCGCGCACGGCAAACGCGCCCAGTGCTTCGGCGGCGCCAAGAACCACATGATCGTCATGCCGGACGCCGACCTCGACCAGGCCGTCGACGCCCTCGTCGGCGCCGGGTACGGCTCGGCGGGGGAGCGCTGCATGGCCATCGCGGTCGCCGTCCCCGTGGGCGAGGAGACCGCCGACGCGCTCGTCGCCCGGCTCAAGGAACGCGTCGCCGACCTGCGCATCGGCCCCTCCGACGACCCCGGGGCCGACTTCGGCCCGCTGGTGAGCCGAGACGCTCTCGACCGGGTCCGCCGTTACGTGGACATCGGCGTCAACGAAGGGGCCGAACTGATCGTGGACGGGAGGGACTTCACCCTCCCTGGCCACGAGAACGGCTTCTTCGCCGGAGCCACGCTCTTCGACCGCGTCTCGCCGCGCATGCGGATCTACCGCGAGGAGATCTTCGGCCCGGTGCTGTGCGTGGTCCGCGCGGCCGACTACGAGACCGCTCTGCGCCTGCCCACCGAACACCCCTACGGCAACGGCGTGGCCCTCTTCACCAGGGACGGCGACACCGCCCGCGACTTCACCCGCCGCGTCGGCGCCGGCATGGTCGGGATCAACGTGCCGATCCCCGTACCGGTGGCGTACCACACCTTCGGAGGCTGGAAGCGGTCCGGCTTCGGCGACCTCAACCAGCACGGCCCCGACGCCGTCCGCTTCTACACCCGTACGAAGACCGTCACCTCGCGCTGGCCCTCCGGGGCCAGGGAGGGTGCGAGCTTCACCATCCCGACGATGGGATGACGGCGATGACATCGATGGCCACCACCCTCACCAAGGACCAGCTCGCACTGGCCGAGGTCACACTCGACTTCGCCGATACGTATCTGGCGCCGCACGCCGTCGCCTGGGACCGCGACAAACACTTCCCCGTGGACGTCCTGCGCAAGGCCGCCGAACTGGGCCTCGGCGGAGTCTACGTACGCGAGGAGCACGGCGGTTCCGGGCTCGGCCGCACCGACGGAACCCTCGTGTTCGAGGCGCTGGCCACCGGCTGCCCCTCCATCGCGGGCTACCTCTCCATCCACAACATGGTCGCCTGGATGATCGACCGGTACGGCGACCAGGACCAGCGCGCCCGCTGGCTGCCGGACCTGTGCACGGCCGCGTCCCTGGGCAGCTACTGCCTCACCGAACCCGGTGCCGGATCGGACGCGGCGGCCCTGCGGACGCGGGCCGAACGCCACGGCGGGGGCTACGTCCTGACCGGCGTCAAGCAGTTCATCTCCGGAGCGGGCGCCTCGGACGTGTACGTCGTCATGGCCCGCACCGGCGAGGAGGGGCCCGGCGGCATCTCCGCGTTCGTCGTCGAACGGGACGACCCCGGCCTCTCCTTCGGCGCCGACGAACGCAAGATGGGCTGGAACGCCCAGCCGACCCGCCAGGTGCTCCTCGACGGCGTCCGCGTCCCCGCCGGCCGGCGGCTCGGCGCCGAGGGGGACGGCTTCCGCATCGCCATGTCCGGCCTCAACGGCGGACGCCTCGGCATCGCGGCCTGCTCCCTGGGCGGCGCCCAGAGCGCACTGCACCGCAGCGTGGCCTACCTCGCCGACCGCGAGGCGTTCGGCGCCTCGCTCCTGGACGCCCAGGCGCTGCGGTTCCGGCTCGCCGACATGGCCACCGAGCTGTCGGCCGCCCGCGCGCTGGTGCGTCAGGCGGCCGACGCCCTCGACAGGGACGACGCTCGGGCCCCGCAGCTCTGCGCCATGGCCAAGCGGTTCGCCACGGACACCGGCTACTCCGTGGCCGACCGGGCGCTCCAACTCCACGGCGGCTACGGCTACTTGAGCGAGTACGGCATCGAGAAGATCGTCCGTGACCTGCGGGTCCACCAGATCCTGGAAGGAACCAACGAGATCATGCGCCTGATCGTGGCCCGCGGCCTGACCGAGGCCGTCCGATGAGCGCGGCGGACGACTCCGTGCTGCTCGACTCCGTGCTGCTGCGCGTCGAAGGCCGCGCGGCCCATGTGGTCCTCAACCGCCCCAAGGCCCTCAACGCCCTCACCCACACCATGGTGCGCCGCATCGACCAGGCACTCACCGACTGGGAACGGGACCCCGCGGTGGACACCGTCGTCCTCACCGGAGCGGGGGAGCGCGGCCTGTGCGCGGGCGGGGACATCCGGTCCATCCACGAGGACGTGACGACCGGTGACGGAGAGGCGACGCGGGACTTCTGGCGTGACGAGTACCGCCTCGACGCCCGCATCGCGCGCTTCCCGAAGCCGTTCGTGGCCGTCATGGACGGCATCGTGATGGGCGGCGGTGTCGGCGTCTCGGCCCATGCGGAGGTGCGCGTGGTCACCGAACGCTCCCGCGTGGCGATGCCGGAGACCGGCATCGGCTTCGTGCCCGACGTCGGCGGCACCTATCTGCTTGGCCTCGCGCCCGGCGGGCTCGGTGCTCATATCGCCCTCACCGGGGCGCAGTTGACGGCCGGGGACGCGCTCAGGTGCGGCCTCGCCGACCACTTCGTACCGTCGTCGGCCCTGCCCCGGCTGATCGCGGACCTCGCCGAGGCGCCCGTACGAGACGTCCTCCCGCGATACGTCCAGGACGCGCCGCCCGCTCACCTGGCCGACGAGCGCGAGTGGATCGACCACTGCTATGCCGCCGACACCGTCGAGGAGATCGTCGACCGGCTCCACGCGGACGGTTCGCGCGCGGCGAAGGAGGCGGCGGAGACCCTGCTCGGGCGCTCGCCCACCGCGCTCAAAGTGACCCTGGAGGCGCTGCGGCGCGCACGCGGCCTCGGCTCGCTGGAAGCCGTCCTCGACCAGGAGTACCGCGTCTCGTGTGCGGCCCTGACCTCGTACGACCTCGCGGAGGGCATCCGCGCCCAGGTCATCGACAAGGACCGCACGCCGCGCTGGAGCCCCGGCACGCTCGCCGAGGTGGCCGCGGACGACGTCGCACGTTTCTTCGCGCCGCTCGGGGGCCGTGAACTGGCCCTGAACGGCGGGGCCGTGACGCAGGAGGTGGCGTGGTGAGCGGGGCCAAGGGTGCAGGGCTCGCCGAGTCAGTCGAGACAGCCGAGGCAGTTGCGTCTGCCGAGTCGGCCGAGGCGAGGACCGTCGCCTTTGTCGGACTCGGCAACATGGGTGGTCCGATGGCCGCGAACCTGGCCGCCGCCGGGCACCGCGTGATCGGCCACGACCTGGCGTCCGGCGCGCTGGCCGCCGCGGCGGCGAGGGGAGTGCTGCCCGCCGCCTCGGCCGTCGAAGCCGTGGCGGACGCCGACGTGGTCGTCACCATGCTGCCCGCCGGACGCCACGTCCTCGCGCTCTACCGGGACGGGGGGCTGCTCACGGCGGCGGCTCCGGGCACGCTGTTCCTCGACTGCTCCACCATCGACGTCGCGGATGCCCGCGCCGCGCACGAGGCGGTGACCGCCGCCGGCCACCGGGGGCTCGACGCGCCGGTCTCCGGCGGCGTGGTCGGAGCCGAGGCCGGCACCCTGACCTTCATGGTGGGCGGCGGCGCGGCGGAGTTCGCGCAGGCCGAACCCCTGCTGGCCGTGATGGGGAAGCGGGCCGTGCACTGCGGGGACGCGGGCGCCGGGCAGGCGGCGAAGATCTGCAACAACATGATCCTCGGCGTCTCGATGGTCGCCGTGAGCGAGGCCTTCGTACTCGGCGAACGCCTGGGCCTGACCGCGCAGGCCCTCTTCGACGTGGCCTCCACCGCGTCCGGCCAGTGCTGGGCGCTCACCTCCAACTGCCCGGTGCCGGGCCCGGTCCCCGCGAGCCCGGCCAACCGCGAATACCGACCGGGCTTCGCGGCCGCCCTCATGGCGAAGGACCTCGGCCTGGCCGCCGGGGCGGCACGCGCGACCGGCGTGGACGCCGCGCTGGGCCTGCGCGCGGCCGAACTGTACGAGGAGTTCGCCGCGGACGGCGGGGCGGAGCGCGACTTCTCGGCGATCGTGCAGACGATCAGGGAGCGCTCCGGCCCGGTGATCACCGGCGCGGACGTCACCTGAACGTGAGCTGACCGCAAGGCCTCGGCGGCCTTGCGGTCAGTGCGAGCGGGTCGCCGACGGGCCGGCGCCGGTGCTCACGATGTCGCTGGCACTCACGACTCCACGGAGATGAACTGGCTGTCGGGGGCGTCCGGAGGAGGCGCCGCCGTGGCGTCCGTCGACTCGGGCGCATCCTCCCGTGCGCCTTCGGCGCCCGTGCCCGAAGCGGGCGAGGCACCCTGGCCGGCGGTGTGTCCGCCGTCGCCGCCCACGGACTCCAGCCACGGGATGGCGTACACGTTGGTGCGGGCCGGCTGCCTGGCCGCCGCCAGCGCCAACTGCTCCGCCCTGGCCGAGGGCGGGCCGTCGGTCGGCGGCGAGAAGGGAACCAGACTGCTCAGCCAGGCGACGATCTGGACGCCGGGGACCGTGAGGGTCGTGCCGTCGAAGGACGACGCGAATCGACGGGTCGACGAGCTGTTCTGGTAACTGCCCGAGAGGGAGAAAGGACCTATTCCGACGCTGCTGCGGATCGACGTGGCCTGTGTGGCCCGCTGGAGGTCGGTCGTACCCCAGTCCGCGCTTATCTTGATGTCCCTTGCCACGATGAATGCCGTCGGCAGCAGGGAGAAGATTCCCTCATTCTTGTCGCTGATCTCGCCGGTCGAATAGTCGCCCGGGCGACGGCCTGCCGTGCTCCAGCCGCGCAAGGAGGTGAGAGAAGTGTCCAGCCAGCGGCGGCGTATTTCAATCCGGCCGAAACGGAACGAGATGTTCATGTTCGATGTCTCGGTGTGGAGGCTGTACTGGGTCCTTTCCGTGGAACCGGCCGCGCCGACCCGCCACAGACCGAGATTGATCCCGCCGCCCGCTCCATAGCGGGAGAATCGCGATTCCTCGTTGATGCGGAGCCTGTTGGAGCTCAGCGTCAGTGCCGTGAAGTTCGCGGCGGCCGATTCGGCGAACCAGTTGCCGGGGAAGGCCTCGCACAGGTGCCAGAAGATGTTGGCGTCGACGAGGCTGCCTCGCCTGGTCTGCAGATACGTCTGCCGGGCGCGGGAGAAGATGCCCGCAAGGCTCGACTGCTGGTGCTGTCCCAGGGTGGCGAGGGCGCTCTCCACCACGCCGGGGCTGGCTGCCTGGAGGTCCTGGTAGGCCAAGTCGACGGGTGCCCTGAGCACCGGCGCCAGGATCGCCCACTTCCGCTGGTCCTCCGGTTTGCTCAGGTCGTACTGGAGGAAGTTGGTCGTGTAGCTGAGCAGGGCGGCGTTGTACAGCTGCATCTTGTTCTTGTAGTTGCGGTACAGCGGTGAGTCGACCTTCACCGTGACGGGAAGACCGTCCTGGTCGAAGTCCTGCCCGTCCACGAACAGCAGATTGAACGCCTTCTCGTAGGCCTTCTGTCCCTCGGGGTCCGCCGGTGGCGGGTTCACGTTCGCGCGGACGATCTCGCCGTAGACGTTGTCGGTGCTGACGCCGCCGACCGCATAGGCCGGTGTCAGCAAGGGGACGGGGTCGACCAGGGTCGCGAAGTTCTCGCTCGCCGCGACGGAACCGTTCGGATTGTTCGGCGACCACGGGTTCGCGAACTGCGCCGCGTCCACGGGATTTCCAGGAAGTTGCAGCGACATATAAGTCTGAGCCCGCCGTAAAATGGGCTGACCGCCGCCGATTCCGGAAGGGGTGGTGGTGAGTGCGTCGAAGATCGCGTCGTAAATCCCTTGCAGCAACTGCTTTTGATCGATGGTCATGGGCTTCCCTCCTGAATTGACCATCGCCGGACGGGTGTGGGCGATACTGGTTTCCTACTCCTGCCGAACAACAGCGTCAATCAGACGAAAGGCGTGCGGGAAGACGCGACCACGACGGAAAAGTGACCGCTGTTTTCGGCCCTCACACGCGAGGTTCGGGACGCTGGGGGAGCCACGACGGGGGCCTGGGGCGGGGGCGGTCCGGAGGGTCCGGCGGGGGGCGTCGGGCGGTGGGCTCGCACTCGGACACGACACGGGGGTGTGAGGGCGTTCTCAGCGGGCACTCGATGGGTGGGTCCCGCCGTGTCTCCCCCGTCGCGGCGGGGCCCACCGGCGTTTTTGGACCGCGTCGAGGGTGCGGCGGCAGGGATTCAGTCGTGCTCACGGTACGCGAGAGCCGTCGCGGCGACGATCAGCGTGGTCAGGAGCAGCGGCCAGCCGATCCCGTGGTGGAGGACGAGCCACGCGCCGGGGACCGCGCCCGCGACCATCGCCACCACGGCGACGCTCCGGCGGACGGCCCGCCGGTCGGTGCCGCCCGCGAGCCGGGAATCCGCGGCGAGCGCCGCGAGGGTCCGGGTCAGGACCGTCGTGCTCATCGACGGCACGGCCAGCTTGCCGACGGTGCCGTTGCGCAGCCCCATCGCGAGCGCCACGAGGGCGATCACGGGATACGGCGGCGTACTTCCGGCGGTGAACGCGACGGCGGTGGCCGCGCCGAGGAGCACGGCCTCGATCCACACCGCGGTGCGCACCCACGGCACGCGGTGCCGATCGCGGAAGGCACGGGCCAGCCGGCCCGCGGCCACGGCGCCGACGAGGAACGCCGCCAGGGACACCAGGGACCCGACGACGGAGAAGCCCGGCGCCCCGGCCAGGGCGAAGCCGATGACGACGACGTTTCCCGTCATGTTGGCGGTGAAGACGCGGCCGAGGCCCAGATAGCAGACGGCGTCGACGAGACCGCTGACCGCCGTCAGGGTGGTGAGGGCCAGCGACAGCGGATGGCGGTCGCCGATCTCCGCGGTCGGCACGGACCGGCTTCCCCGGTGCCTCGTCATGCCGGTGTTCTACCTCGGGGGCCGTACGGGGACGGGCGGCCCGCCGGGGCGCCCGCGACCGGTGAGCAGGCGCTGCGCTCCCGCGAGCGGCACCGGCAGCCGGCGGCGCAGTGCGGCCCGCGCCGCATTGGCTCCCGGAGCCCCGTGCACGCCGCCGCCGGGATGCGCCCCCGCCGAGGCGAGGAACAGCCCGGCCACGGGTGTCTCCGGGCGCCCTGTGCCCGGAGCGGGCCGGAAGACCAGTTGCTGGTGCAGCGCCGTCGTGCCGCCGTTGAGCGCGCCGCCGCGCAGATTGCGGTCCAGGGATTCCATGGTGGTGGGCGCCAGGACGCGGCGGGCGCGGACCAGGGCACGGAAACCGGGGGCGAAGCGTTCGACCTGCCGCTCCACCCGGTCGGCCATGGCCTCCTGCTCGCCGGGCCGCCACGCCCCGGAGATCCCCTCGTCACCGGCGTCCGCGCGGATCTCCTGCGGTACGTGGGTGTAGGCCCAGGCGGATTCGGTGCCCCGCGGTGAGCGGGTGGCATCCGAAGTCGTCATCTGGCCGAAGAGCAGGAACGGGCGGTCGGGCACCTGATGCATGGCGAGCTGTGCGGCGAACCGGGTGAGCTCGTCCACCCCGTCGGCCAGATGGACGGTGCCCGCCCCCACCGCTCCTTCGGTCTGCCAGGGGACCGGCCCGTCGAGTGCCCAGTCGACCTTGAAGGTGGCGAAGTCCCACTGGAAGCGCCGCAGGTCCGTCAGGAGCTGCCCCGGCAGGTGTTCCGCCTCGACCAGTTCGCCGTACAGAGCGGGCACCGACACGTCGGCGAGGACGGCGCGCGCGGCACGCACGGTGTCGCCGTCCGAGGTGCGCACACCGACCGCGCGCCCGTCGCGGACGACGATCCGCTCCGCCCTGCGACCGCACCGCACACTGCCACCGCGTGCCGCAAGCCGCGCGACCAGCGCCTTGATCAGCTCGCCGGAGCCGCCGACCGGTACCGGGAACCCGTAGGTCTGGCCCAGCATCGACATGAGCCAGCCGAATCCGCCGCTGCCCGCCGCCTCGGGCGCGAGGTCGGCGTGCAGCGCGTTGCCCGCAAGCAGGAGGCGGCCGCCCTCGCCCGCGAACTCCTCCTCGCCGAACCGCCGGACCGGCAGCACGAGGGAGCGGGCCAGGCGGAGCGCGCCCGCGGGCTTCAGACGCCGGGCCATGCGCGCGGTGGCCCGGATCGGCGGGAACGGCGTGAACAAGGCGTCCAGCAGGTCGGGGCGGAGGCCTTCCCACACGTCGTGCAGCCGCCGCCAGGACGCTCCGTCGCCCGCGGCGAAGGCGTCGAGGGAGGCGGCGGTGACGTCGGTACGCCGGTCGAGGACGGCGCAGCGGCCGTCGGTGAGGGGGTGGGCAAGCACCCTCGGCGCGTGGCTCCACCGCAGCCCGTACTCGTGCAGCCGCAGCTGCTTCAGCACCGGCGACGCGGCGGCCAGCGGGTAGAAGGAGCTGAAGAGGTCGCTGACGAAATCCGGGTGCACGCCTCGGTCGTGCCGCACCGCACCGCCGGCCTCGGGCTGCTCCTCCAGCACCGTGACGCTCCACCCGGCGTCCGCCAGTACGTTGGCCGCGACCAGACCGTTGGGCCCGGCCCCGATCACCACCGCGTCAGGCATGGCCCGCCGCGCCTCCACGCCGTGGCGAGCCGTGCCCGGCCGCCGTGTCCGGGGCGGCTTGCGGACCGCCCGCCTCGGCCTCGCAGACGCGGGCGAGGCGGGCGAGCATCGCGCGGTGGCGCAGCTGGATCACCATCTCGACGCCGGCGTTGTGCAGGGCTCCCGCCACACCGTGCAGGGGGTGCTCGTCCACTCTCACCAGGGTGTGCTCTCCCCAGGGGCGTACGTCGATCGCGATGCGAGCCGTGCCGAGGGGGCCCGCCTTCGCCTCCAGCTCCAGTACGGAACGTTCCTCGCCGGACCCCTTCTTGCAGCGGCGTACGACCGTTTCGTTGGTCGCCCGGAACGGGCCCAGGCGCACCTCGTACTCGATCGCCGCGCCGACCTCCGGCCACTGGCCGCGCACCGGCCGCGACGACGCGGTGCCGACCACCCATTGGGCGTACTTGGTGCCGTCGGCGAGGACGGTCCACACCGTCGCCGGGCTCACTTCGATGAGTCGATGACGCAGCGCCATCATTGCCTCCTTGAGCTGTCGTCATCGCCGAGTGCCCCGTCCGGCACCTCCTCAACATCGCCCAAGGGGGCCGCGGCCGCACCTCGGCGGTGCGGACGCGGCCCGGCACGGGTGCTCAGGCGGGCAGGTCCTCGACCGTGCGGACCACGGGACCGAACCGGTCGGTGATCGTGGTCAGGGCGGCGGCCTGGACGGTGGCGGCGGACAGGACGGTGCCGTCCGGGGCGGCCAGGGACCGGGTGGCGGTGGCCTCGGCGACGACGGTGGGCCGGTAGCCGCGGTTGACCGCCCCCTGCGCGGTGAAGGCGACGCACATGTGGGTCATGAAGCCCGCGAGGACGAGGTCCTTGTCGCCGCCGGGGGCGAAGCCCAGGTCGACGAGGGTCTTCTCCAGGTCGGTGGCCTGGAAGGAGTCGGGGAACCCCTTGACGACGACGGGCTCGCCCTCCTGCGGGGCGACCTCGTCGCTGATCGCGCCGATGTGGGCGCGGATGTCGTAAGGGGTGCCCTCGCCGCCGTCGTTGATGACGTGCACGACGGGAACCCCCGCGGCGCGGGCCCGCGCCAGCAGCCGGGCGCCCGCGGCGAGCGCTTCATCGGCGCCCGTCAGCTCCATCACGCCGGTGCGGTAGGTGTTCTGGAAGTCGATCAGGACCAGGGCGGACTCGGCGAGGCGGGGCGGCCGGTTGTCCAGACCGAAGACGTCGCGCAGGGACGTGGACGGGGTGTTCGTGCTCATGAGGTGCCTTTCACAGGGAAGTTGGGCATGGCGAAGCCCAGTGCCTCGCATGCCGGGAGCTCGGGTGGATCAGGGTGACCGGGGCGAGTCGGACGACTCGGGCGGGTCACACGGTTCGGGTGGGCCGGTCAGCCGGTCTGTGTGCGGAAGCGGCGGCGGTAGGCCACCGGTGTGGTCGCGAGCTGCCGCCGGAACGCCCGGTGCAGTGTCTCCACCGAGCCGAGCCCGGCCGCCGCCGCGACCTGGTCGAGCGGAAGATCGGTGGTTTCCAGGAGCCGGCGGGCGACCTCGATACGGGCGGCTTCCACGTAGGACGCCGGGCTGGTGCCCGTCTCCTGCGTGAAGACACGGGCGAAGTGCCGCTCACTGAGGCACATCCGGGCGGCCAGGGCCCCCGCGGACAGGTCGGCGTCGAGGTGGTCGGCGATCCACAGCCGCAGTTCGTCGATGTCGCGACGGCTGGTGGCCGCGCGGCTGAGCGGCACCGAGAACTGGCTCTGGCCGCCCTGCCGTTTGAGGTAGAGCACCAGTTGCCGGGCCACCGACAGGGCGGTCTGCTCGCCCTGGTCCTCGGCGACCAGCGCAAGCGCGAGATCCAGGCAGGCGCTGATTCCGGCGCCGGTCCACAGCCTGCCCCGGTCGGCGCGGACGAAGATCGGGTCAGGATCGACCGTGACGCCCGGGTGGTCGGCGGCGAGCTGGGCGGCGGTCGACCAGTGGGTGGTCGCCGTCTTCCCGTCCAACAGCCCTGCCGCGGCGAGCAGATGGGCGCCCACACACACCGACGCCACCCGCCGTGCGTGCGGGGCGGTGGCCTTCACCCACGCCACGACCGACGGGTCGACCCGGGCCCGGGGCCCGTCCTCGGCCATGTCGACCGCGCCCGGCACCAGCAGGGTGTCCACGTCCGTACCGACCTCCTCGAAGGAGAGGTCGGCGAGGAGCCGGACACCCGCCGACGTCCGGACCGCACCGGCGGCGGGCCCGGCAAGGCGGACCTGGTATCCGGCGCGGCCCGCGGTCTCCCGGTTGGCCAGCGCGAAGACCTCGGCGGGGCCGGTGACGTCGAGGAGGTCGACATCGGGGAAGACCGCGATGACCACCCGGTGTGTGAGGGACATGACCTCATCCTCACCGCCCGCCGCCATGGCCGCAATGACGATTCACTGTCACATCCGGACATGGGTCCCGTGGCGGGAACCAGACAGGACGGCCGTCCGACCACTGCAGCACAGGCCCCACGCACCGGCACCGGAACGAGGTAGCAGCTGTATGAACTGGTACGAGGACGACGCGTTCTGGTCGGACTTCTCCGAGACCATGTTCTCCGAGCGCAGGCGCGCGCAGGTGGAGGACCTCGTCGCCGGGTCGCCGCTGCTCGCCTTCCCGGCCGGGAGCCGGGTGCTCGACCTGTGCTGCGGGCCCGGCCTGTATCTGGTGCCGCTCGCCCGGCGCGGCTGCGCGGTGACCGGGGTGGACCTCAGCCCCGCCATGCTGAAGCGCGCCGAGGCCGCGTGCGAGGCGGCCGGGGCCGACGTCCGGCTGGTGCGCGCGGACATGATGACGCACGTCGAGCGGGAGTCGTACGACGTGGTGCTCAACCTCTTCACCTCGTTCGGCTACTTCGACGACCCGCTCGACAACGAGCGCGTACTGCGCAACGCCCACGCGTCGCTCGTGCCGGGCGGCCGCCTCCTCGTCGACGTGATGGGCAAGGAGGTACTCGCGGGCTGGATCGGCAGGCCCCAGGTCGTCGAGCTGGACGGCGGCGCGTACGTGATCCAGCGCGACACCGTCCTGGACAGCTGGACCCGGCTGCGCACCGACTGGACGCTGGTGCGCGACGGGGAGGCGCGCGAGGCGTCGATCACCTCCTTCCTCTACAGCGCGGCCGAGCTCCGCGCGCTCTTCGAGGCGGCGGGCTTCACCGACGTGCGGTGCCACGGCGACTTCGACGGCGGCCCGTACGACCACCGCTCGAAGCGGCTGATCGTGAGCGGCACCCGGCCGTAGCAGCCGCCGCCGGACCCGCGGGAACTCCGCGGCCGTCCCGGCCGACTACTGGTCAGCGGGCGGGTTCCGGCCGGGCCCGCCCGCTGACGCGCAGGTGAACGAGGGGACTTCATGACCGAGGCCGCATCCGCGACGCCGTCTTCGCGTCGCGCCGCACGCCCGCGCGGCGCACCGGGCCGGGGGGCCGAGGACCGGCCCGCCGGGCGCGGCCGCCTGCTGACGACGCTGGTGGCGCTCTCCGTCACGCTGGTGCTCTCGGTCCTGGCGGGCATCGCGCTGGGGCCGACCGTCGTACCACTGGGCGACGTCGTGCACTTCCTCTCCGCGGCGCTCACCGGGGGCACCATCGGCGCGGACGAGGTGACGGGGTACTCCATCGTCTGGCACGTGCGCACCCCGCGGGTGATGCTCGCCGCGGTCGTGGGAGCGGGGCTCTCCGTCGTGGGCGTCGCCATCCAGGCGCTGGTGCGCAACGCCCTCGCGGACCCGTTCGTGCTGGGGATCTCATCGGGCGCCTCGGTAGGGGCGACGGCCGTCGTGGTGTTCGGGGTCTTCGCCGGGCTCGGGGTGTACGCCCTGTCGGCCGCCGCCTTCCTCGGCGCCCTTGGCGCGACGGTGCTGGTGTATCTGGCGGCGCGCGGGCCGCTGGGCCTCACGCCGCTGCGGCTCGTGCTCACCGGAGTGGCGCTCGCCTACGGATTCCAGGCGCTGATGAGCGTCCTGGTGTTCCTCGCCCCGAACGGGCAGGCCGCGCGGACCGTACTGTTCTGGCTCCTCGGCAGCCTCGGCTCCGCGTCCTGGGAGTCGCTGCCCCTGGTGACGGCGGCCGTTCTGATCGCGGTGGTCGTGCTGCTGCGGCAGAGCCGGTCGCTGGACGTCCTGTCGCTCGGCGACGAGACCGCGGCCAGCCTCGGCGTGGACGCGGAGACGCTGCGGCGCCGCCTCTTCGTGCTCACCGCCGCCGTCACCGGACTGATCGTCGCCGTCAGCGGGGCCGTCGGCTTCGTCGGCCTCGTACTGCCCCATGTGGTGCGGATCTGGGTCGGCTCCACGCACCGGCGGGTGCTCGCGGTCGCGCCCCTGGCCGGGGCCTGCTTCATGGTCTGGGTCGATCTGGTGGCCCGCACCGCCTTCGCCCCCGAGGAACTGCCGCTCGGGGTGATCACCGCGCTCATCGGCGTCCCGGTGTTCATCGTGCTGATGCGCCGCCGCGGCTATCTCTTCGGAGGCCGGTAGATGGTCCTCTCCCTGCGTGACCTGACGGTCGAGGCGGCCGGACGCGCGCTCGTGGACCGGCTGAACATCGAGGTGTCCGCCGGCTCCGTCGTGGGCGTCGTCGGCCCCAACGGCAGCGGCAAGTCGACCGCGCTGCGCTGCGTCTACCGGGCGCTGCGGCCGACCTCCGGCGCCGTGCTGCTCGACGGCACCGACCTGGCCTCGTTGAAACTGCGGGACAGCGCCCGCTCGATCGCCGCGCTGACCCAGGAGAGCCACACCGAACTCGACTTCACCGTCGAGGAGGTGGTCGCTCTGGGCCGCACCCCGCACGCGCGCGGCAACCAGCCCCTGACGGCCCGCGAGCGCGAGCTGTGCGGGCGGGCGATGGACCGCCTCGACGTGACGCACCTGGCGGACCGCAGCGTGCTCACCCTCTCCGGGGGCGAGCGGCAGCGCGTGCTCGTCGCGCGCGCCCTCGTCCAGGAGCCCCGCCTCCTCGTCCTCGACGAACCCACCAACCACCTCGACGTACGGCACCAGGTGGAGCTGCTGTCCTTCCTGCGCGGCTCCGGGCTGACCGTGCTCACGGCCCTGCACGACCTCAACCTCGCGGCCCAGGCCTGCGACCGCGTCGCCGTGCTCGGCGCGGGCTGCCTGGTCGCCTCCGGTGCCCCCGCCGAGGTCCTCACCCCGGAGCTCGTCCGCAAGGTGTTCGGCGTCGACGCAGACGTCGTGCCCCACCCGCGGACCGGCGTCCCCCAACTGCTCTACGACCTCGCCCCGACCGCCCCCGTCCCCGCCGGGACGCCCGCCCCCACCGACGCTTTTCCGGAAGGACCCCACGCGTGACCAGACCACCGTTCCCCCGAGCCCTCACCGCCGGGCTGCTGGCCACCGGGCTCCTGCTGACCGGCTGCGGCGCCGAGGTCGAACCGGCCGCGGACGGCAAGCCCGACACCGTCACCGTCTCCAACTGCGGCAAGGACGTCACGTACGACCGTCCCGAGCGCGCGGTCGCCTACGACGTGAGCGGCGCGGAGAAGATGTTCGCCCTGGGCCTCGCCGACCGGATGCGCGGCTACGTCATGAACAAGCTCGGCGACCCCGCCATCAAGGGATCGCCCTGGCGCAAGGACTACGGAAAGGTGGAGCGCCTCGGCACCGAGCGCATCACCCGGGAGATCGTGGTCGACGCCAACGCCGACTGGGTGCTAGCGGGTTGGAACGCCGGCTTCAGCGAGGAGCGCGGCGTCACCCCCGCCCTGCTCGACAAGGTGGGCATCGACAGCTACCTGCACACCGAGACCTGCTGGGACTACGGCAACAAGAGCGTCGACGTGTCGCCGCTGGAGGCGCTCTACACCGACCTGGACAACCTGGGCAGGATCTTCGGCGTCGAGAAGCGGGCCCGCGAGCTCGTCACCGGCCTGCGGGGCCGCGTCGCCGCGCTGAAGAAGACCTGGCCCAAGAAGGGCGACCCGGCCAAGGTGTTCGTCTACGACTCGGGCACCGACCAGCCGTTCACCGCGGGCCGGCACGCCGCGCCGAACGACATCATCACGGCCGCCGGGGGCAAGAACGTCTTCGGTGGCCTCGACAAGGGCTGGACCACGGTGGGCTGGGAGCCCGTCATCAAGGCCCGGCCCGAGGTCATCGTGATCGTCGACTACGCCGACCGGCCCGCCGCGGAGAAGATCGCCCACCTCAAGTCGCGGGCCGCCCTGAAGTCGGTCCCGGCCGTGCGGAACAACCGCTTCCTCGTCCTCTCCTACGGCGACGTCGTCAGCGGTCCCCGCAACGTCGCGGGCGCCGAGAAGCTCGGCCGCTACCTGCGTTCGGTCGGGCGGTGACGGCGGGCATGACCGTGACCCCGACAGAGACCGCGCACACCGCCACCCCGGCCGACGAGACCTCTCCCGCCGCGCCCGTCCACGAGCACATCACCGACGCGATCAAAACCCCCGACCTGCTGCGGCTCTCCGACAACGTCGTGCTCGCCCGCTTCGAGACCCTGAAGGTCTACGCGGCCCTCGGCGCGGTCCGCACGCTGCTGGAACGCGGCACCGTGAAGCCGGGCCAGACCCTCGTCGACAGTTCGAGCGGCATCTACGCGCTCGCCCTGGCCATGGCCTGCCACCGCTACGGCCTGCACTGCCACATCGTCGCCTCCACCACCGTCGACGCCACGATGCGCGCCCAACTGGAGGTCCTCGGCGCCACCGTGGACCAGATGCCGCCCTCGAAGGACCTGCGGCTCGACCAGGAGGGCAGGGTCCGCCGGGTCCGCGCCCTGCTCGCGGAGCGGCCCGGCATGCACTGGATGCGCCAGTACCACGACGCCGTCCACTACACCGGCTACCGCGAGTTCGCCGCCCTCGTCGACCGCGCGCTGCCCGGCGTACCCCTGACCGTGGTGGGCGCCGTGGGCACCGGTTCCTCCAGCGGAGGTCTCGTACAGGCGTTGCGCGGCACCGGCCGTGACGTGCGCCTCCTCGGCGTCCAGCCCTTCGGCAGCGTCACCTTCGGCAGCGAGGGGTTCAGCGATCCCGAGGCGATCATCGCCGGGATCGGCAGCTCCATCCCGTTCGACAACGTCCGCCACGACCTCTACGACACCCTCCACTGGCTCGACTTCCGGCACGCCATGGCCGGAGCCGTCGGCCTGCTGCGCGAACACGCCGTGTTCGCGGGCCTGTCCACCGGAGCGGCGCACCTCGTCGCGGGCTGGGAGGCCGCCCGCCACCCCGACCGCACGCACCTGGTCATCGGCGCCGACACCGGGCACCGCTACACCGAGCGGGTCTTCGCCCGCCACCACGAGGCCCTCGACCCGCGCACCCTGAAACCGCATCAGATCACCGGCCTCGCCGACCTCGCCCCGCCCTGGTCGACGATGGAGTGGAACCGGCGCCAGTACGACGTGCTCCACCCCGGCGTACCCGCCCAGGCCGCGCCCGCCTTCGAAGCACCGACACCCGAAGAAGCACCGACACCCGACGAAGCACCGACACCCTTCCAAGAACCGTCCCAGGAGGACCAGGCACCGTGACCATCGCCGCACTGGAAGCACTCACCTTCGGCCTGGGACGCCTTACCGAGGCGGCCGCCGACGCGGGGCACCGGCTGTGCCTGCTCACCGGGGACCGTGACGTCTACCGGCACGAGCTCGCCCAACTGCCCGCCGACGCACTGGACATCATCGATATAGACACCCACGACGAGGTGGCCTGCGCCGACGCCCTGGCGGCCCTGCCCGACCTGCGCGGCCTCATCAACTCGACCGACACGTGGAGCGTGCCGGGCGCCGACCTCGCCGCCAAATTCGGCCTGCCGGGACCCGACCCGAGCGCGGTCCGGCAACTGCGCGACAAGAGCCGGGTGCGCGCAATCCTGTACGAGCGGGGCCTGAGCGGCAGCGGCGCCCGCACCGTGCCCGCCGACCCCTCGGCGGCCGAGCAGATCCTCCGCGAGATGGGCCTGCCCGCCGTCCTCAAGGACTCCTCGGGCACCTCCTCCCGCAACGTCTGGCCGGTGCGCGACGAACAGCAGCTCCGCGCCGCCCTCACGGAGGCGTCCCAACGCGCCTTCAACGGGCGGCTGTTCGCGGAGCGCTTCTTCTCCGGGCCCGTCTACAGCGCGGAGACCCTCGGCTGGCGGGGCGAGACGAGGCTGCTGGGCGTCCTCAGCCGCCAGATGTCGCCCGAACCCTCCGTGCGGGAGGAGGCCGCCGCCTTCCCCGTCGCGCTGCCCGAACCGCAACTCGCCCTGGTCCAGGACTGGGTGGGGCGGGTACTGGCCGCCGCCGGGCACGTCGACGGCTTCGCGCACGTGGAGTTCGTCCTCACCAAGGACGGACCGGAACTGGTGGAGATCAACCGCCGCATCGGCGGTGCGCTCGTCGGCGAGGCCCTGTGCCGCTCCCTGCGTACGAACGTCTACGAGGCCATGGTCGACACGGCGCTCGGCCGTCGCCCCGCGCTCCTGGACGCCGTCCCCGGGCCCGGCCCCGACCGCGGCCCCGCCACCGGCTTCGTGCTCGTGTACCCCGAACGTCCCGGCACGCTCACCGGCTGGACCGGCCTCGACGGGCTGCCGGACTTCCCCGGATCACCCGAGTGGTACCCCACCGCCGTCCCCGGCCGGCCCGTGGACCACCTGGGCGACCAGCGAGGGTGCACCGGCATCGTGCTGACGGAGGCGGACACCGCCGAACTGGCCCTGCACCGGGCGCTCAGCGCCGCCGGGAGCATACGGCCCGTCGTCGTGACCGACGCCGACCGGGAATGACGGCGGCACGGGAGCAGTCACCGGGTCGCCGCTCCGCAGGACTTCGCGAGCTCGGCAAGCTCACCGGCGCGCAGTACATCCTGTTGGCGGGCTCGTTCCTGATCCCCCTCGGCAGCTTCGCCGTGCTGCCGTTCATGTCGGTCCTGCTGCACGAACGCCTGGGCGTGGGGCTGCGCACGGTCGGCGTGGTGCTGGCCGTCGCCTCGTTCGTGCAGTTCTCCGGCGGTGTCGTCGGGGCGGCGCTCGCCGAGCGGATCGGGCTGCGGCGCACCATGCTGGTCGCCCTGCTGATCCGCACGGCGGGGTTCGCCGCGTTCGTACCGGGCCTGGACCGGCCGGGCGTGGCCGTCACCGCGCTGTTCCTCGTGTCCGGCGGCGCCGCGCTCTATCTGCCCGCCAACAAGGGGTACTTGGTGCACGGCGTGGAGGCGGAGCGGCGCCCCATGCTGCTCTCCGCGAGCAGCTCGGCCCTCAACGCGGGCATCGCGCTGGGCCCCATCGCCGCCGCCCCCTTCGTGCTGACCGCTTCGACGGGCCTCTTCACGGCGGTCGCCGTACTGTTCGCGGCGATCACGGCGGGGCACGCGCTGCTGCCTGTGGAAGACCACGCGCGACAACCGCGAGCAGTACCGGCGGACGGGGCCCCGTCCGGGCCCGGGAAGCAGGACGAGGCACCGGCCGGACCGCGTCACCTGCCCTTCGCGATCACGGTCCTGAGCGTGTACGTCTTCATGTTCTTCCAGCACTACCTGGCGCTCTACGTCGTCCCCCGGACCTCGACGCTCTTCTACGGCACGGTCCTCGCCCTCTATGCCGTGCTCCTCGTGGTCACCCAGCCGCTCCTGTCGCAGTGGATCGCCCGCGTGCCCTACCTGCGCGCCCTGCGCATCGGTTTCACCGCGCTGGCCACCGGCATGGCGGCGCTCGCCCTCGGCCACCCCGCCGCCCTCCTGGCCGGGGCCTTGCTGATCTGTCTCGGCGAGGTCGTCCTCTTCCTCAAGAACGATCTGGAGGCCCTTGCCAGGTCCTCCCGCGCCCCCGCCGTCGTCTTCGGCCGCCAGCGCATGGCGGCGGGGATCGGCGCTTTCGTCAGCGGCATCGTCGGCGGTGAGGGCTACGACCTGGCCGAGCGCGCCGGTCACGCCGGGCTCTTCTGGGTCGCGGTGGCGGTGCAGTGCGCGCTGCTGCCTCTGGTGCTGATCCGGCCCGCGCGCCGACGATAGGCCCGCGTCACCGCCATTCCCTATTTCTGCAACGGGTTCTACTGTGTGCGCCGTCGGTAACGGCAGTGGAGCCTGGAGGGGCCGTGCACCTCGAATACACGCCCGAGCAGCAGCAGTTGCGCGCCGAGCTGCGTGCGTACTTCGCCGAGCTGGTGCCGGACGACGCCCATGTGCGGTACGGCGAGCCGGCGGCCCAGAAGCGGTTCTACCGGGAGACCGTCCGGCGGCTCGGGGCGGACGGGTGGCTCGGTGTCGGCTGGCCCGAGGAGTACGGCGGGCGCGGGCTCACGCCCATGGAGCAGTTCATCTTCTTCGACGAGGCGGCCCAGGCGGGCGTTCCGTTGCCGCTGATGGCCCTCAACACCGTCGGCCCCACGATCATGCAGTTCGGCACGGACGAGCAGAAGGCCTACTTTCTGCCCCGCATCCTCTCCGGCGAACTCGACTTCGCCATCGGCTACAGCGAGCCCGACGCGGGCACGGACCTCGCGTCCCTCAAGACCAAGGCCGTCCGGGAGGGCGACGCGGAGACCGGCCACTACACGGTCAACGGCCAGAAGATCTGGACCACCAACGGCGACACCGCGGACTGGGTCTGGCTCGCTGTCCGCACCGCCGCCACCGAGGAAGGCGTCCCGCCGCACAAGGGCATCACGATGCTCCTGGTCCCGACGAGCGACCCGGGCTACTCCTGCACCGTCATCAACACCCTCGCCTCGCACGACACCACCGCCAGCTACTACGAGAACGTCCGCGTCCCCGTCTCCCGGCGCGTCGGCGAGGAGAACAAGGGCTGGCGCCTGATCACCAACCAGCTCAACCACGAGCGCGTCACGCTCGCCGCGCACGGCACCATGGCGATCCGCGCCTTCCACGACGTCCAGCGCTGGGCCATGGACACCAAGCTCGCCGACGGCCGCCGCGTCATCGACCTCGGCTGGGTCCGCAGGCGCCTCGCGACGACCCACGCGAAGCTCGACGCGATGAGACTCCTCAACTGGCAGATGGTCAACGCCGTCCACGAAGGCACCCTCACCCCGCAGGGCGCCTCCGCCGTCAAGGTCTACGGCTCCGAGGCCCGCCGCGACGCCTACGCCTGCCTCATGGAGGTCGTCGGCGCGGCGGGCGCACTGAAGGAGGGCTCGGCGGGCGCGGTCCTCCACGGCGATCTGGAGCGTGGCTACCGCTCGGCCGTGATCTTCACGTTCGGCGGCGGCAACAACGAGATCCAGCGCGAGATCATCTCGTGGATCGGCCTCGGAATGCCAAGAGTGCGCCGGTAGCGTCGATCTGACGGGGCGTCAGAAATGGGCCCCGGTCGCCTTCCTCCCTCTCCGCGTCACTAGCCTTCGTGCGTATGACCGATTACGAAACGCGCGACCGCGTCGCGGGTGAGCTCGCGAGACCGCCGGCCCGCCGCGTCTTATGGTGCGCCACGGGCGCCACCGTCTTGCTGCTCGTCGCCGACCTCGCCACGCGCGCGTACAACAGTTACGACTCCATACCGGCCATCCGCAGGCTGGTGAACGTCGACCTCGAAGCCAACCTGGCCACCTGGTGGAACAGCACGCTGCTGCTGGCCGTGACGGGCATGGCGCTGACCGCCGCGCTGCTCAGCGGCCGCGGCACACGCCCCGGGCGCCTGTCCTGGCTGGGCCTCGCCGCGGGGACCGCACTGCTCAGCATCGACGAGACGGTCTCGCTGCACGAGCGCCTCGGCGAGGTGGGCCGGACGTGGAAGAAGTGGGCCGGGGGAGCGCTGCCCACGCACGCCTGGGTCCTGCCGGGCGCGCTCCTCGCGGCGGTGGGCACGGTGTGCGCCGTCCTCTGGGCCCGCAGACTCCCGCGCGACCTGCGGACCGGGCTCCTTGGCGCGCTGGCGGTGTATCTGGGAGGCGCCCTGCTCACCGAGGCGTTCAACGGCTGGGCTCTGGAGAACGGCCACAGCACGGTGCTCATGCTGGGAACGCTCGTGGAGGAGGGCCTGGAGATGGGCGGCTGCCTGGTGGCCCTCGCGGTCCTCGGCCGGTACGTGATCCTGGACCACGACCCGTCGTCCGGCCGAGCGTCACTCCGGCTGCGGGACGGCTAGCGCCCCTCGCGGCGCCCGGCGCGACTCGCGGTGCTGTCGCTCCGGCCGATACGATCCCCGCCGGAGTCGAGAACGATCACGGGGAAGCATCGTCATGCCGGAAGTCCTGTCCGTCCAGCAACAATCCGCTCTGAGCCAGTTGGCGCCGGGCGAGCGGCTGCTCTCCCACGGAATCGTCGTTCCGGTGAAGAGCGCTGAAGGCATCAAGGTCAAGCCCGGCATGATCGGCGGGAAGCTCGGCGACCACCTGATGCACCGGTACGGCGCCCAGTCCGGCGGTGCGCACAGCATCGCGGCGGCCATGCCGGCCACGTCCGGCGCGCTGCTGATGCGGGTGACGGACCAGCGGATCGGCCTCGTACGACACCTGGACGGCAGCCCCGTCTGGGAGATTCCCCGCACCTGGGCCTCCCAGGTGGAGCGCCGCCCCCGCCTCCAGCTCATGGCTCGTTTCCGGGTGCACTACGCGGACGGATCCTGGCTGGCCTTCCTCACCGCGCGCCGCCGCACGATCGAGGCGTTCGCCACGGCGCTGAACGACCATGGCGCCGCCCACGGCGGCTGAGGCCGGACGTAACCTACGGAGGGCGAACAGGCCTTGCCCACCTGGGCAGTCGACCCCGTGAGGAGCTGGTCGCACCATGCCCGAGCACATACCCACGCCCGCGTCAGCACCCGACTCCGACCCCGACCCCGGACTCTTCGGGCCGGACTCGGTCACCTGGCAGGCCCACTCCGATCCCATGATGTGGGTCGCCGGGATCCGGGCCCTCTACCTTCAGGCCCTGCACCCGCGTGCCGTCCGCGGGGTCATGGAGAATTCCGACTTCCGCAAGGACGCCTGGGGCCGCCTCATGCGGACCGCCAACTTCGTGGGCACCACCACCTACGGGACGACCGAGGTGGCCGAGAAGGCGGGTGCCCGGGTGCGGAAGATCCACCGGATGCTCAAGGCCACCGACCCAAGGACCGGGGAGCGCTACGGCGTCGACGAGCCCGGGCTCCTGCTCTGGGTGCACTGCGCGGAGATCGACTCCTACCTCCACGTCGTACGACGTTCCGGATATCCGCTCACCGACGCGCTGGCCGACCGGTATGTCGACGAGCACCGGCAGAGCGCCCGCCTCGTGGGGCTCGACCCCGCCGAGGTGCCCGCCTCGACGGCCGAGCTCGCCGCGTACTTCGAGAGGGTGCGGCCCGAGCTCGCCGCCGGGGCCGACGCCCGCGCCGTCGACGACTTCCTGCGGCGCCCGCCCACGCACCCGCTGCTCGTTCCGGCGCGCGCCCTGCTGTGGCGGCGCGTGGCGAACCTCGCGTACGCCTCCCTGCCGCCGTACGCCCACGAGCTGTACGGAAGGGCCGCCCCGCCGCCCACGACCGTCACCCGCCGCCTTGCCCTCACGGGCACCGTCCTGCGCCGCATCCCCACCCGCGTACGCTGGCAACTTCCGCCCAAACACATCCTGCGCGCCATGGCGAGGCTCGGGCCCGGCAGCCGCCCGGCCCCGTACAAACTCGACAGACGGAACGCCATACTGGACGGGCCGGGGAGGACGCAGCGAAGCAACGGGGGCGACAGCGGGAGATGGCGGACACCAGGCTGATCCAGAGCCGATACCGGCTTCTGGATCTCATCGGCCGCGGCGGCATGGGCGAGGTGTGGCGGGCGCGCGACGAGTCGCTCGGCCGGCAGGTCGCCGTCAAATGCCTCAAGCCGATGGGGCCCCAGCACGAGGAGTCCTTCACGCGCGTGCTGCGCGAGCGGTTCCGGCGCGAGGCACGCGTGGCGGCCGCGCTCCAGCACCGCGGCGTCACCGTCGTCCACGACTTCGGCGAGTACGACGGCGTGCTGTACCTGGTGATGGAGCTCCTCGAGGGGCACAACCTCAGCCAGCTCCTGGAGGACAACAAGCAGCACCCGCTGCCGGTCGCCGAGGTCGTGGAGATCGCCGAGCAGGTCGCCGCCGCCCTCGCGTACACCCACGAACAAGGCATCGTGCACCGGGATCTGAAGCCCGCGAACATCATGCGGCTCACCGACGGCACGGTGAAGATCTGCGACTTCGGCATCGCCCGCCTCGGTGCAGACATCGGCTTCACCTCGCGCCTGACCGGCACGGGCATCGCGATGGGCACGCCGCACTACATGTCGCCCGAGCAGATCAGCGGCGAGCCGGTCGACCAGCGCAGCGACCTGTACTCCTTCGGCTGCGTGCTCTACGAAATCGCCACCGGTGCCCCGCCCTTCGACATGGAGGACGCCTGGGCCGTCCTGGTCGGGCACCGCGACACCGCGCCCGAACCGCCCCGCGCACACCGTGACGAACTGCCCGGGTACTTCGACCGGATCGTCCTCGACCTGCTCGCCAAGGAGCCCGGCGACCGCCCGCCCGACGCGCGGGAACTGGGCCGCCGCATAGCCGCGGGCCGCGCCTCCCTGCCGTACGCCCCGACCGGCGCCGCACCGGCCGGACAGCACCCCGGGCACCTGCCGTCCCACGAGCCCCGGCTGCCCTCCTGGACCCGCGGCATGACCACCGGGCACAAGGCGGGCGGCGCTTCCGTCCTGCGCACCACGCCGCCCGACGCGGCCGCAGGCCTGACCGGCGAGTGGATCCCGCGCGTCGACGCGCGCCGTTCCGCGGCCCCGCGCCGCCCCGAACGGCCCGAGCCGCCGCCCGAGGTGGTCGCCACCCTCACCAGCCGCCACAACGCGGGACTCAGTCTCGGACGCCTCGGCCGCTGGGCCGAGGCCGGCGAGGTGCACCGCGCCGTCGCCGCCGAGCGCGAGCACGCCCTCGGCCCCGACCACCCGGACACGCTCGCCAGCCGGTACGAGGTCGGCTTCACGCTCTCCCGCACCGGCCGGGCCGCCGACGCGCTGCGCGAGTACGGCCGCGTCGCCCAGGGCCGGGAGCGCATGCTCGGCGCCGAGCACCCCGAGACGCTCGCCGCCCGCCAGGAGATGGCGTACGTACTGGGCCAGCTCGGCCGGCACTTCGAGGCCCACCAGACGTACACCGCGGTGCTCGCGGCCCGTGAGCGCACGGCGGGCCCCGACCACCCGGACACGCTGCGCTGCCGCCACAACCTCGCGTACAACCTGAGCCGCCTCGGCCGCCTGGAGGACTCCTACCGGCTGGCCGAGGCGGTGGCCGCGGCGCGCGCCCGGGTGCTCGGCCCGACCCACCCGGACACGCTCGTCACGCGCTACGAAGTGGCCTACGCGCTGGGGCAGTTGGGGCGCTGGCCCGAGGCCCTGCAGACCTACCGCGAAGTCGCCGACGCGCGGGCGCGGGCCCTCGGCGCCGATCACCCCGACACGCTCGCCGCCCGCTACGAGGTCGGCATCAGCCTCGGCAGGCTCGGCCGCAGCGGGGAGGCCCTGGAGCTGTACCGCGACCTGATCGACGACCGCACGCGCGTCAACGGCCCCGCCGACCCCGAGACGCTGCGGGCCAGGCACGGGCTCGGTGTGAACCTGGGACGGCAGGGCCGCTGGGAGGAAGCGCTCGCGGAGGCCCGGGACGTGTGCGCCATCCGCGAGCGCGTGCTCGGCCCCGACCACCCGGACACGCTGGTGAGCCGCCGCGAGGTCGCCGTCGGCCTCGGCTGGCTCGGGCGCTGGGCCGACGCGCTCACCGAGTACCGCGAGGTCGCCGCGGCCCGCGAGCAGGTGCTCGGCGCCGACCACCCCGACGCCCTCGCGAGCCGCAACGACGAAGCGCACTGCCTGGAACAACTGGGCCGCGGCACGGAGGCCGTCGAGCTCTACCGCCGGGTGGCGGCGCTCCGCCAGCAGTGGGCCACCGGAGGGCACTGACCGCAGGGCTCAGATCCCCGGCCGGGCCGTCGGACCCCGGCGTGATCGCCACGCCTGGCCCGGCACGCGGCCCCCAACTCCCGGCCCTCCGTGCTAGGAAGAGCCATGCCCGATCGTGATGCGTACGACGCCGTCGTCGTCGGCGGCGGCCACAACGGCCTGGTCGCCGCCGCCTATCTCGCCCGCGCCGGGCGGTCCGTGCTGCTCCTCGAACGGCTCGGCGCGACCGGTGGCGCCGCCGTCTCCAGCAGGCCCTTCACCGGGGTCGACGCGCGGCTCTCCCGCTACTCGTACCTGGTCAGTCTCCTCCCCAAGAAGATCGTCCGGGACCTCGACCTGTCCTTCCGGGTGCGCACCCGCACCGTCTCCTCCTACACCCCGGCCGAGCGGGCGGGCCGGCCCACCGGACTGCTCGTCGGCGGCGGCGACGCCCGCACCCGGCAGTCCTTCGCGCGGCTCACCGGCGGGCACCGCGAGTACGAGGCGTGGCGCGACTTCTACGCCATGACGGGCGAGGTCGCCCGCCGCGTCTTCCCCACGCTCACCGAGCCCCTGCCAAGCCGCGCGGAACTGCGCGCCCGCGTCGACGACGACACCGCGTGGCGCACCCTCTTCGAGGAGCCGATCGGCGCGGCCGTCGAGGAGCGCTTCGACGACGACCTGGTGCGCGGCGTCGTCCTCACCGACGCCCTCATCGGCACGTTCGCCGATGCCCACGACCCGTCCCTGCGTCAGAACCGCTGTTTCCTGTACCACGTCATCGGCGGCGGCACCGGCGACTGGAACGTGCCCGTCGGCGGCATGGGCGCCCTCACCTCCGCCATCGCCGACTCGGCGCGGATGTCCGGGGCCCGGCTGCGCACCGGGTGCGAGGTGACGCGGATCGCCACCGACGGCGAGCACGCCGAGGTCACGTACGCCACGGAGAGCGGCGAGCGGATCGCCGCCGCCCGGCACGTGCTGGTCAACGCGTCGCCCCAGGCCCTCGCCGGGCTCCTCGGCGACGAGCCCCCGCCACCCGCCGAAGGCGCCCAGCTCAAGGTCAACATGCTGCTCGAGCGGCTGCCGCGGCTGCGCGACGTGTCCGTCGACCCGCACGAGGCCTTCGCCGGGACCTTCCACATCACCGAGGGGTACGAGGCGCTCGCGGTCGCGTACTCCCAGGCGGCCGCCGGCCTGCTGCCCGCCGCGCCGCCCTCCGAGATCTACTGCCACTCGCTCACCGACCCGACGATCCTCGCGCCCGACCTCGTCGAGAGCGGCCACCAGACCCTCACCCTCTTCGGACTGCACACGCCCGCCCGGCTGTTCGCCCGGGACCACGACGCCGCACGGGCCGAACTCCTGAAGGCCACCCTCGCCCAGCTCGACGCGCACCTCGCGGAGCCGATCGCCGACTGTCTGGCCCTCGACGCCGAGGGCCGCCCCTGCGTCGAGGTGAAGACCCCGCTCGACCTGGAGCGCGACCTGCGCCTGCCCGGCGGCAACATCTTCCACCGCGACCTCGCCTTCCCCTACGCCCAGGAGGGCACCGGACGCTGGGGCGTGGAGACCCGGCACGCCAACGTCCTGCTGTGCGGCGCGGGCGCGGTGCGCGGCGGCGGCGTCAGCGGCATTCCCGGTCACAACGCCGCGATGGCGGTGTTGGAGGCGGAGGCCGGTCAGAAGTAGCGCGTGAACGGGGTCGCGTCCACGGCGAACAAGCCGTCGAAGGGGCTGTCCAACTGGTAGATGAGGAGGACGGTGAAGGTGATCAGGCCGGACAGGCCCATCACCATCACCACGTGGGTGAAACTGCGCTGCACGCCGAACATGAACATGAAGGCGATGGTGAGGACGCCGCCGACGATCAGACCGAACCAGATCACCGGGGACAGCTGTTCCGCGGAATCGGCCTCGCGTCCGCGGCGTGCCTCGTCCAGGACGCTCAGCTGTGCCAGCGTCTCCTGGCCCGTCGCCTGTTGGGCCGGTGTGGCATCGGCCGGGACCTGCCCCGTCGCGCGCACCTTGTCGAGCAGCTGCCAGCCCGTCCTGCCGAGCGGGGCGCGCTCGGCCATGGCGGGCCATTCCGTGTCGGTGACGTGCCGGATGTACGACTCGATGTCGCCGCGCATCCGGGCGGCCTGACCGGCGGGCAGACCCGCCGCGAGCAGATGGATCTGGTGCGCGGCACTGGCCTCTGTCGCGGTGTGGTCCTCGGCGCCGGAGTGGGCGTCCCACACCGACACCAGGGCGAGGCCCAGGACGAGGGCGTACAGGACGCCGACCATCATGGAGATGTACTCGGCGACGTCCTCGCGCGGTTCCTCGTCCGGCCCCGGCGGCCAGAACTTGTGTTTGAGGAGGACGGTCGCCGCGGCGAGCAGGGCGACGCCCAGGACGATGGCGAAGATTTCGATCATCGGCGGTCCCGATTCGTTGCGGCGCGGTCAGAGTCTGCGGGAGCCGAACACGGCGGCCGCGATGGCTGCGGGGAGCAGGATGAGGAACAGCGCGGTCAGCATGCCGAGACCGGTGGGGGCGTGATCCCTGCGGACGAAGCGTCGGGTCAGGGAGTGCCGTGGTTCGGTTCGCTGTTCGGTACTTCGTTCGGTACGTCGTTCGGTACGCGACTCGTTCTTCTTCGGCGGCTGCACCTGCTCGCGGGCCGCGCCCGGCGGGATGCCTCCCGGTGGCAGACCCCCGGGTGGCAGACCCCCCGGTGGCAGACCCCCAGGTGGCACGGCACCCGGCGGAACCGCGCCCGGTGGCACGGCCCCGGGTGCTACGGCGCCCGGCGGCACGGCCCCAGGCGGTACGGCCCCCGGTGGCACGGCCCCCAGCGGTGCCACCCCCGGCGGGACCACCCCCACCGCCAGACCCGCACCCGGCGGCGGGGCCGGGCCGACGGGGCCGGGCACCGGCGCCGCGATGCCCGGGGGAGGCGGTGGCAGGGGGAAGAGCGCGATGAGGGGAGGCCCGGGCGGGGGCGGCGCGGGGCGCGGCCGCCCCGGGGGCGTGGGCGGGCGCCGCGGTGGCACGGCCACCCGCCGGGGAGGCAGCGGTGCGCGAGCGACGGGCGGCGGCGCGCGGAGCGTGAACCGTGCCGAGGAACGTGCCGTCAACCGAGGGGGCGGCACGGGACCGCCGCGGGCATCGAGCGTGCGGAGCAGGTCGCTGCCGTCGGCCTGCCCCCGGCTCTCGTACGTACCGGGAGCGCGCCGCACCACGGCGACACACGTGGCCCGCGCGCCGGGCGCGAGGTGGGCGACGACCGGCTGCGCGGACCCGGGACAGCCGATCCGCTCCGCGCCAAGGGCCGGGTCGGTGACACGTACGCCGTGGACGGGCTTGTTGCCGTGGTTGGCCACGTCGTAGCGGATCTCCGCCCGGTCGGGTCCCGTGACACGCGCCGTCTCCGTCAGGCCGAGGGCCGCGCCGACCCCGGCGTACCCGGAGCGCGCGGTCGCCTGCACGGTCGCGCGCAGGTAGGGCTGCTGTCCGACCGCCCGTACGTCACCGACCCAGGCTCCGGGACGCGCGGCCGCGGTCGCCGTGCAGAGCGCCGAGCGCAGCCCCGTCAGCATCGGCACCCGGTCGAGACCGCCGGGGCAGCGGATCGCGGCGCCGGGCAGGGCGGGGTCCCGTACCCGTACGTCGTACAGGTCGGCGCCACCGCGGTTGATCAGGCGGTACGACTTCACGACCGCGGCGCCCGTCCGGATGCCGGGGTCGAGGGCGCCGAGGCCGGGGCGGGTGTTGACCGTGACCGCCAGGGCGAGTCCGTCGGCCGTGGGGCCGTCGGCGGCGGAGGGCCCGGCGACCCACCAGCAACCCCCGGTCAGGAGAAGGCCGACCAGCAGCCATCGCGTCCGCGCCGATCTCGCGCCCACTCTCCCGATGATCACACCGGAATGCTGATACGGGCGTCCTTGGCCGTCGACCCCGGCACGCGCGCACGCTCGGTGATTCACCTGAGCGGCGGCAGCGGCCCTGCCGACCGGCACGGGGGAAGGTCTACTGCTGGGAGTGACCCTCAGGGAAGAGGTGCGGGGATGACAGCCCGGGAAGCGGACGCCGTCGACGAGACGACGGCCGTACAGGGAGGACCCCCCGTGCGGCAGGAGCACTCCGTACGGAAGCAACACGACCCCGTACCGCACGAACAGCTGGAACAGACCGACCCCGAGCTGCTGATCTCGGCCTCGATCCTGCTCGCGGAGGCCGCGCTCGCCGCTCGCAGGACCGGCGCCGAACTCAGCTTGGCGGGTGCGAGCTGGCGGGTCGGTGTGCAGGCGATGCGGCGCCCCGCGTGGGCCCTCGGCACCGCGCTGTCCACGGCCCGCGCGATGTCGAACCCCGCGGGGCTCGGGCTCGCCGCCAACGGCGGCCTGGTCGGTGAGACCGTCCGGTCCCTGGGAGCCGTGGCGCGCAGGCGGCCCGCCTGCGTAGCCATGGCCGTGGACGCCTTCGCGATGCGCATCGAGGCCGCCGCCCGTGAACACCCGAGCCTCGCGGCGCCGCTGGCCAAGCGGTTCACCAAAGCCGTCGTCGCGGGCCGCAGGCTCGAAGCGCTGCGCGCCGCGCGGGAGTTGGTGCGACTTCTCGGCGTCACCCGCACCCTGACCACCATCAGCCCCGTGGTCATGGAGCTGCTCGCGCTGGCCGGACTGCTCGACGAGAACCCGACCAACGACAGCTTCGCCTGGGTCACCCTGACCGGCGGAGTGCCCACCACCGACCCGCTGTTCGGCCTGCCCTCCGTACTGATCAGGCACCTCAACCCGGGCCCCGGGCGGGCCGAGCGCTGCGACGCCGACGCGATGCTGGCCCGCGTCCTGGCCCGGTCCGGCAACGACATCGTCCGCTACATCGACGACATCTCGGCCCTCGGCAACCACGGGCTCGCCCTGCTGCGGCGGATCGACTGCACGGACGGCGCCACGCGCTACGTCCTGCTGCTCCCCGGCACCAGCTTCGGACGGCTGAGCAACAGCACGCCGCAGGACCTCGTCGGGGCGTTCGACGCGCTGCTGCGCACCGACACCACGTACAGCCGCTCCGCCCGGCAGGTGCTGGTGCGCGCGGGCGTGCCCGAGGGCGCGGAGCTGATGATCGTCGGGCACAGCCTGGGCGGCATCACCGCCATGAACCTGGCCTGCGACCTCGACTTCGTGTCCACGTACCGGCTCACTCACGTGGTCACCGTCGGCTCACCCATCGACACCAAGCGACCCGTCGACCCCACCACGCAGGTGGTCAGCCTCGTCAACGAACACGACGTGATCCCCGGCCTCGACGGACGCGGACCCGCCTCCGCGAACGACACTCCGGCCAGCTGGGTCGAGTGCACCTGGCTGGACGAGACGTACGACTATCCGCTCTCGCACGCCCCGCAGGCGTACGCCGACACCCTGCGCAGGGGCGAGGTGCCGTACCGCGACCGCGTCAACGAACTCATCACCCGCTACGACGGCGAGATCGTCGGCAGCCAGCCCTACCTGGTGCGCGACAAGTGACGCCGCGGGCCAGCAGACCCCAGAGGGAGACCGGCGATGCACGCCAGTGACACCACGACCGCTTCCCGCCGCCCGAAGAAGGCATGGCCCCTGGAGAGCGCCCTGATCAGCGCCGCGCTGGCGGCCCAGCGCGTGTCGTGGATCGACGCCCCGGCCCGCGCCCTCGGACTCAAGCCGTTCACCCGGCAGCACCTGACCCGGCAGGTGCTTGCCCAGTTGCGGCGTACGACGGGCGGGCGGCCGACCCGGCTGCGCACCGCGTTCGGCACCTTCCTGATGCCGCTGAACGTCGACGACGCCACGGGCCTGGTCGACCGGGCCGAGGAAGCCGGATCCCGGGGCACCGTCACCGCGCTCACCGCGGAGGGGCGCCGCCTGCGGGTCACGCCGCACGCGGCGCTGCCCGTCGCTCTGGGCGCGGTGCGCGCTCAGGTCCGGGAGGCCGTCGCTCAGGAGGCTGCCGAGATCCACGCGGCCCGCCGCAGGGACGGCAGCGTCGCCCGGGACGACTGGTGCGCGCTCACGGCGCGCCTCGCGCGAAGGATCGTCCTCGGGGCGGACGCAGCCGACGACAGCCTGATCAGCGCCATCCTCGAAGCCGTGGCCCAGGCGCAGGACAGCACCGAGTACGCGGCCCGTGCGGCCGCGCTGCGTCGGCGTCTCGACGCGTACGTCCATGCGGTGCACCCGGGCGGACTCGCCGGCTCGGTCCGCGACGACGTCGCCGAGGACACCAGGGACGCCGTGGTCGAACACGTGCTGGAGACGCTCACCCGGGCCCTCGCCGACACCGTGCCGCAGGCCCTCGCGCTGCTCACGGTGCAGCCGCTGATGCCCGCCACCGACCGCACGGAGCGGGCCGTCGGCGAGGCCCTGCGCCGCTATCCGCCGCTGGCCGCCAGCCTGCACGAGGTCCGTGCCCCCTTCACCTGGCGGGGCCTGGAGGTCGACGCGGGCGCCGAGATCCTCTGTGCGACCGCCTGGCTGCGCGACCTGGACGAGGCGCAGGGGCACGGCCGTCACGACCCGTCGGCCTCCCTGTGCGCGGCGCCGGGGCCGTGCGCCGCCGCCGAACTCGCCGTCCTCACCGCCACCGAACTCGTCCGCGCCCTCACCCGGCACGCCGAACCGGTCGTCCTCTCCCCGCACCTCACCCCTGACGCGCCCCCTGCCGACCTGCCCGCCGCGTCCCTCCGCCTCGCCCTCGCGGACGGTGCGGAGGAGGCGGTCGACATGGCTGCCCGCCCTGTGGCCGACGGATACGTGGCACCCGTCGGCGGACAGAGCCCCGCCCACTACGCCGCGTCCGCCGAGGCGGGCGCCCGCAGTCTGGAGGAGCAGGCCAGGAAACTCACCGACTGCGCACGGCAGTCCGGCTGGAACCACGACGCGTTCGGAGAACAGTGCCGGATGACGCTCCTCGCCCACGCCGAACGCTGCACCCGGGCGGCGGCCGACGCCCGCCGAGCCGCCGAATGGCTGGCGAACTGACGGCTACCAGAACGACGTCGGCCTGCGGCGCCGGTCCCGGTCGACCATCCCCTGGACCGTGAACCACACCTCGTCGCACAGCTGCCGCGCGGCTGCCGCACGGTCGGCGAAGGACGCGGCGCGGGCCGGCGCCGGGATCGGTGCGCCGATGCCGATCCGCCACTTGAAGGGCAGCGGCAGCGGCGTGGTCACCGGAAAGCTGGGCAGGCCGAACCGACGGGCCAGCGTCCGGATCTCACCCAGCTTCGGCAACGTCTCCTCGGCGCCCACGATCGACACGGGCACCACGGGTACGCCGGCCCGCACCGCGGTCACCGCGAAGCCGGGGCTGAAGGGGCGCAGCCGGTAGCGCTGCGAGAAACGCTTGCCGACCCCGTCGAGTCCTTCGGGGAACAGCGCGACGAGGTGCCCCGCCGCCAACCGGTCCCGGCCCAGCGTCGGATCGTCGGTGAAGACGGAGTGCCGGCGGGCGTACGCGGCCACGGCAGGCAGCCGGAAGATCACGGGGGAGGCGTAGACGTGCACGGGTCTGCGCAGCTCCCGGTGCAGGAGCTTGTGCAGGACGAACGCGTCGAGCCCCCAGGCGCCCGAGTGGTTGGCGACGACGAGCGCGGGCCCCGAGCGCGGAACGTTCTCCAGGCCCGACACCTCGACGCGGAGGTAGTCGTCGGCGAGCCACCCCAGCACGCTCTCCAGCAGATCGATGCCGAGGTCGTCCAGCAGGCCGGTCGGGGCCTCGGTCCGCGGTTCCGTATTCGTTTCGGTCACAAGATCCCACATTCAGCTGAAAATGGGCCACCGCAAGACTAAAGGTGCCATTGAGGTGGTCTCTCTTCCTAGTGTCCGAATTCCGGGTGCCGTTCAGGAAAGGCCCGCCATGAGTACCTCTGCGTCCCCCACGACCACGGATCTGATCACCGGTCTGCTCATCGACAGGTTCGACGTCGACCCGGCCGCCGTGCGCCCCGGCGCGCGGATGACCGATCTGCTCGTCGACTCGCTGATGGTCGTGGAGATGGCCATCACGCTCAAGGACGAACTGCGTGTCGACGCCACCGAGGACGAGCTCCGGGAGCTCACCTTCGCCGAATTCTCCGCCCGCGTCGACGAGCGCCGCGTCGACGGATTCCGCCTCGACGAGCGCCGCGCCGGATGACGCGGGACGCCACCGCAGCGGTGACCGGCCTGGGCCTGGTGACCGCGGCAGGGCACGACATGGACAGCACCTGGGCCGCGGTCCGGTCCGGGCGCGCGACCGCCGGGCCCGACCCGGAACTGCGGGACCTGCCGGTCTCCCTGAGCTGCCGCGTCGACGGCCCGGGCGGGCTGCGCCCCCGGCAGCCCGGCGCCGCACAGCTCGATCCCGTGGCCCGGATGGGCCTGGCGGCCGTCACCCAGGCCCTGGACGCGGCCAAGCTCGACCCCACGCAGTGGGATGGGACCCGCGTCGCCGTCGTCACCGGCTGTTCCCTCGGTGGCATGCACACCCAGCGGACCGCAGCGTCGCGCCTCGCCTCGGACGGCCCGGAGCGCGTCTCCCCGTACTTCCTGACCGGCTACCTGCCCAACATGGTGTGCGGCGCCATCGCCATGCACCTCGGCGTGACCGGGCCGACCCTGAACGTCGCGACCGCGTGCGCCTCCGGCGCCACCGCCCTCGGCACGGCCCGCGACCTGCTCGCCTCGGGCCAGTGCGACATCGCAGTCGTCGTCGGCGCCGACGCGGCCGTGACCCCCCTGATCGTGACCGGCTTCGCCCAGCTCCGCGCGCTGTCCGACCAGTGCTCGCGCCCGTTCGACCGGGCCCGCGACGGCTTCGTCATCGCCGAGGGCGCGGGCGCCCTGATCCTGGAGCGTCCCGAGCACGCGGCCGCCCGCTCCGCGCCCCGGCTCGCCCGGCTCATCGGTTACGGGGCGAGCAGCGACGCCCACCACCTCGTGGCCCCGCACCCCGAAGGGCTCCACGCCGAGCGGGCCCTGCGCGCCGCGCTCGCCGAGGCGGGCGTCGCCCCCGGCGACGTCGGCCACGTCAACGCGCACGGCACGTCGACACCGCGCGGCGACGCGATGGAGGCGGCTCTCCTGGCCCGGGTCCTCCCGCACCGGCCGCCCGTCACCTCGGCCAAGGGCAGCCTGGGCCACACGCTCGGCGCGGCCGGCGCGATCGAGGCCGCGCTGACGGTGCTCGCACTGGGCGAGGAGCTCGTCCCGCCCACGGCCGGACTGACCGACCCGGACCCGGCTCTCGACATCGACGTGGTCGCCGACCGCGCCCGGCCCCTGTCCTCGGACATCGCCGTCAGCAACTCGTTCGGCTTCGGCGGGCACAACGCGGTCGTGGTGCTGGCCCGGGAGTGAAGGCGGAGGCGATCCGGTAGCCCCGCGCTCCGGTGAAACCGAGTGGATCTGACACTGCATCAGAAAACCTCTTCCCTCGTCCGGGCCGCTGCGGCATCCTGCGCCCATGCAGACGGAGTTGAGCAGGAGACTGGGAGTCGAGCACGCCATCTTCGGCTTCACGCCCTTCCCCGCGGTGGCCGCGGCCATCAGCAGGGCGGGCGGGTTCGGGGTGCTCGGCGCGGTCCGTTACACGGCACCCGACGAGCTGGCCAGGGACCTCGACTGGGTCGAGGAGCACGTCGACGGCAAGCCCTACGGGCTCGATGTCGTCATGCCCGCCAAGAAGGTCGAGGGCGTGAGCGAGGCCGACGTCGAGGCGATGATCCCGGAGGGGCACCGGCAGTTCGTCAGGGACACCCTCGCCAAGCACGGCGTGCCCGAGCTGGCCGAGGGCGAGGCGTCCGGCTGGCGCATCACCGGCTGGATGGAGCAGGTCGCCCGCAACCAGCTCGACGTCGCCTTCGGCTACCCGATCAAACTCCTCGCCAACGCGCTCGGCTCCCCACCGGCCGACGTCATCCGGCGCGCCCACGACCACGATGTCCTCGTCGCCGCCCTCGCGGGCAGCGCCCGGCACGCCCGCAAGCACGCGGACGCGGGCATCGACATCGTCGTCGCACAGGGGTACGAGGCGGGCGGCCACACCGGCGAGATCGCCTCCATGGTGCTCACCCCCGAGGCCGTCGAGGCGGTGGCGCCGCTGCCCGTGCTCGCCGCCGGCGGCATCGGCAGCGGCCGGCAGATCGCGGCCGCGCTCGCCCTCGGCGCGCAGGGCGTCTGGCTCGGCTCCCTCTGGCTCACCACGACCGAGGCCGACCTGCACTCCGCCGCCCTCACCCAAAAGCTGCTCGCCGCCGGTTCCGGCGACACGGTCCGCTCCCGCGCCCTGACCGGAAAACCCGCCCGCCAGCTGCGCACCGAGTGGACGGACGCGTGGGACGACCCGGAGGGCCCGGGACCGCTGCCGATGCCCCTGCAGGGGCTGCTGGTCGCCGAGGCCGTCTCGCGCATCCAGAAGTACGAGGTGCAGGAGCTGCTCGGCACCCCGGTCGGGCAGATCGTCGGCCAAATGAACAGCGAACGCAGCGTCCAGGCCGTCTTCGACGATCTGACGCGCGGCTTCGAGCGGGCCGTCGACCGAGTCATCCGTATCGCGGGAAGGGGAAGTCAGTCGTGAGCACACCCCCGAATGGATTCTGGGCCCAGGCGTCGGCAGACCCGGGCCGCACCGTCCTCGTCACCCCGGGCGGCGAGGAGTGGACGGCCGGCCGCCTGCACGGCGACGTCAACCGGCTGGTGCACGGGCTGCGCGCCGCGGGCCTGGAACGCGGTGACGCGTTCGCCGTGGTGCTGCCCAACGGCGTCGAGTTCCTCACCGCTTATCTCGCCGCCGCCCAGGCCGGTCTCTACCTCGTCCCCGTCAACCACCACCTGGTCGGCCCCGAGATCGCCTGGATCGTCGCCGACTCCGGCGCCAAGGTGCTCATCGCGCACGAGAGGTTCGCCGCCGCCGCGGTGGCGGCGGCCGACGAGGCGGACCTCCCGGCGAGCCATCGCTACGCCGTCGGGAACGTGCCCGGCTTCCGCTCCTACGCCCAACTCCTCGACGGACAGCCCGATTCGGTCCCGGCCGACCGCACGCTCGGCTGGGTCATGAACTACACCTCGGGCACGACCGGCCGCCCCCGCGGCATCCGCCGACCCCTGTCGGGCAAGCTCCCCGAGGAGTCCTACCTCGGCGGCTTCCTCGGCATCTTCGGGATCAAGCCGTTCGACGGCAACGTCCACCTGGTCTGCTCGCCGCTCTACCACACGGCCGTCCTCCAGTTCGCGGGCGCCGCCCTGCACATCGGCCACCCGCTGGTCCTCATGGACAAGTGGACGCCCGAGGAGATGCTCCGCCTCATCGACGTACACAAGTGCACGCACACCCACATGGTGCCGACCCAGTTCCACCGCCTGCTCGCGCTGCCGGACACCACGCGGGCCGCGTACGACGTGTCCTCGATGCGGCACGCCATCCACGGCGCCGCGCCCTGCCCCGACCACGTGAAGCGCGCCATGATCGAGTGGTGGGGAGAGTGCGTCGAGGAGTACTACGCGGCCAGCGAGGGCGGCGGCGCGTTCGCCACCGCGCAGGACTGGCTGAAGAAGCCGGGCACGGTCGGAAAGGCCTGGCCCATCAGCGAGTTGGCCGTCTTCGACGACGACGGGAACCGCCTGCCGCCCGGTGAACTCGGCACGGTCTACATGAAGATGTCCACCGGCGGCTTCTCGTACCACAAGGACGAGTCGAAGACGAGGAAGAACCGCATCGGCGACTTCTTCACCGTCGGCGACCTCGGTCTCCTCGACGAGGACGGCTATCTCTTCCTGCGCGACCGCAAGATCGACATGATCATCTCGGGCGGGGTCAACATCTACCCCGCCGAGATCGAGTCCGCGCTGCTCACCCACCCCGCGGTCGCCGACGCCGCCGCGTTCGGGATTCCGCACGACGAGTGGGGCGAGGAGGTCAAGGCGGTCGTCGAGGTCGCCGAGGGCCGGAGCGCCGACGACGCGCTCGCCGCCGAGATCCTCGGCCACTGCGAGCAGCGGCTTGCGGGCTACAAGCGGCCCAAGAGCGTCGACTTCATCGAGACGATGCCGCGCGACCCCAACGGCAAGCTGTACAAGCGACGGCTGCGCGAGCCGTACTGGGAGGGCCGGGAGCGGGTGTTGTGAGGTGGGGGCCGGGGGAGGGGGCTGCCTTCCCCGGCCCCCACGACAGTCCTAGTGACGCTCGCGCACCCGCACCACCTCGAGTGCCGGATCGCCAAGGATGTCCTTCTCGCAGAAGCGCGAGGTCACCCAGCGCTCCTTCGCGTACAGCTTCGTCTGGTCGCTGTAGTGCGGCGAGTCGGGGTTGGAGGACTGGGAGTACGACAGGAGCGTCCGGGCCTCGGGGCAGTGGCCGTCGTGCCAGCCGACCGCCTGGATGTGGCTCGACCCGTGGACGACCTCGGTGTAGCCCTTCTCGGCGTCCCAGGCGGCCTCGATCTTGTTCCAGACGCCGAGGGACTCCGTGCCGCCGGGGACCGGGAGGCGCTTGCCGCCGCGCACGACGTACTGGTTCCGGCCCAGGGGCGCGTCCAGCGCGATGTCCGCCGCCGACAGTTCCGTCACCGCGTCGGCCAGCGCGGCCCGGAAGCCCGGCTGCGCGGTGTCGAGGGTGTTCGGGGTGCGCACCGGGTCGGCCGCGGAGAACGGCACCTTCCAGAGCTGGGCGTTCGGCACCGCCGCCGTCAGCTTCCGCCAGAAGCGGTCGAAGAGCAGGGCGCCGCGACTGCCGGTGTCCATGGTGTGGTCCCAGCGGGCCAACACGTCACAGGCCTCGCGTACGTCAACCACCTTGCCGTTGCTGCCTGTTGCGGTGCCGCCGGGCAGTGCTGCGCAGGCCTTCGCCGTGTCGGCGGCCGCCAGATCCGCCGCCGGTACGCGGTTCGCGAACTGCTGGTCCTGTAGGTCGCGGACCGTGAGCCCGCCCTTCTCCGCCATCGCCGACACGTCCTCGACGGCGCCGCGGGTGCGCATCGAGCGCTGCGTGCCGATCGTGCCGAAGATCCGCTCGTAGCCGGTGATCGGCTTGTCGGCGTTGGTCAGCCAGGCGCTGTCGTTGGAGTTCTCCGCGTACGGGGCGTCCGTCAGCGTCGGCATCCTCGACGGGCCGAAGATGCCGGGCTGCACCGCGTCCTCGTCGGAGCCGAGCGCGCACGCGCCCCGCGAGCCGTCGAGGACGGCGACGCCCGACGCCGGGTAGGTGAACTTGCCCAGCGGAGTGCTGCAGCGCTGCGCCAGGTCGTCGGTGATCCGGGGGAGCACCTGGGACTGGCTGAGCAGCGAGTGGCCGTGGCGGTCGGCGGCGACGGTGTTCACCCAGGGCAACCCCTGTGTCTCGCGCAGGGACTTGAGGATGCCCGCGGTGGAGCGGGCCTTGCCGAAGCCGAGGTCGGTGTCGCTGCCGCGCAGGTTCACGGCGTTGGGGTCGTTCAGCGCGTACGCCGTGGTCGGGGACCAGGGCAGCGGCAGCTGGGGACCGAGCCCGGTGACGACGGGGCCGTAGCGGGTCCACCACTGCGTGCGGGTCACCGGGGCGCCGCCCTCGACCGGCACCGTGACCGTCCGCCTGGTCATCCTGTGCCGCTTGCCGTCCACCAGATAGGAGGTCGGGTCGGCCGGGTCCAAGGTGAGCTGGTGCAGGTTCAGGGTGACGCCGGTGGCGACCGTGTGGCTCCACGCCACGTCACCGTTGAAGCCGATGTTGACCACGCTCGTGCCGAGCAACGAGCCGCCGGAGACGTTCAGCTCACCGGGAATGGTCTGCTGCGACTGCCAGAAGCGGCGGCCACCCTGCCAGGGGTAGTGCGGGTTGCCGAGGAGCAGCCCCTTGCCGTTCGCGGTGGTCTTCCCGCTGAACGCGACGGCGTTGGAACCCATGTCGGCGTCCTGCGTGGAGAACAGCTCGCGTGCCGCCTTCGCCGTGCGGCCGGGATCGGGTGTGCGGTTCGCGCCCTTCGTGCCGCCCGCCCCCGTCGCGCCCGGTGGGGTGGCGGCCGTGATGCCGTCGATGGCGCGCCCCTGCCCGCCGAGGACTTGGACGGCGAAGCCCTGCCGCGCCACGTCGAGTGCGGTGATCGGGCGCACCCAGTCGGCCTTCGCGCAGGCCGGGTCGGTGACGCGGTTCTGCTTCAGCCACGCGTTGTAGCCCGCGGCGAAGCCCCGCATGAGCTCCTTGGACCGGCGGCCGGGGCCGGCGGGTGCGGGCCGGTCGAGGAGCTTCTCCACCGTCCCGGCCTCCCGCACCCCGCGGAAGTACAGGTCACTGGCGAGGTTGGTGGACGCGGACGACAGCGCGGAGCCGGGGGAGGCGTCGGCGCCGAAGTGCCGGGAGCGCTCGCCGCGGACGGTCACGTAGCCGTCGGCGAGCGTGCACACCTGATCGGCGGCCTGCGCCCAGCCGGTGCCGAAGCCGAGGTTCTCGTAGTCCTTGGCGAGGATGTGTGGAATGCCGTACTCGGTGTAGCGGATCGTGGCGTGCAGGCCGCCGCCGGACGGGTGGGCGCCTCGGGGCGTGGCCCCCGCGCCGGACGCGGGCAGCAGGGCCACCGCCGTCAGCAGAGTGATCGCCGCGGCCGCCGGGCGTCTTGTGCGGATGCGCATCGTGCCTCCCAACTGGGTTCAGGGAAGGAGCGGTTGAGCGTACCAAGCGGTTGGTCACCTGTGATCCCGCTCGGCGCGCTCCGTGCGCCGGACCTTGACCGGGGCGGCGCGCGGCGCACAGGATCACGCCATGACGGGTGTACGCGACAACACGGTCGACGGAGTCCTCCGGCGCAGCGCGCGCCGCACACCGTTGCGCACGGCACTGCGCTACGGCGAACGGTCCTGGACGTACCGGGAACTCGACGACGCCGTATCCCGCGCGGCCGGCGCGTTGCGTGACCTGGGCCTGGCCCGCGGCGACCGGGTCGCCGCCTACGCCCACAACTCCGACGCCTACCTGATCGGCTTCCTCGCCTGCTCCCGGGCCGGGCTGATCCACGTGCCGGTCAACCAGAACCTGACCGGCGACGATCTCGCGTACATCGTCGGGCAGTCCGGCTGCTCGCTCGTGCTGGCCGATCCGGACCTCACCGGGCGGCTGCCCGCGGGCGTGGCGGCCCTCGCGCTGCGGGACGCGGAGGGCTCGCTGCTCGCGCGGCTCGCCACGGCACCGGCGTACGACGGCGAGGGGTCCCGGGGCGACGACCTGGCGCAGCTGCTCTACACCTCGGGGACGACCGCGCTGCCCAAGGGCGCGATGCTCTCCCACCGCGCCCTGGTCCACGAGTACGTCAGCGCGATCACGGCCCTGGACCTGCGGGAGACCGACCGGCCCCTCCACTCGCTGCCGCTCTACCACTCGGCGCAGATGCACGTCTTCCTCATGCCCTATCTGGCGGTCGGCGCCGAGAATACCGTCCTCGACGGGCCGGACGCCGAGCGGATCCTCGATCTGGTCGAGGCGGGCCGCGCCGACAGCCTCTTCGCGCCGCCCACCGTATGGATCGGGCTCTCGCAGCACCCCGGGTTCGCCTCCCGCGACCTCGGGGCGCTGCGCAAGGCCTACTACGGGGCGTCGATCATGCCGGTGCCGGTCCTGGAGCGGCTGCGGGCCCGGCTGCCTGGGCTCGGCTTCTACAACTGCTTCGGGCAGAGCGAGATCGGCCCGCTCGCCACGGTCCTCGGGCCCGATGAGCACGAGGGGCGGATGGATTCGTGCGGGCGGCCCGTCCTGTTCGTCGAGGCACGCGTCGTCGACGAGGACGGGCGCGAGGTGCCGGACGGCACCCGGGGCGAAGTCGTCTACCGCTCACCGCAGTTGTGCGAGGGCTACTGGGACAAGCCGGAGGAGACCGCGGAGGCGTTCCGTGACGGTTGGTTCCACTCCGGGGACCTGGCGGTACGGGATGCCGAGGGGTACTTCACGGTCGTCGACCGGGTGAAGGACGTCATCAATTCCGGGGGAGTTCTCGTGGCGTCGCGGCAGGTCGAGGACGCGCTGTACGAGCACCCGGGCGTCGCCGAGGCCGCGGTGATCGGGCTGCCGGACGAGCGCTGGATCGAGGCGGTCACCGCCGTGGTCGTACGTGGCGACAAGGAGCTCACCGAAACCGGGCTCCTTGCCCACGCACGTGAGAGGCTCGCTCACTTCAAGGCGCCGAAGCGGGTCCTGTTCGTGGACGAACTGCCGCGCAACGCGAGCGGCAAGATCCTCAAGAGGCAGCTGCGGCAGCGGTTCGGCGCGAGCTGACGGGTGACGCGGGCCGGTCGCCCACGTCAGGCCTTGACCTGGTGCCGCTCGCCGTTCTCGCCGGAACCGGTGCGGTCGGCCTCGTCGCGGACGAGCAGCGAGAGCAGCGAGGCGACGGCGAGGCCGGACTCGGCGGGATGACGCAGTACTTTGCCGGGATTGATCTGATACGTGTTGGTACGTCCCTCCCGAGTGTGGGAGAGGTAACCATCCTGCTCGAGGTCGGAAATGATCTTCTGGACCGCCCGTTCCGTGAGGCGGCAGTGGGCGGCGATGTCGCGGATGCGGGCGTTGTGGTCATCCGCGATGACCGCCAGTACGCGCGCGTGATTGGTGAGAAAGGTCCATCCGGTGTGTGACTCGGGCACTCCATCCATGCCCCAACTCTAGGACGAGAAATACGCGATTTCAAAAACACGTACGCTGTTTCCGGTATTAGTTGACGTGTGTGCAGGGTTGCGTGCAGCCTAGGAGCGGCGGTAGGCAGCGAGGAGAGGAAGAGGCCATGCCGGAGCCCGCGTTCCCTCACGACCCGTTCGCGGGACAGGACCCCTCCATGGCGGAGGGGAACGGTCTCGGCCGCACACCGGTGCCTGTTCCGACACCGCCGCCGTCCGTTTCGTCGGCCGCGCCGCGCGACGCCGTGCCGGGCGGCGGCAGGCGAACCGTGGTGGTGCGGGGCGAGCTCGATCTCGACGCGGGCCAACGGATCCGGCCCGAGCTGTACATCGCGCTGAGCCACGCGGCCCGCGGCATCGACCTGGACCTGAGCGCCGTGGAGTTCTGCGATTGCTCCGGCCTCAACCTGCTGCTCGGCCTCCGCCAACAGGCCGTGAAGCAGGGCAAGACCGTCACCATCGCCGCCACGAGCCCCGCGGTGGAGCGGCTGTTCGACCTCACCGGGACCCGCGGCCTGTTCGCCAGGGCCGTCCAGGAGGAGGCCTTGAAGGCCGCGTCCGCGTCCTCCGGCGGAGCCAAGCCGCACACGGAATCCGAACAGAACCTGCACACCGTGGTGGCCCAGCTGCGGCGGGCCATGCAGACCCGGCCGACCATCGACCTCGCCCGCGGCATCCTCATGTCGTCCTTCAACCTGAGCCCCGAGGCGGCCTGGGAGGTCCTGGTCAGCGCCTCCCAGAACACCAACACCAAGCTGCACCTGCTGGCCGGGGACGTCGTGGACACGGTCCAGGGGGACGCCCTGCCCGATGCCGTACGCAGGCAGCTGGAGGCCGCGGTGGCCAAGGCGAACACGGCGGCGTCCACCCCGACCACGGCGTCGAGCCCCGACCCGCCGGCCCCCGCGGCCGACCCCTGCCTGCCACCGAACGCGTCGCTCGACCCGCTGTGACGGGGCGCGTGCCCGCTCAGTTCCGCAGGTCCACGATGCGCCTGAACTTGCCGAGCGACCGCTCCAGCGTCTCGGGATCGACGATCTCCACGTCGACCGACACCCCGATCCCGTCCTTCACCGCCGCCGCGATCTCCTGAGCCGCGGCCGCGCGCCGCGCCGGTGGCGTGTCCGCCCGGGCCTCCGCCCGTACCGTCAGGGCGTCCATCCGGCCCTCACGGGTCAGGCGCAGCTGGAAGTGCGGGGCGATGCCCGCCGTGCGCAGCACGATCTCCTCGATCTGGGTGGGGAAGAGATTGACGCCGCGCAGGATCACCATGTCGTCGCTGCGGCCCGTCACCTTCTCCATGCGCCGGAAGACCCGCGCCGTGCCAGGCAGGAGCCGCGTCAGGTCCCGCGTCCGGTAACGGATCACGGGCATGGCCTCCTTCGTCAGCGCCGTGAACACCAGCTCGCCGCGCTCGCCGTCCGGCAGCGGCTCACCCGTGATCGGGTCCACCACCTCCGGGTAGAAGTGGTCCTCCCAGATGTGCAGCCCGTCCTTGGTCTCCACGCACTCCTGCGCGACCCCGGGGCCGATCACCTCCGAGAGCCCGTATATGTCCACGGCGTCGATCGCGAAGCGCTCCTCGATCTCGCGCCGCATCTCCTCGGTCCACGGCTCCGCGCCGAAGATGCCGACGCGCAGGGAGGTCGTACGGGGATCGACGCCCTGCCGCTCGAACTCCTCCAGGAGCGTGAGCATGTACGAAGGGGTCACCATGATGATCTCGGGGCGGAAGTCCTGGATCAGCCGCACCTGGCGCGCGGTCATGCCGCCGGAGGCGGGGATCACCGTGCAGCCGAGCCGCTCCGCGCCGTAGTGCGCGCCCAGGCCGCCGGTGAACAGGCCGTAGCCGTACGCCACATGGACCTTGTCGCCGGGGCGGCCGCCCGCGGCGCGGATCGAGCGTGCGACCACGTCCGCCCACATGGAGAGGTCCTGCTCCGTGTAGCCGACGACCGTCGGCAGCCCCGTGGTGCCGCTGGAGGCGTGCAGCCTGCGCACCTCGGACTGCTCCACCGCGAACATGCCGAAGGGGTAGTTGGCCCGCAGGTCGTCCTTGGTGGTGAACGGGAACCGCGCGAGGTCGGCGAGGGAGCGGCAGTCGTCGGGGCGCAGCCCCGCCTTGTCGAACGCCGCCCGGTAGAACGGCACGTTCTCGTACGCGTGCAGCAGGGTGTCCTGGAGGCGTTCCAACTGCAGGGCCCCGAGCTCGCGGGGGCCGAGTTGTTCCGCCGCGTCGAGCAGTGGCGGCATGCGCGTCATAGAGGGTGCTCCCGTCCTGAACGGGCGACCGATCATTCGGTCGTCGATCTTCTGTGGACCTCAGTAATCCAGGCCCGGCAGTGGGCGTCAAGAGATCTCGCACCGCTGCTTTGAGCTGGGGCGCAAGGGCATGGGCCACCGTCATGGGCCACGCCCGCGACCGCGTTGCCGGGACACGCGACCGGATGTGATGATCACCCCCATGCCGACATTCAGCGCGTACGACGGGACGGAACTCGCCTACCACGAGAAGGGGGAGGGCGAGCCGCTGCTCTGTGTCCCGGGCGGTCCCATGCGCGCCTCCGTCTACCTCGGGGAGCTCGGCGGCCTCACCGCGCACCGCCGCCTCGTCCTGCTCGATCTGCGCGGCACGGGCGACTCCGCGGAGCCGGACGACCCGGCGACGTACCGCTGCGACCGGCTCGTCGACGACATCGAGGCGCTGCGCGAGCACCTGGGCCTCGACCAGGTCGACCTCCTCGGCCACTCGGCCGGCGGCGACCTCGCCACGCTGTACGCGGCCCGGCACCCCCAGCGGATCCGCGCCCTTGTCCTCGTCACCCCCGCCACGCTGGCCGTCGGCGGCGTCGTGACCGCCGAGGACCGCAGCGAGGCGGCCGCGCTGCGCAAGGACGAACCCTGGTACCCGGCGGTCGAGACCGCGCTGCGGGAGATCGCTGAGGACGGCGCGCCCAGCGCGGGCTGGGGGGTCATCGGACCGCTCATGTACGGCCGTTGGGACGCTCAGGCGCAGGCCCACCGGGACCGGAGCGCGGCGCAGAAGAACGCGGCGGCCTCCGAGGCGTACTACGGAGAGGCCTCCTTCGACCCGCCGGCCACCCGTGCCGCGCTGGCCACGATGACCGCTCCTGTCCTCGTCCTCGCGGGTGCCTACGACGGCGGACCCAACCCGGCGCGCGCGGCGGAGCTCGCGGAGCTCTTCCCGGGCGGCGTCTGCCAAGTGCAGCCGGGCGGCGGGCACTTCCCGTGGCTCGACGACCCGGAGTGGTTCGCGCGGCGGGTCGCGGGGTTCCTCGCGCAGGACTGAGAGCCCGTGCCGTATCCCCCGGCCGGGCGGTCGTCGAGCGTCGGGCGTCCGCGGCGAGGCCCCCTGCTCGTACGATGACCGCCGACCGTGCGCGGTCGCCGGACGTCCGTCACCGATCCCCTGGGGGAACCGTCGTGCGCTTCGCCACCTCCACCCGCCGTCTGCTCACCGCCGGTGCGCTGTCGGCCGCCCTGCTCGCGGGCGGCGGCCCGGCCCTCGCGGCGCCCGGGCAGACCGCCCAGGGCACCCGGAGCGCCGCGCCCGCGGGCCCCTACCGTCAACTGCGGCCCCTCGCCGACCTGTCCGCGCAGCGCCTGGCCACCGCCGACCTCGTCGCGGCCGCCAAGTACGGCACGGACAGTCCCATCGACGACCCGGCCCGCGAGCGGGAGGTCCTGGCGGCGGTCGCCCGCCAGGCGGCCGAGGCCGGTGCCGATCCGGCGGCGACCGTACGGATCTTCCGCGACCAGATCGAGGCCAACAAGGTCGTCCAACGCGGGCTGTTCCGGCGCTGGGACGCCGATCCGTCCCGGGCCCCGGCGGAGCGGCCCGACCTCGGCGAGGTCCGCAAGGAGATCAACCGCGTCAACGGCGAGCTGGTGCGGGGCATCGCCGCGTCCCCGGACGCGCGGACGGCGCCCTCCTGCGGGGGAGTGCTGACCGTCGCCGCCGTACACGTGCGGCACGCCGACCGGCTCGACGCCCTGCACTCCGTCGCCCTGGGCCGCGCGCTCGCGTCAGTCTGCGCGCACTGAGACGCGCGGCGCGTCGCGGGGGCTGCGGTAGGCGAACCACGGCATGCAGAACTGGGTGACGGTGCCGACCGCGACCGCGTACAGCACGGTTCCGGCGCCCACGGTTGCGCCGAGCAGCCAGCCGACGGCGAGCACGGCGAGCTCGATGACGGTGCGGACCTGCCGCAGCGAACGGCCGGTCATGGCGGCCGCGCCGGTCATCAGTCCGTCCCGGGGCCCGGGGCCGAAGCGCGCGCCCACGTAGACGGCGACGGCGAGGCCGTTGAGCAACACCCCGCCGACGAGCAGACCGGCCCGGGCGGGCAGCCCGAGGCCCTCCGGCAGGACGAGCAGGCCGACGTCGGAGGAGACGGCCAGGACGGCGATGTTGGCGAAGGTGCCGAACGTCGGCCGCTGTCTCAGCGGGATCCACAGCAGCAGGACGAGCACGCCCAGGACGGCACTGACCGTACCGAAGCCGAGCGGCGTACGACGTTCGAGACCCTCGTACAGAACGCTCCACGGATTCGCGCCGAGGGCCGCCCGGACCAGGACGGAGAGGCTGAATCCGTAGAGGGCCAGGCCGATGAGGAGCTGGGGCAGACGTCTCGCGGGGTGCTCGCGGAGCGGGACGTACGAGATGGTCTGCCGCATGCGGGATGGCCTCCGTGCCGTGGGGGTGGGTGCGCGCTCCGAAGGGCGGTTCTCCGCACCCCCAAAGCCATTGCGGCCACTCTGTAGAGTGATTGGCCTGGGAAACACAGCCAATCTCGGGGGAATGGTGTGGTCGACGTGAACTCCGAGCGGCCCGTGGGGGAGACGGCGAGCCGCGCGGACCGGTCGCTGGGCAGCGGGCAGCTCGCCGCGATGCTGCCCGACCCGGCCGGCATGCGGCCCGCCTACCGCCATCTCGCCCGGGCGATCGGCGACCTGATCCTGGACGGACGCATCGCCCTGCACGTCAGGCTCCCCGCCGAACGCGAACTGGCCGCCGCCCTCGACACCAGCAGGACCACCGTCACCGCCGTGTACGACCTGCTGAGGGAGAGCGGCTACGCCCGCAGCAGGCAGGGCGCGGGAACCTGGACGGCGCTGCCCGCGGGCCGCGCCCCGAGCGGTGTCCGGCGGCTCCTCGCGGCCGAGGACACCGCGATCGACCTCGCCCGAGCCGCCCCCGACCTGCCGGATCAGGAGCTCACCGACGCGCTCGCCCGGGTCGCCCCGCAACTCGCGGCGCACGCGCGGACCTCCGGCTACCACCCCTACGGCCTGCCCGAACTCCGGGCCGCCGTCGCCGAGCGCTTCACCCGCCGGGGCCTTGCCACCCTGCCCGAACAGATCCTGGTGACCTCGGGCGCCCAGCACGCGCTGACCCTCGTACTCGGTCTCCTGTGCCGGTCCGGCGACCGCGTCCTGACCGAGAACCCTTCCTACCCGAACGCCCTGGAGGCCCTGCGCCGCGGCGGGCAGCGCACGCTGGCGGTGCCCGTCACGGAAGAGGGCTGGGACACAGACGTCGTCGAGTCGGCCTTCCGGCAGGCGGTGCCACAACTCGCCTACCTCATCCCGGACTTCCACAACCCGACGGGCTGCCTCATGCCCGAGGACACACGGGGCCGGGTGCTGCGCGCCGCCCAGCGGACCGGCTCCTGGCTCCTGGTCGACGAGACCCTCGCCGAGCTCGCCCTCGACGTACCGGCGCCGCCGCCCTCCGCCTCGCACGCCGCACCGGGCGCCGCCGGTCAGCTCATCACCATCGGTTCCATGAGCAAGACCCACTGGGCGGGCCTGCGCATCGGCTGGCTGCGCGCCCCCGCGCGGCTCGTCACCGAACTCGCGGGGCAGCGCGTCGTCACCGACATGGGCGGCTCGGTCCTCGATCAGCTGCTGGCCCTGGACCTCCTCGACCGGGCCGACGACCTGCTGCCGTCCCGCCTGGCAGAGCTGCGCGTGCGCCGCGCCGCGCTCGCCGCCGCCCTGGGCGAACACCTCCCCGGGTGGAGCTGGCGCCTGCCGCCAGGTGGCCTGTCGCTCTGGGTGGACCTGGGCGAACCGGTCGGTTCCGCGCTGGCCGAGCGGGCGCTCGCGAACGGCGTACGGATCGAGAGCGGCTCCTGCTTCGCCACCGATCCCGGCGTCTTCGAGCAGCGGCTCCGCATCCCGTACACCGCCTCGCCCGACACCCTGCGCGAGGCGGTGCGCCGCCTGGCGGTAGCCCTCGCCGACTCCCCGCTGCCGACACCGACCGCCGGGCGCCCGCGCTGGGTGGCCTAGCGACGGCCGGGCGGGCCCGTCGCACCAGCGTGCGAGACTTCAGCATCCAGCCGTTGCCCGGATACGAGAACGCAGGTCAGGAGCTCAGAGTTGTCGTTGGACCTCAATCTGCTGCGTGCGCTGGACGCCCTGCTCCAGGAGAACAGCGTGACCCGCGCCGCCGAGCGGCTCGGCACGTCGCCCGCGGCCGTCAGCCGTACGCTCGCCCGCCTGCGCCGGGCCGTCGGCGACCCGCTCCTGGTCCGCGCGGGACAGGGCATGGTCCCCACGCCGCGCGCACTGGAACTCCGCGGTGAAGTGGGAGCGTTGTTGCGCGGCTGCGACAACGTCCTGCGCCCCGGCGCGGGTTTCGACGCCGTCCATCTCCAGCGCACCTTCACCGTGCAGGCCACCGAGGTGCTCCTCGCGGGCCTCGCGGGAACCCTGGTCGAGCGCATGCGTGCGCAGGCCCCGCACGTGGACGTGGTCTTCCTGCCGGAGACGGTGGAGGGCGGTCCCGCGCTGCGCCAGGGCCTGGTGGATGTCGAACTGGGCTCGCTCGGACACCTCGACCCGGAGATCCGCACCCGGGAGCTCCAGCGGATGAAGGTGGTCGCCGTCGCGCGCGGCGGGCATCCCCTCTTCGACGGGGAGATCGACGCCCGCCGCTTCGCCGCGGCCGACCACATCGGCATCTCCCGGCGGGGCAAGCGCCAGGGCCCCATCGACACGGCGCTCGCCGCACTCGGCCTGCGCCGCAGAACCGCGGTCGTCGTCCCCAGCCACACGAGCGCGATGCTCCTGGCCCGGGACACCGACCTCGTGGCGCTCACCCCGGAGGGCTGGCTCCAGGACACGATCGCCGCCCTCGGCCTGCGGACGTTCCCCATCCCGCTCGACCTGGAGCCGATCACCCTCGGAATGGCCTGGCACCCGCGCAACTCGGCCGATCCGGGCCATCGTTGGTTCCGCGACCATCTGGCGGCGGCGGTGGGCGGGTCCGGCGGGAGCTGCTAGGCCGTACCGTCGGCCGCGTCCCGGCCGTCGGCCGCCACCGCCTTCGCCCACCGGTAGTCCGCCTTGCCGCTCGGTGAGCGCTGGATGTGGTCCGTGAAGACGACCGACCGAGGGATCTTGTAACCGGCGAGTCGTTCCCGGCAGTGCAGCTGCACCGCCGCCAGGTCCAACGAGGGCTCTCCGGGACGGAGTTGGACGATCGCGGCCACCCGGCTGCCCCACCGTTCGTCGGGCACTCCGGCCACCAGCGCGTCGTACACGTCGGGATGGGACTTGAGGGCCTGTTCGACCTCCTCCGGGTACACCTTCTCGCCGCCCGTGTTGATGCACTGCGAACCGCGCCCGAGGACGGTGACGATGCCGTCCTCGTCGACCGTCGCCATGTCGCCGAGCAGGACCCAGCGCTCCCCGCCCCTCTGGAAGAAGGTCTCGGCGGATTTCACCGGGTCGTTGTAGTAGCCGAGGGGCACGTGGCCGCGCTGGGCGAGGCGGCCGGGCTCGCCCACCGGGACCGGTTCGTGCGTCGCGGGGTCCACCACCTGTGTGCGTTCGTTGACCTCCAGGCGGAAGCCCTTCTCCGGGCCCGAGTCGTCCGTGGCCCTGCCGTTGGAACCCGACTCGGAGGAGCCGAAGTTGTTCAGGAGCAGGACGTTCGGCACGAGCTCCTGGAACTGGGCGCGCACCGTCTCCGACATGATCGCCCCGGACGAGGAGACGCTGAACAGGGACGACAGGTCGGTGCCCCGCAGCGGCCCGCGCAGCGCGTCGATGAGCGGCCTGAGCATGGCGTCGCCGACGAGGGAGACGCTGGAGACCTTCTCCCGCTCGATGGTGCGCAGCACCTCTTCGGGGACGTACTTGCGGTGCAGAGCCACCCGCTGCCCGTAGTTGAAGGCGATGAACGACGTCAGCGTCGACGTGCCGTGCATCAGCGGAGGCGCGGGGAAGAAGGTCAGGCCGGGGCTGCCCGCGGCGACCCGCTCGGCGAGTTCCTCGGGCCGCTTGACCGGCTCTCCGGTCGGTTCGCCGCCGAAGAGCCCCGCGAAGAACAGGTCCTCCTGGCGCCACATGACGCCCTTGGGCATGCCGGTCGTGCCGCCGGTGTAGATGATGAACAGGTCGTCGCCGGAGCGCGGCCCGAAGCCGCGTTCCGGTGAGCCCGCCGCCTCCGCGTCGGCGAAGGGCACCACGTCGAGCGGGGGAGCGGCCGCGGGCGGTACCCCCACCCGTATCAGGTGCCGCAGCTTCTCCGTGCGCGGCAGGGCGGCCGCGACGCGCTCGGTGAACTCGGCGTCGAAGACGAGCGCCGCGAGGTCCGCGTCGCGGTAGAGGTAGACCAACTCCTCCTCTACGTAGCGGTAGTTGACGTTGACCGGTACGAGGCGTGCCTTCAGGCAGGCGAGCACGGTCTGCAGGTACTCGACGCCGTTGTACAGGTGCAGGCCCAGGTGTTCACCGGGCCGCAGGCCGCTGTCGAGGAGGTGGTGGGCGATGCGGTTGGCGGCCGCGTCGAGCGCGGCATAGGTCAGCCGGTGCTCCGCGCCCGTGCCGGGGTGGTCGATGTAGACGAGCGCCTCGCGGTCGGGGACCACGTCGACGACCGACTCGAACAGGTCGGCAAGGTTGTACTCCACCGCACTCCTCCTGACCCCGGTGCCCACTGTGACGTCCGACTCGGCGGTCATCAGAGCAGAGCCGTCACCAAGTGGGAAGGGCCCCCGCGCAAGAAAACTGACTGAGTGTCAGAAAACTATTGAACTGACTCCCCGGCTACTGCAACCTGTTCCAGGTCCGGACGCGACAGGCCGGCCGTTCGGTGGCCGTCGATGGAGGGAGCACGGCACATGGGTGGGACGGAACACCTCTCCGTGCGGCGCGAAGGCGCCACACTGATACTCACACTGAACAGGCCCGACGCGAAGAACGCGCTGTCCCTCGCGATGCTCGTCGGCCTCTACGACGGATGGCTCGCCGCCGACGCGGACGACGAAATCCGCTCGGTCGTGCTCACCGGCGCGGGCGGCGCGTTCTGCGCGGGCATGGACCTGAAGGCCCTCGCGGGCAAGGGCATGGAGGGCGAGCAGTACCGGGACCGGCTCAAGGCCGATCCCGATCTGCACTGGAAGGCGATGCTGCGCCACCACCGCCCCCGCAAGCCCGTCATCGCGGCCGTCGAGGGCTACTGCGTGGCGGGCGGCACGGAGATCCTCCAGGGCACGGACATCCGCGTGGCGGGGGAGTCGGCGACCTTCGGGCTCTTCGAGGTCCGGCGGGGACTCTTCCCCATCGGCGGCTCCACCGTCCGGCTCCCTCGGCAGATCCCGCGCACCCACGCACTGGAGATGCTGCTCACCGGCCGCCCCTACTCGGCGGCCGAGGCCGCCGCCGTCGGACTCGTCGGCCACGTCGTCCCCGACGGCGCCGCCCTGGAGAAGGCCCTCGTCATCGCCGAACAGATCAACGCCTGCGGGCCCCTGGCCGTGGAGGCGGTCAAGGCGTCCGTGTACGAAACCGCCGAGCTCACGGAGGCGGACGGGCTCGCCGCCGAGCTGAAACGGGGGTGGCCGGTCTTCGACACGGCCGACGCGAAGGAGGGCTCCAGGGCCTTCGCGGAGAAACGGGCCCCTGTGTTCCGGCGCGAGTAGGCCGCTCTCGGCTGCGGGGCCGTCGTGGCCGGTCGCGCAGTCCCCCGCGCCCCGTGCAGGGGCGCCCCGTCATCGCTCGAAACGGAGTTCCGGATATGGCATCGGCTACGTCCCCCGAAGTGCTGCGCGCCCCCCTGGTCGTCGAGTTCCCCTTCACCCGCTCCCTCGGACCCGTGCAGAGCGCCTTCCTCACCGGGCTGCGCGAACGCACCGTGCTCGGCGTGAAGACCGGCGACGGGCGCATGCTCGTGCCGCCCGTCGAGTACGACCCGGTGACCGCCGAAGAGCTGCGCGACCTGACCGAGGTCGCCACGACCGGCACCGTCACCACCTGGGCCTGGAACCACGAGCCCCGCCGCGGCCAGCCCCTCGGTACCCCCTTCGCCTGGGTCCTGGTCAGGCTCGACGGTGCCGACACCGCCCTGCTGCACGCCCTGGACGCCCCCGGCCCCGACGCGGTGCGCACCGGGATGCGGGTCCGGATCCGCTGGGCAGCCGAACGCGTCGGCGCCATCACGGACATCGCCTGCTTCGAGGCGTACGACGGTGACGGCGAGACGCCCCACCTCGGCCCGCACAGCGGCGAGTTCGAGGAGCCAGTGACCGGCATCGTCGCGGCCGCGCGCCTCGACTACACCTACTCGCCCGGCCGTGCCCAGTCCGCCTACATCCACGCGCTCTGCGAACGCAGGACCGTCGGCGAGCGCTGCCCGTCCTGCCGCAAGGTCTACGTACCGCCCCGCGGCGCCTGCCCCACCTGCGGGGTCGCCACGGCGGAACGGGTCGAGGTCGGACCCCGCGGCACCGTCACCACGTACTGCATCGTCAACATCAAGGCGAAGAACCTCGACATCGAAGTCCCCTACGTCTACGCGCACATCGCCCTCGACGGCGCCGACCTCGCCCTGCACGCACGCATCGCGGGCATCCCCTACGACGAGGTCCGCATGGGCCTGCGCGTCGAGCCGGTGTGGACCGAAGGCGGCCGCTACCCCGACCACTACCGGCCCACGGGCGAGCCCGACGCCGACTACGACACGTACAAGGAGCTGGTCTGATGGCGCCCCGCGAACCGTCCGTGATGCGGCCCGCCCGCGACGTCGCCGTCGTCGCCTTCGGGCAGAGCGACCACCTGCGCACCACCGACGAGCTCTCCGAGGTCGAGATGCTCATGCCGGTGCTGCACGAGGTCCTCGCCGCCACCGGCCTCAAGACCAGCGACATCGGCTTCACCTGCTCCGGCTCGTCGGACTACCTCGCCGGGCGCGCCTTCTCCTTCACCATGGCGCTCGACGGGGTCGGTGCCTGGCCGCCGATCTCCGAGTCGCACGTCGAGATGGACGGCGCCTGGGCGCTGTACGAGGCGTGGGTGAAGCTGCAGACCGGCGAGGCCGACACCGCGCTCGTCTACTCGTACGGCAAGTCCTCGCCCGGCTCCGTGCGCGACGTGCTGACCCGGCAGCTCGACCCGTACTACGTCGCCCCGCTCTGGCCCGACTCCGTGGCGCTCGCCGCGCTCCAGGCGCAGGCGCTGATCGACGCGGGAGAGACCGACGAGCCCGCGCTCGCCGGGGTCGCGAGCCGCAGCCGGGCCGACGCCGCCGCCAACCCCCATGCGCAGCTGCGCGGTTCGGTCGCGCGGGGCGAGTACGCGGTACGTCCCCTGCGTACCGGCGACTGCCCGCCGATCGGCGACGGGGCCGCCGCCGTGATCCTCGCGGCGGGGGAGCGGGCCCGTGAGCTGTGTGCGCGCCCCGCCTGGATCCGCGGCATCGACCACCGCATCGAGGCGCACGCCCTCGGGGTGCGCGACCTGACCGACTCGCCGTCCACCCGGCTGGCCGCGGAGCGTGCCGGAGTCTTCGAACGGCCCGTCGACACCGCCGAGTTGCACGCGCCCTTCTCCTCGCAGGAGGTCGTCCTGCGCAAGGCCCTGAAGCTCGGTGACGACGTCACCGTCAACCCGTCGGGCGGCGCGCTCGCCACCAACCCGGTGATGGCCGCCGGACTCATCCGGCTCGGCGAGGCCGCCGCCCGCATCCACCGGGGTGACTCGGACCGCGCCGTCGCCCACGCCACGTCCGGCCCCTGCCTCCAGCAGAACCTGGTCGCCGTCCTGGAAGGAGACGCCCGATGAGCAACTCGGTGGGCCGCTCGGCGAGCCAGGGGGCGGGCAAGGAGCCCGTCGCCGTCGTCGGGATCGGGCAGACCAAGCACGTGGCCGCACGACGGGACGTCTCCATCGCGGGGCTCGTCCGGGAGGCGGCACAACGCGCCCTGACGGACGCGGAGTTGACCTGGGCGGACATCGACGCCGTCGTCATCGGCAAGGCACCCGACTTCTTCGAGGGCGTCATGATGCCGGAGCTGTACCTCGCTGACGCGCTCGGAGCCGTCGGCAAGCCCATGCTCCGCGTGCACACGGCGGGCTCCGTCGGAGGGTCCACGGCGCTCGTCGCCGCCAACCTCGTCGCGGGCCGCGTCCACGGCACCGTCCTGACCCTCGCCTTCGAAAAGCAGTCGGAATCCAACGCCATGTGGGGCCTGTCGCTGCCCATCCCCTTCCAGCAGCCGCTGCTCGCGGGCGCGGGCGGCTTCTTCGCGCCGCACGTGCGCGCCTACATGAGACGGACCGGCGCCCCCGACACGGTCGGCTCGCTCGTCGCGTACAAGGACCGCCGCAACGCCCTGAAGAACCCGTTCGCGCACCTCCACGAGCAGGACATCACCCTGGAGAAGGTCCAGGCGTCGCCGATGCTCTGGGACCCGATCCGCTACTCCGAGACCTGCCCGTCCTCCGACGGCGCCTGCGCGATGATCCTCACCGACCGCGCGGGCGCGACCCGTTCGCCCCGGCCGCCGGCCTGGATGCACGGCGGCGCGATGCGCAGTGAACCGACCCTCCACGCGGGCAAGGACTTCGTATCGCCGCAGGCGGGCAAGGACTGTGCGGCCGACGTCTACCGGCAGGCCGGCATCGCGGACCCGCGCCGGGAGATCGACGCCGTGGAGATGTACGTGCCGTTCTCCTGGTACGAGCCGATGTGGCTGGAGAACCTCGGCTTCGCCGCGGAGGGCGAGGGCTGGAAGCTCACCGAGTCCGGCGTGACGGAACTGAACGGCGACCTTCCGGTGAACATGTCCGGCGGCGTCCTCTCGACCAACCCCATCGGCGCCTCCGGCATGATCCGCTTCGCCGAGGCGGCGCTCCAGGTGCGCGGACAGGCGGGGGAGCACCAAGTCGACGGCGCCCGCAAGGCACTTGGGCACGCCTACGGCGGCGGCTCGCAGTTCTTCTCCATGTGGCTCGTCGGAGCCGAACCGCCCACCACCTGAAGGGGCGCGCCCGCCGGGCGGGCCGAGGTACTGCCGCCGCGGCCTGTCCGGCGCCCGGAGCGAAAGCTAGGCTGGCGCCGGACGACGCATTCGGGAGGAGCACGGACGTGGCCGACAGCACCACTCAGCAGCATCCGCTCGCGGGCTGGCACAAGCCGGAGCTCGACCTCAGCACGGCGGACTGGCGATCCAGCAGCGAGGGGCGTGGGGATGTGGAGATCGCCTTCGTCGAAGGATTCGTCGCGATGCGCAACGGCGGGCACCCGGAGAGCCCTTCCCTGATCTTCACCCCGGCGGAGTGGGGGGCCTTCGTGCATGGCGCCCGCGCGGGCGAGTTCGACCTGACGTAGGACAGCCGTTCCCGCACGGCACACGGTCCTGCCGCCACTACCCGGTGACGGCGGGACCTCCTGCTGTCAGGGCCCCTCCTCGCCCGGTGGCCTTTCGGCCCTGTCGATCACGTGACCTTCGACTCTCCCGGCGTCCGGCGCACCGGAGAAGGCTGAGGGCATGAGCAGCGAAACGGTCGGCAGCGTGAGCAGTGAGTCCGTGAGCAGGGAGTCCATGAGCAGGGAGTCCATGAGCGGCGGGGCGTCCGGGCGCGGGGCCGGTCCCGTCGTCGCGGCCGTCGACGGCTCGTCCGGCAGCGGCCGCGCCCTGGAGTGGGCGCTGACCGCCGCCCGGCTGCGGGGCGCACCGCTGCGGATCGTGCACGTGCGGGGCTACGACGTGCCGCTCGTGGACGGCCCGTTCTCCTCGGCCCTCGAACGTACCGAGAGCGACCCGGTCCTCGACCGTGTACGCGCCTCCCTCGCGGGCCGTGCGGACCTGCCCGAGCTGGAGTTCCGCACGGTGGACGGCAGCCCGGGGCGCGAGCTGCCGAGACTCGGTGCCGAGGCCGGGCTGCTGGTCCTCGGCTCGCGCGGCAGGGGCGGCTTCGCCAGCCTGCTGCTCGGCTCGAACGGCCTGGCGTGCGCCCGGGAGGCGGGCTGCCCGGTGGTGGTCGTGCCGCGCCCGCGGGGCGGCGCGGGGCACGGGGACGCGGAGGTGCCGGACGCCGGGCCGCGGCTGGTCCTCGGCCTCTCGGCGCCCGCACCGGACGAACACTCGGTGGCGTTCGCCTTCGCCGAGGCCGCGCGGCGCGGGGCCCGTCTTCAGGTGATCGCCGCGTATCCGTGGCCCGTCCTGAGCGCCACGGCCACCGGCGACCTCGTGATGCAGGCGGTCCCGGACCAGGAGACGGAGCGGGAGTACGGAGAACTCGCCGACGCGCTCCTCGGCCCCCACCGCAAGCGGTACTCCGCCGTTGCGGTGGACGTCTGCGTCGCACCCGGCGACGCCGCGCGCCACCTCGTCGAGGCCTCGCACGCGGCCGACCTCGTCGTGGTCGGCCGACACCGGCGCAGGCTGGCCCCGGGCCGCATCCTCGGCTCCGTCACCCACGCGGTCCTGCTGCACGCGGAGTGCCCGGTGGCGGTGGTGCCGCCGGAGCCCGCACCCCGATGAGCCCGCGCCCTTCAGAGCCTGTGTCATATCCCCGGCCGGGCGGGCGGCGTCTGGCACGCACGCTCGCCGCGTTGCCGAAAAGTCCTAGTAGCTCCGCTACGAGGACTTCCCGGCGCCTTGCGATCGCACGCACCAGACGCCGCCCGCTGATCCGACCGGGGATATGACACAGGCTCTCAGCGCAGGACGACGCAGCCCTTCTCCTCCAGGGCGCGCAGCAGGCCCTCGTCCGCCCGGACGTCGTTCCAGCGCAGGTCCAGCTTTTCCAGGGCGGGCAACTCGGCGATCCAGTCGGGGAGTTCAGCGATGCGGTTGGAACGCAGGTCGACGCGGCGCAGGAGCGGCAGGCCGCGCAGCGCCCGCGGGACGGCGGTGAAGGCGTTCTCGCGCAGCTCCAGTTCCCGCAGCTCGCCGAGCCGCCCGGTTCCCGTCGGCAGCTCGGTCAGGCGGTTGCCGCGCAGCCACAGCTCGCGCAGCGCGGCGAGCGCGCCGAGCGACTCCGGCAACCGGGTCAATTCATTGTGCTGGGCGCGGAGTTCACGTAGCCCGACGAGGTGGCCGAGCGTCTCGGGGAGCGCGGTCAGCTGGTTCTCGCCGACGTTCAGATAGGCCAGCCGGTGCAGGCGGCCGAGGGAGGCGGGCAGCTCGGTGAGGGCGTTGTCGTGCAGATACAGGCAGCGGCTGAGCGCGGTGAGTCCGCCGATCTCGTCGGGGACGGCGCGCAGCTTGTTGTGGCCGAGGTCGAGGGTGTGCAGGGTCTTGAGTTCACCGATGCGGGCGGGGAGACGGGTGAGCGCGTTGTCGGGCAGGAGCAGGACCTCGAGGTGCGGATGGTCCCAGACCTCGTGCGGTATGTGCTCCAGCCCGTCGTGCCAGTAGTTCAGTACGGATGCGTCGGTCACCGGTCCCCCGTTGTCGATGGTGGTGTCATTGTGCGTGTGGCCGCTTTCGCGGGCGCGGGCCCGAGCCCGGTGGCGCCCCCGAGGTGGGGGTGCCAAGAGTGCGGGCGGTGCTGCGTGGCTGGTCGCGCAGCCGCCGCGGCCCCGCGCGACGCGTTCCGGATCGCCCGGGACGCGTCCGCCCCCGCGCGGGCGGAGCCCGAGGGCCACGTACCATGGGCGCATGTCCTTCCTCCGCCGCCGCAGCTCCGCCACTCCCGCGGGCCCGGAATTCGACGTCCTGGCCATGGACCCCGGTGACTGGCCCGGCAATCTCGGCGCGGGCCTGCTGCCCGCCCCCGACGGTAGCTGCCAGGGCGTCTTCCTGCGGTACGACCTGTTCGGCGGCCGAGGCCCCGCGATGATCATCGGTAACCTCCCCGAGGGCTCGCCCGCGCGCGAGACCGCCGAGGGCGAGGTCCCCTTCGAGGTGGCCCAGCTGCTCCTGGCCCTGGAGAACGACGAGGACATCACCGTCGTCTCCTCCGAGGACGTGCCGGTGATGCAGGGCGACAACCTCCTCATCGTGCGCCGCCTCAAGCTCTCCGAGGGCCGGATCTCCTGCGTGCAGTTCGACCGCAGTGACAACGTCCTGGTGACCATCGCCGCGTGGGACCGGCCGATCACCGACGACCTGTACGCGCTCCTGAAGCCGCTGCCCGCCGAGCTCTTCCAGCAGGGCTGACCCAGCGACCGCCTGCCGACACCCGCACTTCCGTCCAAGCACTGCCCCGTTCCGTCCAAGGACCGGGGCAGTTTTGCGTCTTGTCAGCCCAGTCATCGGACTTTTAACGTGACCGGTCATGACTCAGGGGATCACGCGAAGGACGACCATGAGGTCCGCGCTCGGCGGCGCTGCCGGGCTGGCTGCGGGAGGCGGCGGGATTGCCGGGGTGGCCGGGGGTACCGGGGCCGGGCGCGCCTCGGCGGCCGACGGGGGGCCAGAGCTTGACACCTCCGATGAATCGCTCCTCTGGTACGGCGCGCCCGCCGCAGACTGGGAGCGTGAGGCCCTCCCCATCGGCAACGGTGCCCTCCGCGCGATGGTGTTCGGCACCCTCTCCTGTGAACGGCTCCAGTTCAACGAGAAGACCCTGTGGACCGGCGGGCCCGGCTCCCGGGAGGGATACGACTCCGGCAACTGGCGCACGCCCCGCCCCGGCGCCCTCGACGCCGTCCGTGCGGAGCTCGACGAGAAGGGCGGGCTCGACCCCGACGCCGTCGCGGAAAGACTCGGCCAGGCCCGGCGCGGCTACGGCGCCCACCAGACCTTCGGCGACCTCCACATCGACGTGCCCGGCGCCCCGACCGCGCCCGACACCACCTACCGCCGCGCCCTCGACCTGGCACAGGGCCTCGCGACCGTCACGTACCGGAGCGAACAGGCGCGTCACCGAAGGGAGTTCTTCGCCTCGTACCCCGACGGAGTGATCGTCGGCCGACTCTCCGCCGACCGCCCCGCGCAGATCACCTGCACGCTCCGCCACTCCTCGCCCCGTGCCGACTTCACCGCGACGGCGGACGGCGACCGGATCACCGTACGAGGTGAACTCGCCGACAACGGGCTGGAGTTCGAGTCACAGCTGCGCGTCCGCCACCGAGGCGGGAAGCGGGTCCCGCACGCCGACGGAAGCATCACCGTGACCGGCGCCGACCACGTGTGGTTCGTCCTCGCCGCCGGCACGGACTACGCCGACACCTACCCCGACTACCGGGGCGAGGGCCCGCACGCCTCCCTCACCCGCACCGTGGACGAGGCCGTGCGGGCCGGTCACGGTGCACTGCGCGCCCGCCATCTGCGGGACCACCGCGCCCTGTTCGACCGCGTCGCCCTGGACGTCGGTCAGGAGCTGCCCGCCGACGTGCCCACGGACCGGCTGCTCAAGCAGTACGGGACCGGGGCGGACGCCACCGCCGACCGGGCCCTCGAGGCGCTCTTCTTCCAGTACGGCCGCTACCTCCTCATCGCCTCCTCGCGCGCGGGTTCCCTGCCCGCCAACCTCCAGGGCGTCTGGAACAACAGCACCACCCCGCCCTGGTCCGCCGACTACCACACCAACATCAACGTCCAGATGAACTACTGGCTCGCCGAGGCCGCGAACCTGCCCGAGACGACCGCCCCGTACGACCGCTTCGTCGAGGCCCTGCGCGCTCCCGGGCGGCGGACGGCGAAGGAGATGTTCGGCAGTCGTGGCTGGGTCGTCCACAACGAGACCAACCCCTACGGCTTCACCGGGGTCCACGACTGGTCGACCGCGTTCTGGTTCCCCGAGGCCGCCGCCTGGCTCACCGCGCAGCTCTACGAGCACTACCGCTTCGGCGGCTCCACGGACTACCTGCGCGCCACCGCCTACCCGGCGATGAAGGAGGCCGCCGAGTTCTGGCTCGACAACCTGCGCACGGACCCGCGCGACGGCACCCTGATCGTCACGCCCAGCTACTCGCCCGAGCACGGCGACTTCACGGCGGGCGGCGCCATGGCCCAGCAGATCGTCCACGACCTGCTGACCAACACCCTCGAAGCGGCCCGCCTGCTCGGCGACACACCGGCCTTCCGTGCCGAGTTGGAGGCGGCGCTGGCCGCCCTCGACCCCGGCCTGCGCATCGGCTCCTGGGGGCAGCTCCAGGAGTGGAAGGCCGACCTGGACGACCGCACGGACGGCCACCGGCACGTCTCCCACCTCTACGCCCTGCACCCGGGGCGGCAGATCGAACCCGGCAGCGAGTGGGCCGGGGCGGCGAAGATCTCCCTCACGGCGCGCGGCGACGGCGGCACCGGCTGGTCCAAGGCCTGGAAGATCAACTTCTGGGCGCGCCTGAGGGACGGCGACCACGCACACAAGATGCTCGGCGAGCAGCTCAAGTCCTCGACACTGCCCAACCTCTGGGACACCCATCCGCCGTTCCAGATCGACGGCAACTTCGGCGCGACGTCCGGCATCGTGGAGATGCTGCTGCAGAGCCAGCACGACGCGATCGAGATCCTGCCCGCGCTGCCCGCGGCATGGCCCGACGGCTCGGTACGCGGCCTGCGGGCACGCGGCGGCGCGACCGTCGACATCGCCTGGACGGCGGGCCGCGCCACTCGCGTGGTCCTGAAAGCGTCACGCACCCGCGAACTCACGCTGCGCAGCACTCTGTTCAGCGGTGGTACGCGGGTGGTGAAGGTGCGGGCGGGGCAGCGGTACGTCTTCGACCGAGCGGGTGTGCCGCTGCCGTGAGCGTCAGGGCGGGCCCGACATCCTCCGTCGCGACTACTTGCCCGACCGCACCACCTTGACGTCGGCGGCCCGCACATAGCCGACCCGGTGCCCGTACTGGATCACGTAGTACATGTCCTTGCCGCGCACCACCTTGTGCGGCGCGGTCTCGAACGTCGGGGAGTAGAAGTACTCGCCGGGCACCTTGTCGCCGACCGCGTACTTCTGGCCCGCGAGGATCCTGTACGGCAGCGGGGACACCGCCTGCACCGGCACGCCCGCCGGATAGGCCTCCTTCTCGGGGTACGCGCGCCCGTACACCGGGACCTCGCTCGCGCCCTCCTTCGGCGTCACCACCAGCCCCTTCGCGTCCACCGCGGTGGGCTGCTTCGCCGGGTTCCTGAACCAGGCCTTCTGGCCGAGGTACCAGACGGCCGTCCAGTCGCCCTCGCGGTCGGCGACCGCGTACTGCTGACCGGTGGAGAGCCGTGCTCCCATGTCGTTCACGTCGATGGTGGAGTCCTGGCCGCCGGGGCGCCTGCCGATGTCCTTGATCAGCGGCGCGTCGTCACGCGGTTCGGTGTGGACGCGTACCGCCGCCGAACCGTGCGGCACGCACGTCTCGCCGGGCTTGACGCAACCCGTGTACTGCGGACGGTTCTTGGCGTATTCCGGAGCGACGGTCACCAGCCCCCCGTCCGGTCCGGCCGTGCGGCGGAACGGCTTGCCCAGCAGCGTGAAGTAGTGCTGCCAGTCCCAGTACGGCCCCGGGTCCGTGTGCATTCCCGGGATCGTCGATGGGAGGGTGCCCTGGACGTTGTCGTGACCGAGGATGTGCTGGCGGTCCAGCGGGATGTCGTACTTCTTGGCGAGGTACTTCACCAGACGGGCCGACGTGCGGTACATCGCCTCCGTGTACCAGGTGTCGGGCGCGGTGAGGAAGCCCTCGTGCTCCAGGCCGATCGACTTGGAGTTCACGTACCAGTTGCCCGCGTGCCAGGCGACGTCCTTCGCCTTCACGTGCTGGGCGATGTGGCCGTCGGTGGAGCGCAGGGTGTACTGCCACGACACGTAGGTGGGGTCCTGCACCAGCTTCAGGACGCCTTCCCACCGGCCCTCGGTGTCATGGATGACGATCGAGTCGATGCTCTGGCTCTTCGGCCGGTCCGACAGGTCGTGGTTGCCGTAGTCCGGGTTGCCCTGGGGGTCCTTGAACTCCTCGTACGGCGCCGGGACCCACTCGCACGACACGCTCTTCGGGCACTCCGTCTCACCGGCGGGCGCCCTGCGCAGCCCCATGCGCTCCACCTGCGCGGCGTCGGGCCTCAGGCCCGGCACCGGCGCGAGCGCCACGCGCTGGCCCGCGTCGGTGGTGCGCCGCTCGCCGGCCCGCATGACGGCGAACACGTCGTTGGCGTACGTGGCCGCGGTGGCCTTGTCGTCCGCTCCGGAGAAGCGGGCGATGGCGCCGTACCAGTCGGCGGGGTCGCTGCTGAAGGGCTTCCCGAGCCCCCGCTGGGCCGCGGCGAGCAGCGCGGCGCCGCCCTCGACGTTCGCGGCGGGGTCGGTGCGCAGCTCCTCGGCGGAGCGGCCGGAGAGCTCGGCCGCGCGGGGCAGCGTCCTGAGCCGGGCGGGGATCTCGGACTCGTCCGGCACCTCGGTCGCGGGCGGCGCGGCCGGCCGCGCGGTGTCGCCGCGCGGGTCCTCCGCGCCCTCGCCGTGGTGCGGGGCGGAGGCCAGGGCGGTGCGTGCGTCGGTGAGGTGCATCGGGCCGTAGCCGCCGGTGACGCTGGCCGCGCCGCCGTGGGCGTCCCAGCGCGACTGCAGGTACGAGACGCCGAGCAGCACGCTCTGTGGCACGCGGTACTCGGCGGCGGCGGCCGCGAAGGCGCTCTGCAGCCCTGCCGCGGGAGCCGGACGCGGGGCGCCCGACGACGGGGCCGCGCCGAGCAGCGGCACCAGCAGACCGGCCGACGCGAGAGCGCCGGCCGTTCTGACGGCGCGTCTGCGCGCGGACGGGATGGGGGCGGTGGCGGATCCTCGCAATGCAGCCTCCTGGGACTTCTGGGCCGGTGAAGCGCGGCGGGGCGTGCGGGGCCGGACGTGCGTCAGTGGTACCGGCTCTCCGACGATCCGTCAATCATGCCCAGGGCAACGGATTTCCCATGTCAGCGCGGGTTCCGGCGGGTCAAGGGCGGTATTTCGCCAGGGGTGGCGCCACCGCCTGCGGTGCGTCAGTGGCGTGGACCAATGAGCGGTGCGGAGATCCACCTGTTCGGTCGAGCGGTTTCGGGGGCCCGGCACGCGGCACCGGGGTGGTCCCCCGTCAGGGGATGTCGCCGGACCAGTCGAACCGGCGCGGGTCGCCCCCGCGCGGGTCGTACGTCGCCCGGCCGCCGGGGCCGAACCGCCCCAGCTCGGTCGGCAGCGCGACGCCCGCGTCGAGCTGTTCCTGCTTCCAGCCGGTGACGTCGAGCAGCAGCCCGTCCAGCGGTCCGCCGACGAGTTCGACGTACCGCTGGCCGGGCCGCGGGCCCGGCCGTTCGTGATCCTGGCCGTAGACCCGGCCGCGCAGCAGCTGCTCGTCGTCGCTGTCCATGCCGTCCAGCGTCTCAGCCACCACTGACAGCCGCCGCCGACGCGGACGGCGGCCCCGGCGGGATCAGGCCGGGGCCGGGCGCCAGGCGGCTTCCGCGGCGTCGGCGGTGGGGTGGGCGGGGAAGACGTGGTCCAGGCCCGCGATACGGAGGATGCGGTTCACCCGGTCGGGCACCGCGGCCAGGACGAGGGTCGCGTGCGCGGCCAGCGCGTGGTTGCGGGCGGCGATGAAGACCGTTATCCCCGTGGAGTCGCAGAAGGTGAGGCTGCCGAGGTCCAGGACGAGCTGCTGCCCCGGCTCCAGGCCGGCCCCCCGGAGCGCGGTGCGGGCGTCGGGGGCGGTGCGGTGGTCCAGTTCGCCGCTCAGTTCCAGGACCGGGCCTGCGGGGGTGACACGGGTGCGGAGCCCGAGATGGTGGGTCACTGCTGCTCTTCACTGGTCGGTCGGGGCACGTGGATGGCCAGAACGGCGGTGTCGTCGTCCACACCGGCACCGAAGGTGTCGAGCAGCTCGCGGATCGCGGTGATCGTGTCCGTGGCGGTGGTGGGTGCGAGGGCGCGCGCGAAGTCCAGGAGGGCTTCGTCGCCGTAGCGGTCGCCGGTGCCGGTGCTCGCGGTGTGGGCCTCGGTCAGGCCGTCGGTGTGCAGCAGCAGGGTGTCGCCCGCCTCCAGACGGAGGGTGGTGGTGGCGATGTGGGCGTTCGGAAGTACGCCGATGAGCTGACCGCCGGGCGTCGGCAGGTAGTCGGCGGTCCCGTCGGCGCGCATCAGCACCGCCGAGGGGTGCCCGCCGCTGGCCAGCGTGACGCGGAAGCCGCCCTCGTCGCCCTCGGGGGTCATCAGGCCGAAGACGACGGTGCAGAACCGGGGATCGGTCCCGTTGTACTCGTGGTTGAGGACGGTGTTGAGGTTGCTCAGTACCGCCACGGGGTCCGGGTCGTAGACCGCGGCGGCCCGGAGGGTGTAGCGGGCCAGTGAGGTGACGGCCGCGGCGGCCGCGCCCTTGCCGCAGACGTCCCCAAGGAACAGCCCCCAGGTACCGGCGGTCAGGGGGAACAGATCGTAGAAGTCGCCGCCGACCTCGTCGGTGGAGGCGATGTGGTAGTGCGCGGCGACGCTCAGACCGGGCACGCTCGCCAGGGCCGGCGGCAGCAACGTCTGCTGCAGGGTGGCGTTCAGGCGCTGCAGACGCTCGCGTTCCCGCTCGGCCTCCTGACGGGCGCGCAGCAGCTCCTTCTCGTAGGCGCGGCGGTCGCGGGCGTCGAAGAGGGTGGTGCGGATCAGCAGTGGCTGCCCGTCGCTGCCCGTTTTCACGACGGAGGTGACGAGGACGGGGATGCGGCTGCCGTCCGCGGCCTTGAGCTCCAGGGCGATGCCGCTGATCTCCCCCTGCATGCGCAGGAGCGGCGCGAAGTGCGTCTCGTGGTAGAGCCGCCCGCCGACGGTCAGCAGGTCGGAGAAGCGCTTGCGGCCCACCAGGTCGTCGCGCTCGTGGCCGAGCCAGAGCAGCAAAGTGGTGTTGACCTTGGCGATCTGGCCGTCGAGCAGGGTGGACAGATAGCCACAGGGGGCGTGCTCGTACAGATCCTCGGCGCTGTCCTCCAGGAGCGCGGTGAACTGCGCCTGCTCCCCGGCCGAGCCCTCGTCGCCCTCCCGGTCACGGCCGTCCTCACCATTGCTGGTGTCGCACATCATCTGGGCGCACCAGCGAACGCCGCGATCACTTCGGCGGTCTCCTCCGGCGCGGCGAGCTGCGGGCAGTGCCCCGTCGCGTTCAGCGTCACGAGGCGGCTCCCGGGGATCTGCGCGTGGACGAACGCGCCCACCTCCGGCGGGGCGATCGCGTCGTTCGAGCACTGGGCGACCAGCGTGGGAACGCCCACGCGGGCGAGGTCGTCGCGGTTGTCGGACAGGAAGGTCACGCGAGCGAAGACACGGGCGATGTCCGGGTCGGTGCGGCAGAAACTGTTCGTCAGTTCCTCGCCCAGCTCGGGCCGCTCGGGGTTGCCCATGATGACCGGTGCCATCGCGCCGGACCAGCCCAGATAGTTCGCCTCCAGCGACTCCAGGAGCTCGTCGATGTCCTCGGCACTGAACCCGCCCCGGTAGCCGGTGGACGGGTCGTCGATGAAGCACGGGGACGGCGCGAGCATGACGAGCCCGGCGAACGCCTCCGGCTCCCGCGCCGCGGCGAGCACCCCCACCGTCGCACTCACCGAGTGCCCGACGAAGGTCACCGGTCCGAGCGCAAGATCGTGGCAGATCTCCAGCACGTCGTCGACGTACCCGTCCAGGGACGAATAGCGCTCCTTGCTCCACGCCGACAGGTCGGAGCTTCCCGCGCCCACGTGGTCGAAGACGACCACGGTGAAATCACGTTCCAGTGCGGGCCTCACCAGCCGCCACATGTTCTGATCGCACCCGAACCCGTGCGCCAGCATCAGTACCGGCCCGCCGGGACGTCCGGTCACGGTCACGTGATTCCTGCTCAGTACATCCATACGACACATCCTCGCAGACCAGGAATGTGCCGGCAGTCCGCCCACGGCCGCACGGGTCCCCTTGCCGGAGGGCTCAGGCGGCGGGGGTCCAGTCGTCGGGCTGGGCGGTATGCCTGCTGCGCTCGTGCCGCAGACGGCGCTTCTGGCGGGCGCGGGCGAGTGCCCACGCGGTGGCGGTGACGGGGAGGACGGCCCAGAGGAGATAGAGGGCGGGGCGGTAACGGTCCATGGGGTGGAGGCCGAACAGGGCGGTGAGCACCATGGCGAGGGCGAGGTGCCGGCACAGCAGGCGCCCGGCGTGGCGGGCGAGGGCGTCGGCGCTGGACGTGGTCACTCAGGACTCCTGGCGATGGAGCCGGCCGCGCACGGGCCGGGGCAGGGTGAAGCCGGGCAGGAGTGGGGGGAAGCTGTATGGGGGTGTGTCCAGAGTGCCCTCGATGACCCCTGAGGTGCCTGAAGGTTACCGCCATTTATGAAACTGGCGGATAGGCGAGCAAATTGACCTCTGTAATGTGGCCAAAATAGGTGACTACGGACCTCTTGATTGGTTCATACCTGGCGGGAAAGTTCCGGCGATGGGGCTCAATTGCCCTTCGCCGACCGGTTGTCGGGGCGAGTCGGTCCACTTGCGCCGCCCGCCGCGCCTGCCTGAAAGGGCATCCGCACCACCCTGCCGGAATCGGTCGACAACACAGGTCACGGCGAGCAATCATGGTGTGACACAAGGTGAGCCATGCACTCATCGGGCACACCATGGAGGGCCCCAGTGGAACCATCGGAAGCAGACATCGCCATCGACCGCGATGTGTTCATGCGGAGTCTGATCCGTGAACTGGCCCGCGTGCTCGAGGACGTGGTCGGCCTGGAGGAGGCCGCGGGGTACGTCAGCCTCGTCAGCCAGACCCTCGGCGGCGACGTCAACCGCCAGTACACCAAGGCCCTCGCGGTCGACCGCCTCGACCTCGCCCAGGTCGCCCAGGTCATGGTCGACCTCAAGAGGCGCCTCGGCGGCGACTTCTTCGTCATCGAGGAGAACGAACGGCGCATCGTCCTGGGCAACCGGGTGTGCCCGTTCGGCGAGAAGGTCGTGGGCCGCCCCTCGATGTGCATGATGACGTCGAACGTCTTCGGCACCATCGCCGCGGAGAACCTCGGATACGCCCGGGTCGAACTGGACAAGACCATCGCCCGCTGGGACGTGGGCTGCCGCGTCATCGTCCATCTGCGCCCACCCGCCGAGTCGGACGAGAGCACCGGTCGCGAGTACTACGGCGACCTCCCGTGATCCGCGACGAAGCGCTGCACCTGTTCCGGAAGATCACCGGCCTGCTCACGGAACCCGTGCTGCTCGTCGCCGCCGACGCCCAGGTCCTCGCCGCCAACCCGGCGGCGGTGCGCCTGCTCCCGGACGTCCAGGAGGGCCCGCTCCTGAGCAGCCTGGTCTCCGAGTCCGTGGACGAGGTCGCCGCGTGCGTCCGCCAGTGGCTGCGCACCGGCCATCCGACGCCGGCCGGCCTCACGCTGCACGGCTACGACGGCTCGCGGGTGCGCTGCCGTTGCTTCGGCGCCCGCGCACAATGGCTCGCCGTGCCGACGGTCCATCTCCGCGCCGTCCGCATCGACCCCGGCGACCGCTTCGTCACGCTCAAGGAAAGGGTCAACGCCCTGGAGCGTGAGCGGACGTTCCGCTTCCGGGCCACCGAGGAGCGCAACGCGCTCACCGCCTCCCTGTCCGCCGCGCACGACAGGATCGACCGTCTGCACGCGCTCGTGGTGGCCCTCGCCACGGCCACCACGACGACGGGCGTCGTCCGGGCGGTCGCCGAGCACGTCCCCACCGTCCTCGGCTGCACGCGAGCCGATCTGCACCTCACTCCCGCGCCGCCCGGCCCCGTCCGGCTGCGCATCCCCGTCCCGCCGGACGCGACCCTTGCCCTGGCCATGGACGGCACGCCCCCGGCGGAACACCTGGAGTCGGTGACGGCACTGATCGGCGGCGCGCTCAAGAACCTGTGAGCGACCCCGGAGGTCATGGTCCCGTCGACATAGGCCCGTCGTCATGGGCCTGTCGTCATAGTCGTTCGGAAGTCGCCAGAGGCATACGAAAGTCCGCGGTGCGCCCCTGTCCAAAGCGCACCGCGGACCGTCGTCCCCGTCAGCGAGTGCCGACCGCCGCACGCACGGCCCGGCGGGCCAGCTGGCAGTCGTCGTGCAGTCGCCTCAGCAGCAACCGCTGTTCCTCGCCGGACGGCGCGGCACCGGGCTGGGCCGGGCCCGATGCCGTCGGGGCCGCGTCGTGCATGGAACGCTGCACGGCCGTTTCGTAGGTCCGGATCTCGCGGGTCAGGACCAGCATCAGGTTCACCAGGAAGGCGTCGCGCGCGGCCGGACCCGCGGCCTGGGCCAGCTGGCTGATCTCGCGGCGGGCCACCGGGGAGTCCCCGAGGACCGCCCACAGGGTCGCCAGGTCGTACCCCGGCAGGTACCAGCCCGCGTGCTCCCAGTCGACCAGGACGGGCCCCGTGGGGGAGAGCAGGACGTTCGACAGCAGGGCGTCGCCGTGACAGAACTGCCACATGGCCTGGTGACCGGTGCCCTGGTGCCCGACCGAGTGAGCGATGCCGTGCAGCAGCTTCTGCAGGTCGCCCATGTCACGGTCCGTCAGCAGGCCGAGTTCGTGGAAGCGGGAGATCCGCCTGCCGTAGTCCAACGGCCTGCCGAACATCTCGGCCGGCGGCCGCCACTGGTTCAGGCGGCAGACCGAGCCGAGCGCCGCCCGGATGTCGGCGCGTGGCGGAGACTCGATCGGGTGCCGGAGCAGAGCCGCCACCCGTCCCGGCATCCGCTCGATCACCAGCGTGCAGTCCTCGGGGTCGGCGGCGATGAGCCGCGGCGCCCGGACCGGCGGCCGGTGCCGGACGAACGAGCGGTAGGCAGCTATTTCGTGCCTGATCCGCTCGGCCCACACCGGCGAGTGGTCGAGGAGGCACTTGGCGACGGCGGTGCTGCGTCCCGCCGTGCCGACGAGCAGCACGGTGCGGCCGCTTCTGCGGAGCACCTGTACCGGGTTGAACTCCGGGCAGATGCGGTGCACCGAGGCGATCGCGGTGCGCAGTTGCGCCCCCTGGGGGCCGGACAAGTCGAGTCTCCCGCTGAGCGGTTGCGTACCGGATCCCGGTACGCGGCGCGTACGGCCGACGCCCGGCGGTGCACCAGCGGGGCGCACCGGATCGAGATAGGGGCCGCTTCCCGGCGAGGGGGCGATCTCGCGACTCCGGTGGACCGGGGGGCGCGGGCGCAGCGGCCGGGGCGGGGCGGACACGGAGGACGATGCTGCGTACATGGGCGATACAGATCCCTTCGTGTGCCTGTGAGTTGCGTGCGCCTCCCGGCCCGATCGCTTCGGGTGCACCCTGGGGAGTGCCTTGCGGCGACCGGGTCGGGGTGGCGCATTCCTACCTGACACCCGTCGTCCCCTGGCACACCATGTGGCGCACCCTGGCGAACCCTGGCGAATAGTCGCTCAGCAACTGACAGAGGGTTACTGTCAACTCAGCCGAGAACCTGGGGGCTTGACGTGAACGGACAACCCAACACCCGCCTTTCGGACCTGTTCGGCCTGGCCGGCTGGTCCAAGGGGGAGCTCGCGAGACTGGTGAACCGGCAGGCGGCGGCCATGGGCCACCCCCAACTGGCCACCGACACCTCGCGGGTCCGGCGTTGGATCGACACGGGGGAGATCCCGCGCGACCCGGTGCCGCGTGTGCTGGCGGTCCTCTTCACCGAGCGTCTCGGCCGTGTCGTGACCACTGAGGATCTAGGCATGGTCCGGCACGGGCGCGCAGGCAAACGGCGTGGCGACGGGAGTGTGGAGCACCCCGACGGCGTGCCGTGGGCGCCCGACCGGACAGCCGCGGTCCTCACCGAATTCACGGGAATGGACCTCATGCTCAACCGACGCGGCTTGGTGGGCGCGGGCGCTGCGCTTGCCGCAGGCTCCGCACTCAGCAGCGCCATGCACGACTGGCTGCACGCCGACCCGGCCCTGGCGGCCGACGCCCCCCGTATCGAGGATCCCCTGCACGCCGACCCCGCTGGGTTCGACCGCTATGAGGCCGCCCCCATCGGGTCCCAGGAGATCGAGGAACTGGAGCGCTCGGTCGAAGTCTTCCGCGCGTGGGACGCGGCCCGCGGAGGCGGGCTGCAGCGCAAGGCTGTCGTGGGCCAGCTCAACGAAGTGGGCGGCATGCTCGCCTACCGGCACCCCGACCATCTCCAGCGACGCCTGTGGGGCGTCGCTGCCAACCTCGCCGTACTCGCGGGATGGATGTCGCACGACGTCGGTCTCGAGCCCACGGCGCAGAAGTACTTCGTCATCGCGGCACACGCGGCGCGCGAGGGTGGCGACCGCCCGCGCGCGGGGGAGGCCCTGTCCCGGGCCGCGCGCCAGATGGTGCACCTCGGCAAGCCGGACGACGCCCTGGACCTGATGAAGCTCGCCAAGTCGGGCGCGGGCGAAGAAGCCCTGCCCCGCACGCAGGCGATGCTGTACACCATCGAGGCCTGGGCACACGCGTCGATGGGGCGCGGCCAGGCGATGCGACGCACCCTCGGTCTCGCCGAGGACCTCTTCGTGTCGGACAAGGGAGACGTGCCGCCGCCGAGCTGGATGCAGATGTTCGACGAGGCGGATCTGCACGGCATGCAGGCGCTGGCGTACCGCACCCTCGCCGAGCACGAGTCGTCCGCGGCGGGCGTCGCGCAACGGCACGCCAAGGCGGCGATCGAGCTGCGGGCCAAGAACCGCGACCGGTCGCAGATCTTCGACTACATCTCGCTCGCCTCGGCGTGCTTCATCGCCGACGATCCCGAACAGGCCGACCGGTACGCGCGGTTGGCGCTGGTGTCGATGCGGGCCAACTCCTCGCAGCGCACCTGGGACCGGCTCCGCGAGATGTACCGGCTGACCGCGCAGTACGCCGGCTACCCGAAGATCGAGGACCTGCGGGAGGAGATCAAGCTGGCGCTGCCGAAGGGGGGCAGGGGGGCGGGGAGGACAGCCAGGGCGTAGAGCGCCTCGGGTCGCGGCGCTCGGCCGGATCGCCGCGGTGCTCGGTCAGATCCGTGCGACCAACAGGCAGGCGTCGTCCTCGCGCGGGGCCGCGCCGAACTCCTCGACGACGACCCGCACGCAGTCCTGTGCCGTACGCGCCCCGGCGAAGCGGGACGCGAGGGAGAGCAGCAGGCCCGTCGCCGTGTCCCGGTCGCGCCGCGGCACCAGGCCGTCGGTGTGCAGCAGCAGCAGGTCCCCGGGCCGCAGTTGCTCTTCGGCCTGCCCATAGGTCGCCCCGGAGGTGGCGCCGAGGAGCACGCCGGACGGTGGCGTCAGCGCGCGTCCCGCTCCCTCGCGGAACAGCAGGGGGGCGGGGTGGCCGGCCTGTGCCCAGGTGAGCAGGCGGGTGGCGGGGTCGTAGCGGCAGCAGACGGCGCTGCCGAGGGCGGGCTGGACCGTGGCGTCCAGTAACTGGTTCAGCCAGCCCATGAGTTGGCCCGGCGGGGATCCGGCGACCGCCATGCCGCGCAGCGCGCCGAGCAGCATCGCCATGCCGGAGGTGACGGCGACGCCGTGCCCGGTGAGGTCGCCGACGCTCAACAGGGCGTGTCCGTCGGGCAGTTCCATCGCGTCGTACCAGTCGCCGCCGACGAGCGAGCTGGTGGAGGAGGGGAGGTAGTGGGCGGCGAGATCGAGCCGTCCGGGGCCGCCGTGGGGGAAACGGAGCGAGCCGCGCCACGGCGGCAGGACCGCCTCCTGCAGTTCGACGGCGAGGCGGTGCTCGGTCTGGGCGATGTCGTGCCGGCGCCGCAGTGAGTCATGGCTCTCGCGCACCACGCGCTGGCTGCGGCGCAGCTCGCTGACGTCCCGCAGCACCGCCCACATGGAGGCGGTGGAGCCGTCGGCGGCGAGCACGGGTTCGCCCATCATGTGCACCTGGCGCACCCGCCCGTCGGATCGCACGATGCGGAACTCGCCGTCGATGGGCTTGCCGTCGATGAGGCAGTCCGTGACCATCGCGGTCAGCAGCGGCTGGTCCTCGACGTGCACGAGGGAGGGGAGTTCGTCCAGGGAGAGCGGGGGGGCGGCCGGGTCGCGGCCGAGGATCCGGTAGAGCTCGCCGGACCAGCCGGCCTCGTCGGTGAGGAGGTTCCACTCGGCGCTGCCGACCCGGCTCAGGAGCGAGCCCCGCTGCGGGTCCTGGTCTTCCGGGGCGGCCGGAGCCGCGGGCTCCCCGCCCACCCGCGGCGGGCCGTCCCGCAGCTGTGCGAGATGGTCGTCGAGGTCGTCGAGCTGATGCACCGCCAGGTCGCACAGGGCTCGCTGCCAGCGCCCCTCGGCGTCCCCGTGCTCGGTCTCGGTGTCGCGCCTCACCGCGTCGACCTCGCCGCGCAGCCGACGCGTCTGCGAGATCAGCGCATCGACCGTGCCGCGCTCGGGCGGCTGGGCGGCTGCGTGGTCCGCGAAGGCGTGGGGCGGCATGAGGTGCTCCGGTGAAGGTGCGGTGCGACCGACTTGACGGGTGGTGGACCGCTAACGACTTTCGCACAGCCGGTGGTGGGCCGTAAGGGATTTGGCAACACACGATGCGGTGGTGCTTCTGACATATGCCTATGTCCTGCCGATACGCGGACCGGGGCTGTACGTCCAGAGTGCAACCGTGAAGAAACCGTATGGCTTGCGGGCGGAATGTGGGGTTCCGGCGGCGGAACCGAGGAGGAGTGACAGGAAAGCGTGCTGCGTCATGCGGGGGCGGCCCGGCGACCAGGCGTGCGCCGGGGTGCCGGGGCACGCGCCGACGCGAACCCCCAGCCGTACGACGTCGTACGGCGCCCCCAACAGCCGCCAGAACGGCGGGAATTGGCCCCTCGTACGGGAATTCGGCCGCCTCTCGCCGCGGTTCACGACCGCAGATAGCGGATGACCGCGAGCACCCTGCGGTTGTGGTCGTGCGACGCAGGCAGGCCGAGCTTGTCGAAGACCGCCGCCACATGCTTCTCCACCGTGCCCGGCGAGACGAAGAGTGCCTGGGCGATGGCGGCGTTGGAGCGGCCCTCCGCCATCAGCGACAGGACCTCGCGCTCGCGCCGGGTGAGCGGGGCAAGTTCCGCCGCGCGACTGCTCGCCCCGGCGAGCTGCGTGACCACCTCCGGATCGAGCGCGGTGCCGCCCGCCGCCACCCGTTCGAGCGCGTCCGTGAACTCCGCGACGTTGGCCACCCGGTCCTTGAGCAGATAGCCGACACCCGCCGAGCCCGCCGCGAGCAGCCGCGTGGCGTACTTCGTCTCGACGTACTGGGAGAAGAGCAGCACTCCGGTGCCGGGGTGCGCGCCACGGATGTCGATGGCGGCGCGCAGCCCCTCGTCGGTGTGGGTCGGCGGCATCCGGATGTCGACCACCGTGACATCGGGCCGGTGCGCCGCCACCGCCTCGCGCAAGGCGTCCGCGTCGCCCACGGCGGCACGGATCTCGTGCCCCGCTCGGTGAGCATCTGGGCCAGCAATTCCCGCAGTACGGCGGCATCCTCGGCGATCACGACGCGCATGGCCGCATGCTCTCACGCGTGCGGCGGCAGCTCGACGGTGACCGACGTCGGGCCGCCCTCGGGACTGCGGACGGTGATGCGGCCGTCGACCGTACGGACGCGCTGGGCGAGCCCGGTGAGGCCGCTGCCCGCCCCGAGCGTGGCGCCGCCGCGCCCGTCGTCGTCGACCTGGAGCCGCAGCACCCCGTCCCGCTGGGTCACGCCGATCGCGGCCTGCCGCGCCCCGCTGTGCTTGATGACGTTCGTCAGGAGCTCGGCGGCGCAGAAGTACGCGATGGTCTCGATTGCCGGAGTGGGGCGCAGGGGAACGTCGGCCGACAGGGTGACCGGCACCGTGCTGCGGGCCGTCAGCGTCGCGAGGGCGTCGGGGCAGGCCGTCGTCGAGGGCGGGCGGGTGGATGCCGCGGGCCAGGTCGCGGAGTTCGGTGAGGGCCTCGGTGGCGTTGCGGTGCGCGCCGTCGACGAGCTGCCGCAGCCGGCTCGCGTCCAGCGGCCGGCCGTCGTCGAGACGCTCCCTGATCATGTCCAGGCCCATGGCCACGGCGACGAGGCGGACCTGGGCACCGTCGTGCAGATCGCGCTCCACCCGGCGCAGCAGCGCCACCGAGTCGTCGACGGCCAGCGCGCGCGTCTCCTCCAGGTCCCGTACGCGGTCCGCCAGCCGCCCCGGCCCGAGCAACGCCCGGATCAGCCTGCGGTCGCCCTCGACGACGAGGCGCGTCACCCAGGGCGCGCACAGCAGGGTGACGACGCCGGTCAGGACGGCGAGCCACGTCCCGGCGAAGGTGTCCACGTGGAGTCCGCCGAAGGGGATCGGCGTGAGCAGCGGCATGCCCTCCGGGTCGTCGGCCGCGGGCTGCTGGCCGAAGACCCCCCACCGCAGCGGCGCGGTGAGGTTCACCAGTCCGGTGAGCCACCACAGAACGGCGTACGCGCCCAGCGCGCACTGCGGCAGCTTCGCGAGGACGTAGGCCGCCGACCGCCAGCCGACCCCGTCCCGCAGCCGGGCGTCGAGCCGCCCGACGAAGCCCTCGCCCCTCGGGGCGGGCGGGGGGACGGCTGTCCGCTCGCCGAGGAGCCCCGCGGCGAGCCCGCGATGGACGCCGCCGAGGGCGCGGGCGAGCCGGAGTCCGGCGATGAGCAGCAGCGCCCCCACGAACGCGAGCACCAGCGAGACGGTGAACCCGGCGCCGAGCACCAGCACGACGGCCAGGAGCACCCCGCCGACGAGGCCGAGCGGGAAGCCGATCAGGCAGTACGCCGCCTCGGCCCACGACCGCCGGGCGAACGGGGCGCGGGCGACTTCCGCGACAGCGCGAGTCCACTTGCCCGCTGGACCGCCGAGCTCCGGACCGCCGATCTCCGAAGCGCCGATCTCCGGAGCGTCGATCTTCTGCGCGTGCATGCCGTCAGTGTCCTGTCACGCGTCCCTGCGGGCCAGCAGACGCCCGCCCACCCCCCGCGCGGGCCCGCGCAGTTCCCCGTAGGGCGGGCCGAGGAATCCGGTGACGGCGCCCGGCAGCACGTCGAAGCTCAACGGCTCGATGGCAAGGGTCGGCCCGTGCCGCTTGGTGAGCCCCTGGGCCCTCGATCATCACAACTCCCTGGCGTGGCCGTGCGCCGGACGTGGGCGCCGGACTTCACGCTAGATGGGCGGGGGGTCCGCCCGGAACGCAGCTTTCCTCCGTCCGGCCTGGGGGTTTACCCCCAGGGCCGAGCCTTCTGGTTGCCGGTTACGGCGTCCTCGCCGTCCCCACTGGAGCGGGCCCGTCCCGGACTGGAACTGGCCCGTCCCAGGCCCCGGCGGATCGCGATCTCCACGGGTGAGTACGCGCCGTCGGCCCGTTCGAGTTCGTACGGCGCGGCCGGCATCAGCGGTGGCTGGGCCATGAAGCGCGGTCGCGACCCGTGGTGCGGCTGCGCCGCGTGCACCAGGAACGGATGGCACAGGAAGACGTCCCCCGGGGAGCCCGTGGCGAGGGCGAGCGGCCGGTGGGCGGATGCCGCCACGAGGTCCGGCGCGATGGCCAGGCCGCTCGCGCCCTCCTCCCCGCACGGCTCCAACACCTTCGGCACGTCGAGATGGGAGCCGACCCGGATCCGGGTCGGGGCGTCCTCTTCCCCCACCTCGCTGAACAGGAAGAGCATCAGCAGCGCCCGGCCGCGTGAGCGGAGATTGGTGAAGGGCCAGGTCTCACCCTCCACCGCATAGCTGCCCTCGATGTGCCAGCCCGCGTCGCCGGGCTCCTCCTCGTGCGGGAAGCGCAGCGGGAAGGTGCCGAGCGAGTAGCGCGGCTCCCAGCGGCCGGCGCCGACCAGCAGGTCGTACGCCCGGTGCAGGGTAGGGGAGTTGGGGGCGGCGGCGAACGGCCCCTGTGCCATTCCGCCGACCCAGTGCACGGGCTGCGTCCACGTATCCGGGTCGTCCGGATCGCAGCCCGTCTCCCGCCAGAGCAGCCGCGCACAGCTCGCGGCCACGCGGGGCGCGACGGCGCCCTCCAGCTTGACGAAGCCGTCGCGGAGGAAGCGGGAAACCAAGGTCGTGTCGTCCATGTGCCCATCGTGCGGCGCCGCCCGGCCCGGCCACCCGACCGTTGCCGCACCGCCTTTCTCGGGTGCGTGATCAGGAGTGCGGTGTTCAGGGCGTGACGACGAGTTCGCCGCGGGGATGCCCGTTCTCCAGGTGGCGTACGGCGGCCGGGGCGTCGGCGAGCAGGACCTCGGCCTGTCAGCCGTGGTCCGTACGCCGAGGTGAGGCTTGACTCAGTACAGTGATCAGGTTCTGCTCAATGTCGTCCCAGGAGTTACCCGTGTCATCGCACCAGCAGCCGTCCCGCCCCGACGTCCGCAACGCCGTCCGGGCACCGTCGCGGACGGCGGGCTGGCGGCGCACCGCCGTGAGCGCCACGGTCCTCGCCGCCGCACTCCTGGCGCTGCCGTGCGGGCTCGGCACGGCAGCCCAGGCCTACGAGGGCGCCGCCGGTGTGGAGCCGTATGCGGCGGACCACGTCTCGGCACCCGCCAAGGCGACGGTCTCGGAAGGACAGGTCAGGGAGGTGGCGCCCGGGGGTGTGCTCACGTACCCCAGTGTCACCAGCTGCCTCACGGTCACCGTCCGGCTGCGGGACGGCGGCCTCGTGGGGGCGCACGCCAGCCTGTTCCAGGTACCGGGCGAGCTGCGCTCCGACGAGATCCTGGCCGCGGTGCAGAGCGTCGTCGGCAGTCGCGCCGTGACCGCGGTCGAGGTCCGAGGGGCCGTCGGCGCCTGGCATCCGAGCTATTTCACGAAGGCGATCGAGAGTTACGGCGAGGGTGAGCAGGTCCCGGTCCCAGCGGGCCAGGACGTGGACGGGCTCGCACGGGCGGTGGCGCAGGGGCTGGGGCTGCCCAGCACCCCGGTCTCGGTGAAGGACGTGCCGGACGGGGACCAGATCGTCAGCTGACGAAGCGTGCCCGCTCCCCGCGGGTCGGGCCAGGAGGCTGCCCCCCCGTGACCAGCGTGCCGGACGCCGACCCGCCGGACCTCGATCCACCGACCGCCGCACCCGTGGCCCTGCGGCCCACCGGGTGAGCCGGGCCGCGGTGGACGGGGCCGACCGGGCGAGATGGGCGGCCGTCGCGCATGAACGAGCCCGAATGGTGCGAGGGCTGACCACCATGGCCCCTCTGCCGCGCCTCGCCCCCATGCTCGCCACGTCCGGCTCGCTGCCGCCGTCCCGCACCGAACACCTGTGGAGCGCGGAGACCAAGTACGACGGGCAGCGCGCGCTGGTGTACCTGCCCGGCGACCGCACCATGGTCATCCGCTCGCGCTCGGGCGCGGACATCACGCCCGCCTACCCCGAACTGCACGCCCTGGCCGACGTACTGGGCGACGTACCGACGGTCCTCGACGGGGAGATCGTCGTACTCGACGAGGCGGGGCGTCCGGACTTCGAGCGCCTTCAGCCGCGCATGGGGCTGTCCGGCTCCCCGGCGAAGGCGGCCCGCCTCGCCGCCGGCGCCCCCGTGCACCTGGTCCTGTTCGACGTCCTGTTCCTGGCCGGTCAGGACCTGACCGGCCTGCCGTACGCCCGCCGCCGCGAGACCCTGGAGCAGCTGGTCGAGGCCGGACCGCGCTGGTCGGTCCCGCGCGCGGTCGTCGGGCACAGCGCTCGGACCCTGGAACTCGCCCGCGAGCACGGCCTGGAAGGCATCGTCCTCAAACGGCTCGACTCGGTCTACGAACCCGGCAGACGGTCACCGAACTGGGTCAAGATCCGCAACGTCCGCACCGTCGACGTGGTCGTCGGCGGCTGGCTGCCCGGCAACGGGCGCCTGACCGGGCTGCCCGGCGCGGTCCTCGTCGGCCAGTACCAGAACGGTGCCCTGTCCTACCGGGGCAGCGTGGGGACGGGCTGGAACGAACGCCAACGCACCGAACTCGCCCACCTCCTGAGCATCGCCGCCATGGACGAGTGCCCCTTCACCCCCGAACCGGCGGTGCCCGGCGCCCGGTGGGTCCTGCCGAGGCTGGTCGCCGAGGTCCGCTACACCGCCCTCACCCGGGCCGGCCTCCTGAGACACCCGGTCTGGCACCGACTGCGCCCGGACCTGGTACCCGAGGAGTGAACTCCCGTACGGCGTCCTTCAGTCGGCGTGGGCCGATAGCGTCATGCCCATGCAGAAGGGGAGGCTCGCTCATGACTGATACGGAAGAACGTGCGGCTCCGGCCCGAGTGGTGGCGGCGGAGCGCACCGCGTCCGAGACGGGTTTCGAGAAGAGCTGCATCCCTGAGGTGGGCAGGCTGCTCAGGCTGGCCGCCGCGGCGAAACCCGGCGGAGTCGTCGCGGAGAGCGGCACCGGCTCGGGAGTGGGCACCGCCTGGCTGCACAGTGGCCTGGCCGGAGCCGGTGCGCGTCTGGTCACCGTGGAGCGTGACGCGGGGCTCGCTCGTCGAGCGGCCGATCTCTTCGCGGACGACGCGCGGGTCAGCGTGCTCACGGGAGACTGGCGGCTGCTCGAGCAGCACGCCCCCTTCGACGTCTTCTTCTGCGACGGCGGGGGCAAGCGTGACGATCCTCAGGGGGCCGTCGAGTTGCTCGCTCCCGGCGGCATCCTCATCCTGGACGACTTCACCCCCTCGCCCGGTTGGCCGCCTCGTTTCGAGGGTGCGGTGGACGAGCTCCGGCTCTTCTACCTCACCCACCCGGCCCTGGAAGCCACGGAAGTGCTCACCACGCCGACCAGTTCGGCGGTGGTCGCGGTACGGCGTCTCTGACGGGGCGGGACAGACGCCGGGGCGGTGGCGAGGACGCCCCCGCCACCACCCCACCCCGTGCCTACAGGAGGAACTGAGGCCCTATCAGTCGATCGCCCAGAAGCGGTTGTTGGCCGCGTTGCTGCACGTGTACTGGATCAGGTCGGCGCCGTTGCCCGTGCTCGCGTTCCGTACGTTCACGCACTTGCCGCTCTTCGCGTTCCACAGCCGGTACTGGCCGTACTGGCTGTGGTACTGCAGGACCCACAGGCCGTTGTTCTGGTTGTTGCAGTCCCACTGGACCACCGGGGCCTTGTTCGCCGTGCTGCCGCCCTTCACGTTCATGCACAGCTTGCTGTTGTAGTTGACGACGTGGACCGTGGAGCCCGGCCCCTCGGTGAGGTACCACCAGTGGTGCCCCCTGCCGGTGCACGTCCACTGGTCGAGTCCCTTGCCCCTGGTCCTGCTGAGCCCCGGGACCTCGGCGCACTTCTTGGAGTGCGCGAACTTGAAGTAGTAGACGTTGTCGCCCGCGGCCGCCTTCGACTTGCCCGGCAGCCCGTCGACGGCGCTCCAGCCCGAGTCGGCGGCACGCGCGGTGTCGGACGGGGCGGGACCGGACGCGAGGGCGGCGTCGGCCATCGGTGCGAACGCGAGACCCGCGCCGACGGCGGCCGTGGCCGCGGCGAATGCCAACCGTTTCCTGCTCTGCGCCATGATTTTCCCCCAGTTTTGGTTGCTCCGTTGCTGCGGGCCCGGTCGCTCGGCCCGGTGCAGGAACATACGCAAGCGAAGGTTTCGTCACGTCCGACGAGAGGTGTGCATCCGCGTCAACCCTGGCGGTAGGGTGCCGGTCCCGTACGGCTGCGGTCGTAGCGTCACGGGTGTACGTGGCCAGGCCGGACCCGTCGGCGAGAGGGTCACGTGAATCGGTCAGAATGCGGACATGAACCTCCCAACGCAGCTCACCGAGATACCCGGCACCGATGGCCTCTACCTGTGGGCTCCGGAAGGCACGGGCCTTTGGGGCTACGCGAACTGTCTGTGGGTCATTTCGGGCCCCGACGCCGCCGTCATCGATACGCCGTACGACGGGCCGCTGACCCGGGCCATGATCTCCGCGGCTCGGCCCCGGCTCGGGGACCGCACCGTGGGGACCGTGGTCAACACCCATGCGAACGGTGATCACACCTTCGGCAACTTCCTGTTCCCCGATGCGGAGATCATCGCCACCCGCGCCGCGAAGGAGCACCTGCACCACGAGCCGACGCCGCAGGAAATGCACGCCCTTGTCAGCCAGTCGCCCGCGGATTCCCCTCTCGGCCGTTACCTCCGTGACCACTTCGGTGTCTTCGACTTCGCTTCCGCCCGACTGGCGGCGCCCACTTCGACCTTCTCCGGCCGTCACATGTTCGCCGTGGGGGACAAGGAGGTGGAGCTGATCGAGGTGGGACCGGCGCACCACGTCGGCGACCTGGTGGCTCGCATAGGAGATGTGGTCTGCACCGGCGACGTCTTCTTCCACGGCGACCACCCGCCGCACTGGGCGGGGCCGCTTCAGAACATCATCAATGCGTGCGAACTCGTTCTCGGCCTGAATCCGCGCGTCGTCATCCCCGGCCACGGGCGGCCGACGGATCAGGCCGGCCTGGCGGAGCACCTCGTCTATCTCCGCACGGCGCAGCGCGAGATACGCCTTCGCTTCGAAGCCGGAATGACCGCGGAGAAGGCGATGGACGACTTGTTCCAGCGCGGCTTCTACCCGGACCTGGGGCTGCCCGAACGCCTGATGATCGTGATCGCGGTCGAATACAGCCATCTCGCCGGTGCTTCGTCTTCCCCGACCGTTCTGGAACTCGCCGGTCGGGCGGCGGCCTGGTCTTACCGGTAGCCGGTAGCCAGTAGCACGCCGGGCTGACGCCGCATTCGGGGGCCACGCTCTCCCCGGGCCGCGGGCACAGGATCCGCACCTCGTGGGCCCGGGGTCCCGGAAGCGCGGCTTCCGGTGCTGGCTAGGCTTGCCGGACGGGCCATGACGGCACGGAGATCTACGAGCAACGCGGCGGGAGGAGACAGGCCAGTGCAGCCGGGTGCGCAGGACTCAGAAGCGACACGGATAGGGACGGTCTGGCGGACGGTCGTCGAAGGGGTCACGGGCGCCATGGCCTACATCGCCGACAAGCACTGGAACGTCAGGGCTTGCAACGCCGAGTTCAAGGCCCTCTTCCCGGGCGGCCGGCCTCCGTCCAACATCATGCGATGGATGCTGCTGGACGACCAGGCACGCGAGGGCACGCTGCTGAACTGGGCCGAGGACTGGGCCCGGGGAGCCTGCCCGGCCGTCAGACGGGCGGTCACGAACCACCCGGCCGACCCCACCCTGATCAACCTCGCACACGACGTCCGCCGCGACCCGGTCGCGGGCCCCATCTACCAGGCGACCGCGACTCTGCTTCCCCTGCACCCCGATGGAGCCGTGCGCCAGGTGAACCACGCGGAGAAGGGCCCGGGCTGGGTGATGGCGACCGCGGCCACGCCCCTGCCCGAAACGGCGGAGCAGTTCGTGATGATGCAGTACAGGCCGGGCCCCACCCGTCCCCACCAGCTACCACCGCTGTCTCGCTCCACGGCTTTGTGAGGATGCGCAGGGTGGGTTCACCCGTGTCATGAGCAACTCCCCACCGTGGGTGGGGAGTTGCCCCCGGCCCGCCGCTGCGCGCGGGCCCGGGGCGGACGCCCGGTCGTCAGCCCGCCGCGCCGAGCGTGCTGTCGATCTCCCGGAGGAAGTCCTCCAGGTCGTCGGGGGTACGGGAAGTGATCAGGTCCCAGTCGTTGGCACCGCAGTGCATGACGGCCTTGTCGACCCAGGTGCCCTTGGCGTTGCGGATGTCGGTGGCGACCGATGCGTACGACGTGAGGGTCTTGCCGTTGACGACATCCGCCTCGACCAGGAGCCACGGCCCGTGGCAGATCGCCGCCACCTTGCGGCCGGACTCCGCGAAGGAGCGGACCATCGAGACGGCGGTCCCGTCGAGCCGCAGGGAGTCCGCGTTGACCGTGCCGCCGGGGATCAGCAGCAGGTCGTACGAGGACGCGTCCGCGTCGGCCAGGGCGAGGTCCGGCTGGACGGTCTTGCCGGGGTCCTTGTCGCCGACGAGCGTGCGGATCTCCTCCGCCTTCACCGCGGCCACGTCGACGTGCGCGCCACGCTCACGCAGATGCTGCACCGGCACCACGAGCTCGTCCTGCTCGATCCCGTAGTTGGTGACGATCGCCAGAACGCGGTGGCCGTTCAGTGTGTTGTCAGCCATGACGTTGCCTTTCCTCTGGTGCTGTGCGTTTCGTACAGGGCTCTTCGAAGCCGATCGGACTCCCCGGCGGCCCCCTTCCTCAGCTCCCCACGCCGACGTGCAGCCGGACGGGTCGGCGACCGGAGTAACCGTGCAGAGGTTCGGGTGCCCTGGCCCCCCGGGAAGATTCGGGACCAATGGCCCCTACGTAGGGACTGAAGACCACCGGGGGTGTCCGAGGTCTCTCGAACGATAAAGACCTCCGGCATGTGCGGGCGACAGTGTCAAGATCACGGGCCGGTGTAGTCACCGCAACGAACAGGGCCGAGCCGGTGGCCTGGGGCCCGTCGCGTCGGTTGGACGGGCATGACGACTTCTGGTGGCGCCCGGCACGGCGCACAACTGCTCGGCGCCTACTGGCTCGATGCCCCGGACCAGGCACACGGCGAGCACTGCCTCTGCGGTGGGCCTCTGCGGGTGCAGGAACGGGCGCCGGGGCTGTTCACGGGGGCCGGCCTGCGAGGGCGCGTGTTCATGCTGACCGTGGCCACGGCGTCCATCGTCGCCGCGGCCCTGGCGGTGTCCCTGTGAGGTGAGCGGACGGGTGCGGTGACCGGCCGGTCAGTGGCCCGGCTCGGCCAGATAGTGCGCGTCGATCCGCGCGCGATATCCGGCGTCGGTGACCCGCAGGTCCCGGTCGAAGCGCGGGGCGCTCTTGACGACGTCCCTGGTGTGGGGCACGTACAGGGTGCGGTTCGGTTCGTCGGCGCGGGTGACGAAGCGGAGCGGCAGCAGCACCTTCTTGGTCAGCAGGGTGCCGCCGGTGTCGATGACGAGGTGGTCGGGCGCCACCTCCTCCGAGCAGGGGTCGACCTTGCCGACCGAGCCGTCGCTCGCCTCCACCGCCCAGCCGAGGAGGTCGGCGGGCGAGAGGTGCCGATCGGGGGTTCCGGGGGCCTGGCCGCTGTCGGTCATCGCTCTGATCCTCTCTGCCGTACACGGCATCCGTGGTGGGAACTCACCTGTCCGCGAAGGTGCGGACGAAACCTTCGGCAACGTGACCCGGAGCAGGCGGAGTTGCCCGCGTGGGGAGGGGGAACCGGCCGCGGCGGGCCGGCGCGTGTGACGACAGCCGTCGCGGGACCTTCACATTGTGGGGCCGTGAAGGCGTTCGAGTCGGGCAGGCGAAAGGGGACGCCGTGGGGAGGTCGCCGCCGATGCTTGTTGTCGCACTCTTGCTGTTGCCCGTCATGGGTCTGTTGCTGATCGGCATGGACCGGTTCGAAGACCGGTTGACCGGTGATCCCCCGCGGCGCGGCGCGCACCGTCGGCCGCATCTCCGGCTCGTCGTCGGGCACGGCCGCGCACGGCACCGGGAGGGGCCCGCGGCGGAACGTCACGACGAAGCGGAGGAACGCCGCGACGAGGCGGCCTGAGTTTCGGCGGCTGGGGAGCCGGGTCACGCACACTGAGGTGTCGGTACGGGAGGTCGAACCGAATCGACCCCGCCGACGCCCGACCGCGTACCGACCGCACTGCCCGTACGAACGCACCGGAGGCACGACATGGACTTCGTGCAACGCACCATCGACCTGGCCCGCCAGAACGTGCGGGACGGCGGCCGTCCGTTCGCCACCGTCATCGTCAAGGACGGCGAGATCGTCGCCGAACGCGCCAACCAGGTGGCGCAGACCCAAGACCCCACCGCCCACGCCGAGGTCCTGGCCGTCCGTGACGCCTGTACCCGGCTCGGCACCGAGCACCTGACCGGCGCCACCGTCTACGTCCTCGCGCAGCCGTGCCCGATGTGCCTGGGAGCGCTCTACTACTGCTCCCCGGACGAGATCGTCTTCGTCACGACCCGGGACGCCTACGCCCCGCACTACGTCGACGACCGCAAGTACTTCGAGCTGAGCACGTTCTACGACGAGTTCGCCAAGCCCTGGCAGGAGCGCCGCCTCCCGATGCGGCACGAGCCGCGGGACGGCGCTGTGGACGTCTTCCGGCAGTGGCAGGACCGCAACGGCGGTGACCGGCGGGTGCCGGGTGCGCCCGCCGCCGCCCGATGACACCGGCCCGGCCCGGCGCACGGCCCGAACGCCCGCGCTTCGACGGCTGGATCGCGGGCCTCGGCACCGCAACCGGCGTACGGCTGGTCGTCGGGTACTGGCCGCTGTCGCCCATGGGCCCGTTCGCCGACGTCATGGTGGAGCGGGCCGACGGACGGCGCGTGCTCCTCGCGCCGTCCGAGCGGGTGGCGGACTTCGTCGCGGCCACGTACCGGTTCGACGAGGTCGTCATCTGCCCCGTCGCCGTCGAGCCGGGGCGCGAGCGCTGGACCGTGGCGGCCGGACCGCTGCGGCTCACCTTCGCGCCCGGACCGTCCACCGTGCTGGGACGGCTGCTGCGCCTGGTTCCGGGGCGCCTGGCGACCAGCCCCGGATGGGCGGCGCTGTGCGACGTACCGGCCCGCCTCCTGATGCCGGGCGTACGGACCCGGGGCAGCGCGGGATCGGGGCGCCGCGAGTGGTACGCGGCCCGGGACCTGCGGGCGATCGCGACGGCGCACGCGACCTGGGACGGAACGGACCTGGGAGCGCTCGGGCCCGTCTGGCCCCCGGTCCGGTTCGGCTTCGGCTCCGTCCCCCGCAGGCCCTCCCTGACCCGCGTCGTCACCACGGTGGAACTCGAGCGCGAGCGGCCTCGGACTCAGGCGTCGAAGCGCTCGGTGTAGGCCTCGGTCGGCGGGGCGGGGGTGGGGCTCGTCATCCCCGCCGACCAGAACCCCGCGGTGCCGGGGACGGAGGTCACGTCACTGAGGTACGGGGCCGTCGCCGTTCCCGCCGGGCCCCGGACCACCGCCCAGCCCTCGCCCTCCCTGCGCAGGTACGTACTGCGGCTCTGGTCCTGGTAGTTCCAGCCCGATATCCAGGCCGCGCGCCCCTGCGCATCGGCGGCGATCCCGGTCAACGAACCGACGGTGAAGCCAGGTTGCACCTGGCTCCAGGCAGTGCCGTTCCAATGGGCGAGGACAGGGTTTCCGGGGCGCCCGGGCGGCCCGCCGACGCCGGCTTCGGTGCCGACGGCCCATACGTCGTCCGCGGCGGCGGCGTGCACGTCGCTGATGCTGAGGCGGGCACCCGTGATCGGGGGCAGGACCGTCCAGGCGCCGTCCCAGCGTGCGACGAGCCCGGACCATCCGCCGCCGGACGCCTGGTCGCCGCCGACCCAGACCTCGTTCGGCGTGCGCGGGACCACCCGGTAGAGGCTGGCGCTCGCCACCGGCAGTGGTGCCAGCCACCGCCACTGGTCGCCGTCCCGCCGCAGCAGTCGGGCGGCGCCGCCTCGTCTGCCGCAGATCCACAGCCGTGCGTCGCCGCCGACCGCCACCGACTCCAGGCCGACGTCCGCCTCGCCCCGGCCGGGGAACGTGGCCTCGCGCCAGGTGGCGCCGTCCCAGCGGAGCAGCGGGCTCGCGTCGCCGGAGGGCAGGCCGACGCTCCACGCCGCGGTGAGGCCGACGCAGGCGACGTCGCTCAGCCGTCCTGTGTAACTCAGGTGCGTCAGGTCGGACTTCGACCAGGTGCTGCCGTTCCAGCACATGGCGAGCGCCCTCCCCTGCGAGGACCCCGCGCGCGCCTCCTCACCGACGGCCCAGGCCAGCCGGGGCCCGGCCGCGGAGATGCGGCGCAGCTGGGCGGCCGGGGTGCTGCCGGGCGCCGGAACGGCCTGCCACCGGGCGGTACGGAGCGCGGATGCGGCGGCCCGGACCGGGCCCGGACCGAGCGCGAGCCCGGCGACCGCGCCGACCGCCCCCGTCACAAATCGTCTGCGTCTCACTGTTGGTCCCTTCCTCGGGTAGGAGGACCAACGGTGGAGGGCCAGCGGACCGCGGACTAGGCACACACGAGACAAATCCGCACGGTCCGTGCGGGACGCGTCACTCCCGCGCCTGCGGATGAGCGTTGCCGTCGGCGCCGCAGCGTGCGGTCCACGGGGTCGCGGAGCTGCCGAGGTTCTCGTGGAATCGGACGTCCACGTCGGTGGGGCGCCGGTCGCCGGGAACGTCGGCGTGCGCGGCCGTGCAGGTCAGCTGGCTGACCGCCGCGACGTCCAGTTCCGCGATGTTCACGGGCAGGTAGATGTCGACCGTGCCGGAGGACGCGGTCGCGGTGAGGCGTCCGTTCATCGAGGGGACCTCGCTGATCAGGCCGCGTTCCCGCTCCGCGTCGGTGGGGCCTTCCAGGAGGAGGCCGAGGGCCTGCTGCGGGGTGAGCGGGCGATCGGTGGGGCGGGCGGTGGCGCGCAGGCCGTAGGGGCCCACGAAGTAGAGGCGGGCGTGGTCGGCGATCGTGCCCGGCCGTTGGATGCCGGAGGCCGGGGCGCCCGCCCACTCGGGGCCGGTCGGGGTGACACCGCAGCCCGCCGCCAGGAACAGGAGCCCGGCGAGCAGCGGCAGGAGAGGGAGGCGTTTCCTCATGGGCGGTCCTCCGCGGCGGCTCCGGGACGATGGGGCTCGGGACGTGTGGGCTCGGGGCGGTCGGGCCCGGAGCCGTCGGTCTCAGGGCTGGAGAGGGGGAGCGCGAAGGTGAACTCGGCCCCGCCGCCGGGCGAGTTGGCGGCGGTCAGGGCGCTGTCGTGCAGGCGGACGTTCTCCGCGGCGATGGCGAGGCCGAGACCGCTGCCCTCGGACCGGGTACGGGCCGCGTCGGCTTTGTAGAAGCGGTCGAAGACATGCGGCAGTACGTCCTCGGGGATGCCGGGACCGTGGTCGGTGACCGTCACGACGACCGTGCCGTCGCCGGGCTCCGGGTCCGGCCGCGCCCGGACGACGACCGGGGGAGCGCCGTGCCGCAGCCCGTTGCCGATCAGGTTGGCCAGCACGACGTCGACGCGCCGTGGGTCCACGGAGACCCGTACGTCGTCGGGCACGTCCACCGCGACCTGTCCCGGCGGCAGGTGCCAGCCCCGTAGCTGGACGGTCTTCTCCACCAGGGTGCGCAGGGTGACGTCGTCCGGATGCAGGGCCGCGGCGCCCGCGTCGAAGCGGGAGACCTCCATCAGGTCTTCCACCATGCGGGCCAGCTTCCGGGTCTCGCCGCTGATCAGGAGGACGGCGTCGGCGGTGTCCGGCGGCAGGGCGCCGCTGTGCGCGTCCTCGTCGAGGACCTCGGTCACCGCGGACATGGCGGCCAGCGGGGTGCGCAGTTCGTGCGCCACGTCGGCGGCGAAGCGGCGCGCGGTCGCCTCCATGCGGCGCAGCTCGGCGTCGTCCTCCTCCAGGTGCGTCGCCATCGTGTTGAAGGTTCTGGTGAGGTCGGACAGTTCGTCGTGGCCGGTCACCGGGAGGCGGGTGCCGAGTTCGCCCGACGCGATCTGCTCGGCGCCGTTGCGCAGGCCCCGTACGGGGCGCAGGACGCGGCGCGCCGCGAACAGGGCCGGGAACAGGGCGATGACGAGGGCGGGGACGGCACCCGCTTCCGCGGCGGTGACCAGGGCGGAGATGTCGGCCTTGTCGCCGTCCAGGGAGAAGTCGGCGTACACGACCAGGCCGGACGCGGCACGCTCTTCGCCGGGCTCGGCGGCGTAGAGGACGGGCATGCCGATGACGAGCCAGGGGGAGCCGCCCCGCTCGATCCGCTGGCGGACGACCGTGTCCGTCCGGTCCGCCACGGCGGCGCGCAGCACGGCAGGCACGGCGGTGCGCTGTCCGGTGCCCGGAGCGGTGACCGGCGGGCCGCTCCGGTAGGACGCCGCGGTGCGCCAGTCGCGGGAGGCACCGGCCCGGTCCAGTTGCAGGGTGAAGTTGCGCAGGTCCCGGGTGCTCGGCGGAAAGGGCAGGTCGGGGGCGAGGGACCCGACCTGGGCGCGCAGGTCGCGCACCGCGTTGTCCTGCGTACGGTCGAGAATCGCGGAGCGTGCCTGCCGGAACGTGAGCGCGGCGGTGATCAGCGCGCTGAGCGCGGACACGAGCAGGAACGCGACGACGAGGCGGACGCGCAGGCCTCGGGGCGGACGCGGCCTCACGACGCGCCGTCCTCCTGCCGTGGTGGGCCCTCCGGTACGGGCACGGGACCGAAGCGGTAGCCGAAGCCCCGTACCGTCTGGATGTACACCGGGCGGCGTGGGTCGTCCTCGACCTTGCCTCGCAGCCGCATCACGCAGGCGTCGACGAGCCGCGCGTCGCCGTAGAAGCTGTGCTCCCAGACCTGTTCCAGCAGATGCTGGCGGCTGAAGACCTGGCCCGGCGCGGCGGACAGGAAGAGCAGCAGCTTCAACTCGGAAGGGGCGAGGGTCAGTTCACGGCCGTCCTTGGACACGAGCAGGGCGCTCCGGTCCACCGCGAGGGCGCCGTGGAGCTCCAGGGCGCCGTGCCCGGTCCGGCCGGGGGCGGTGGCGGTCGCGGGGTCCTGGGGGACGACCCGCCGCAGGACCGCCTTCATCCGGGCCTCGATGACCTCGCCGCTGGCCGGTTTGACGATGTAGTCGTCCGCGCCCGCCTCAAGACCCACGACGAGATCGATGTCGTCGCCCCGCGCGGAGAGGATGATGATCGGCAGTTGCCGGGTCTCGCGGATGCGGCGGCACACCTCGAGGCCGGACATGCCGGGCAGCATCAGATCGAGCAGCACCAGATCGGGCCGGAAGCGCTCCAGAGTGAGCAGCCCGGTCTCGCCGCTCGCCGCCACCTCCAGTTCGTGACCCCGGCGCCGCAGCGCGAGCGACACCCCTTTCTGTACCGCGGGATCGTCCTCGATCAGCAGAACTCGTGACATCGGGATGTGCTCGTCTCCAGGTTCGGTGCGGGACTCAGGTCCGGGCGATTGCTTTGGCTTCGTGCTCTGGCACTCGTGTGCCTGTCTCTGTGATTTTGACCCACTTTCTAGCTGATTGTCGCCCACCTCAGCCGTCGTCGGTGAGCCGGGTGACGTCCACGGAACCGACCCCGGCCCGCGGTTCGGGGATGACCGCCCACAGGGCGACGAGCGCGGCGAGGACGGCCACCAGCGCGAGTGCCCCGGTGCGGCCGTGCGCCCAGCGGGCCCGGAACCGGACGGGGTCCTCGACCAGGTACTTGGAGAGCGCGGCGGCCGCGACGGAGACGCCGATGACGATCGCGGTGCGGTCCCAGCCCGCCGTGCCCAGGCGTTCCTCGCTCAGCAGGACGTAGAGGGGCCAGTGCCACAGATAGAGGCTGTACGAGATCGCGCCGAACCAGCGCAGCGGGGCGGCGCCGACGACCCGGCCCACGCGGCCGTCCGGGGCCTGGGCGAGACAGCCGATGAGGAGGGCGGCGGCCAGCGCGTGGAGGAACAACCCGCCCCGGAACAGGGAGGGGGAGTTCTGACCGTCGGCCAGGACCCAGTAGGCGGCGATGCCCACGGCGAGCACCGGCGCGGCCCAGGACGTGACCCGTGACCCCGCCCGCGCCAGCAGGCGGGTGGCGGGCCCGGTCGCCATCAGCGCGCCGAGCAGCAGCGAGAAGGCCCGGGTGTCCGTGCCCTCGTACACGCGCGTCGTGTCGACGGGCCCGGTGAGGGCGATCATGAGGGCCAGCGAGACGGCCGCCCCGGCGGCGGCCACGACCGCGACGGCCCGCCCGCCCCGGGCCGCACCGTCCCGGCGTCGGCCGCGCGCCAGCAGCCATACGACAGGCGGCCAGACGAGGTAGAACTGCTCCTCGACCGCGATGCTCCACAAGTGGCTGAACACCCGGGTGTCGGCGGAGTCCCAGTAGCCGACCTGGTCGGCGATGAAGTGCCAGTTCGCGACGTTGCCAAGGACCCAAGGGGTGTCATCGAGACCGAACCGCAGCAGGGTCACCGACCCGAAGCCCCACACCAGGAGCAGCGTCCCCGCCACCGTCACGGCCAGGGCGGGCAGCAGGCGGCGGGCGCGCCGCCCCCAGAAGGCGAGCAGGTCGACGCGGCCGTCGCGGGCCGCCTCCTTCAGCAGCAGGCCGGTGATGAGGAACCCGGACAGCACGAAGAACAGGTCCACGCCGAGGAAGCCGCCACTGAACCGGCCGGCGTGGAAGAACAGCACGCCGAGGACGGCCAGGCCACGCAGACCGTCCAGAGGCGCGATGTGACGCCTGCCGGGAGTCGGCGCGGGGGCGGGCCGTCGGTGCGACGTGAGGGCGGCAGGGGTGGCGTGCGCGGGCATGGGGTTCCTTGCGGGCGGCCTGGGGCCCGGTGCGGGCCCCACGCGATCGACGTTCCGGCTCGGCGTACGAGGGCGGACAGGCGCCCGCCGTACGGGCTACTTGCAGCCCAGCGGGCCGTAGACCTTGTCACCGGTCCACGATCCGGTGGCCCACCGGTCGGCCGGGGCGGGCGTGAAGGAGTACTGCTTGCCCAGCTCCTTGGTCAGCCACTGCGCGAAGGCCGCGGCGCCCTGCTGGCAGGTGTGGATGCCGTCCTTGCTGCGCTGGGCCTTGGGCGCGGTGCCGTCGCGGCCCCACAGGGCGGCGGAATCGAGGAAGTGCACAGTGTCCCCGTGCTTGGCGGCCACGTCCTGGGCCGACTTGGGCGCGGACTTGATCTCCGCCGCGTGCGGCTTGTAGAAGTCGTCGATCTTGAAGGGCGGCGCCGTGACGATGACGAGCTCGGCACCCGCGTCGCTGACCGTCTTGGCCAGCTTCTCGTAGCCGGCGCGCTGTTCGGCGGGCTTGCCCCAGTCGTACGTGGTGATCTGGTAGGCCACGACGTCCGGCTTGAAGGACGTGAGCTCCTTGGGCAGCTGCTCCCAGGTGGGCTCGGCGATCTCTCCGGTGACGCCGCCGCCGCCGTCGGCCGCCATCGACTTGAACGGCGCGTCGCCCGCCTTCAGCGCCGCGCCGAGCGCCGGGGCCTCGGCCCCCGCGATGGAGTCGCCCATCCACAGGACCCTGGGCGCGTTCGTGTTCTTGTGGCCGTCGGCGGACGCCTTGCCGCTGTCGGCTTCGGCGCCGCTCCCGCCGCCGCCACAGGCGGCGAGAGCAACGACGCCCACGGCGGCGACGAGAGCGACCGCTGCGGTGCGCCACACGGGGCGCCGGGGGCTGGGGAAGGGAGTGTTCTCGGTGTTCATGTCGTCCAGCAGACCCCCCGGAACCGGGGTTCGGGGGCCCTGTCATCGTTTCATCATCCACCGCGAGAACTCTCGTCACACGCGACGAGGAACCCCGTCACACAGCCGCCCCCCGGTGCCGCGTCAGAGCTGCTGCGCCCGGTCGTACACCTTCTCGGCCGTGGCTCCCCAGACCTCTCCGTACATCTTCGTCGGCGTCAGGGAGTCCAGCGAGCTGTTGACCGAGACCACGACGCCCTTGCCGGTGGTGGCGTCGAAGTCGGCCATCCACGGGCCGCCGCTCGAGCCGCCGCTCATGTCGCAGGGGATGAACTGCGTGCCGTGCTCCTTCTTCGCCGTACCGACACAGCGCAGAAGCTGTTCGCCGAGCTGCGGGCGGGTCGCGGAGTAGCCGAACGAGGAGATGGTGCCGCCGACGGGACGGTTGAAGGCGACGGCCTGGCTGCCCACGGCGGAGGTGAGCTTCCTGCCGTCCTTGCCGGCGTCGACGGTCAGGGCGGACATGTCGTCGGCGGAGTCCTCCTCCCAGGCGCGCGGGGTCACGGCCTGGCGGACCGCGAACGCGCCGTACGGCGCCCTTCCCTTGCTGTAACCAGGGACGAACACCATCGACATGTTGGTGTTGACGGGCGAGGAGCCACGGCGCACGCAGTGGGCCGCGGTCATCACGGCGGACCGGTTGGCGCTCTTCACGGCGGTGGCCGTGCACCAGGTGTCGGCGCCGCTCGCGTTGACGAAGAAGAGCCGTCCCACGGTCTTCAGGGCGGTGCCGCGCCACGGCTTGGCCAGCGGCCCGGTGGGCCCGAGGTCCACGGACTTCCCGACGGCCTTCATCCGGGCGGGAGTCCAGTAGGCGAGCGCTTCCCGGCGTTCCTGGGCGGTGTACTTCAAGACGGAGATCGGACCGGCCGCGGCCGCGGCGGTCGGGGCGGCGGGCACCCGGTCGGGCGCGGCCGTCGCGGGCACGGAGGCGGCGAGGGCGCAGACCGCACCGGCGACGGCAAGTCCCGCGGCGCGACGGCGAAGAGGCCGGTTCGTGGACACGGATCTCATCGGCGCGGATCTCTTGAGCATGTGGCTGACTCCTCGACAGGTACGGGCGGCAAAAGGGGCTGTCGGCCCGTCGTGCAAGAGGGGAGGAGCCGTCCGCGCGGTTGGCGCTGTCGACGAGCTGTGACACAAACGGCCAACGCCTGCCCTTCGGTTCAGTGGGCGATGCCGTCGATCAGCTCCCTGGCGCCCTGGCGCAGCAGCGCGACGGCCACGGACGTGCCGAGCGTCGCGGGGTCGAGTGGGCCCGCCCACTCGTGCGCGTTGAGCACCGTCTTGCCGTCGGGCGTGAACACACAGGCGCGCAGCGACAGGTCGCCGCCGCGTTCCGAGCGGGCGAACCCGGCGATCGGCGAGTTGCAGTGGCCCTGGAGCACGTGCAGGAACATGCGCTCGGCGGTCGCCTCCCGCCAGGCGTCCTTGTCGCCGAGATCCGTGACGGCGTCGATGGTGGCCGTGTCGTCCTCGCGACACTGCAGGGCGAGGATGCCCGCCCCGATCGGCGGGCACATCGTCTCCACCGACAGGATCTCGCTGGCCAGGTCGGGGCGGCCGATGCGGTCGAGGCCGGACTGGGCGAGCAGCAGCGCGTCGGCGTCACCGGCGGCGAGCTTCGCCAGCCTGCGGCCCGCGTTGCCGCGCATCGGGACGCACTCCAACTCCGGGTGGGAGGCGGCGAGCTGCGCCACGCGGCGGACCGAGGACGTGCCGATACGGGTCCCCGCGGGCAACTCGTCGAGGGTGAGCCCCTCGGGGTGGATGAGGGCGTCCCGGATGTCGTCCCGCTTGAGGAACGCGGCGAACGTGGTGCCCGCGGGGAGCGGCCGGTCCGCGGGCACGTCCTTGACGCAGTGCACCGCGAGGTCCGCCTCGCCGGCGAGCAGCGCGGCGTCGACCTCCTTGGTGAACGCTCCCTTGCCGCCGAGCGCCGCCAGATCGCCCATCCAGCGGTCCCCGGAGGTGGTGACCGGCACGACCTCGGTGCGGATGCCGGGGTGCAGCACGGCGAGTTCGGTGTGGACGCGCTCCACCTGGGCAAGGGCCATGGGGGAGGAGCGGGAGACGATGCGGATGAGCTCAGGAACGGACATGTGGTCCACGATACGGGCTTCGAGGGTGCGCCTCGGACAGGCGTCCAACTCAGCAAGAAACCGAATACATGGGCGAGTTGGGGCCCGGAGGGAGGGGCCCGACGACCGCGGGTTCCTGCCCGGTGGGCGTTTCGGGGGCACGGCGTGAGGCGTGGCTCCCGTCGCCCGACATCGTCCCCTGCCCCCGCTACCCGCCGACCTCGCGCACGAACAGGGTCACGGACACCGTCGCCTCGAAGCCGTTGCGCCGCATCAGGGTGGCCGACGCGGTGTTGCGGGACTCCACATCGGTGACGACAGTGCTCGCGCCCGCCTCCGTGAGCGTCGCGCAGCAGGCCTTCACGAGGCGGCTCGCGATGCCCTGCCCCTGGTATTCGGGGGCGCTCGCGATCCACTCCAGGTTGCCCCAGTCGGCGCGCTGGTCGAACCCCATCGAACCGAGGACGAATCCGGCGAGGCGCCGGTCGCCGTCCAGCGCGACCCAGCAGGCGGACGATTCGTTGTCCACGTGCCGGGCGATCGCGGAGAGCGACCAGGACGTGTACGGCTTCACGGACGTGTCGTAGACCCGGCGGCCCAGGGCGAGGACATCGGCCAGATGGGTGGCCGTCAGCGGTTCCAGGACGATCGACGCCGAACGCTCCGGCGCGGCGGGGCTGGACATGGGGCCTCCCAGGGAGCGGGCGCGGCGCCGGGCCGTGGCCGCGCGCACCTCACGCTATGAGGCGGCCGGTGCCCGCGCACGCCGAAAGCCGCCGGGCTCGGGGGCCGAACGATCTAGCGGTCACTCCCCGGTTCCAGGTCGCCCGGTTCCAGGTCGTCCTGCTCCACGTCGCCCGGTTCCAAGGCGCCCGGTTCCAGGTCGCCCGGTTCCAGGGGCGGCGCCTGGACGCCCAGACACGTCTTGCACCGCGGGGCGTTGCCACGGTCGCCGTGCCAGGCAGCCGGGCTCGGCCGGACGAACACCGCGGCGGCCACCGCCGCGAGGACGAACAGCGCCGCGCAGCCCACCGCCGCCTTGCCGAAGGCGGTGTCGAGCGCGTCGGGATCCGCGTACGCCGTGCCGGACAGCCCGACCGCGAGCGGCAGCCCGGCCACGACGAGCAACTGCGCGATGCGCGCCGCCGTGTTGTTCACGCCGCTGGCGAGCCCGGCGCGGCTCGCGTCGACCGAGGCCAGGACGGTCGCCGTGAGCGGCGCCACGAACAGACTCATGCCGAGGCCGAGGACGACCACCGCGGGCAGCACCTCGGTGACGTACGACGCCCCGGGCCTGACCCGCAGCATGAGCAGTACCCCGGCGGCCGCCACGGTCGGCCCCGCGACGAGCGGGAGACGCGGGCCGAGGCGCCGCGCCAGATCGCCCGCGGGCGCGGAGAGCAGCAGCATCAGGACGGTGATCGGCAGGGTCGCCGTGCCCGCCTGCAGCGCGTCGTACCCGAGCGTCGTCTGCAACTGCACCGGCAGCATGAACAGGATCCCGCCGATGGCGGAGTAGAGGCACAGCGTCATCACGTTGGCCGCGGTGAACAGGCGCGAGCGGAACAGTCCCAGCGGAAGCATCGGATCCCGTCTGCGCTGTTCGACCACGACGAAGACGACGCCCGCCGCGAGACCCAGGACGCCCGGCAGGACCACGCCGGCCGCCGCTGTGTCGCCGGACGCGCCGATCAGCGCGAAGCTGATGCCCGCGAGGAACAGCGCGGCCAGACACGCTCCGGGCACGTCGAACGGCTGCTGTGTCGCTGTCTCGTCGCGGCTCTCCGGCACGTGCCGCACCGCGTACAGGACCAGTGCGGCCAGCGGCACGTTGATCAGGAAGATCCACCGCCAGCCGGGCCCGTCGATCAGCCAGCCGCCCAGAAAGGGACCGACGGCCCCCGCCACACCGCCGAGCCCCGACCACGCGCCCACCGCGCGCGCCTGGTCCTCGGGGCGGTACGAGGCACGGACGAGCGCCAGCGAGCCGGGGGTGAGCAGCGCGCCTCCGATGCCCTGCAGCGCACGGGCCGCGATCAGCGTTCCGGCGTCCTGCGCGAGCCCGCACAGCGCGGAGGCGGCGGCGAACCACACCACCCCGACGACGAGGGTGCGGCGCCGTCCGTAGCGGTCGCCGAGCGCCCCGCCGAGCAGGAGCAGCGCCGAGAGCGTGAGCATGTAGGCGTTGACGACCCACTGCAGGGCGGAGAGCGAGGTGCCGAGATCCCTGCCGAGCGTCGGCAGGGCGACGTTGACCACGGTCCCGTCGAGCAGCGCCATGCCCGAGGCGAGCACCGCGCACGCCAGGACCCAGCGGCCGCGGGCCGACGCCAGCGCGACGCCCTCCCCGGCACCGGGAGCCGGGCCCGCGCGGGGTGCCGGAGCCGGATTCGACGCCATCGAGCCACCGCCCCTACAGGTGAACCGTTCCGCTGTCCGTCGCCGTGTGCACCGGCGCTCCTCGGCGATACAGGATGACGGTAACGACGAGCCCGACCGCGAAGAAGAGCGCCGACCACCAGTACGCGGTCGAGTACGACTGCATCGCGGCCTGCGCCCGCACCTGCGGCGTCGGCTTCCTGCCCACCAAGTAGTTCGAGGCCGCCGTGGTGGCCAGCGTGTTGAGCAGGGCCGTGCCGATCGAACCGCCCACCTGCTGGCAGGTGTTGACCATGGCGGAGGCCACGCCCGCGTCGTGGGACGCGACACCGGCCGTCGCCATGCTCATCGCCGGGGCGAAGACGAAACCGAGACCCAGTCCGGCGAGCAGCAGCGGCGGCAGCACGTGCGCGGCGTAACCGCTCGTCACGTCGAGGGCGGTGAGCCAGGCCATGCCCGCGCCCGCGAGCCCCATGCCGAGCGGCACGATCGGTTTCGCACCGACCCGCGGCACCAGGTTGTTGGTGGTCACCACCGAGCCCACCACCATCACGGCGACCATCGGCAGGAACGCGAGACCAGTCTTGACCGGCGAGTACTGAAGGATCTGCTGGAGGTAGTACGTGAGGAACAGGAACACGCCGAACATGCCGGCACCCGAGATGAACATCGCGAGGAACGACGCCCCGCGGTCCCGGTCGAGGACGACCCGCAGGGGCAGCAGCGGATGCGCGGCACGCGTCTGCCACCACGCGAACGCCGCGACCAGCAGGACGCCGATGACCAGGAAGCCCCACGTCAGCACGTCGCCCCAGGCGTGTGTCTCGGCGTTGGAGAAGCCGTAGACGATGCAGAACAGGCCGGCCGACACCAGGACCGTGCCGGGCACGTCCAGCTTGGGCCGGTCCGGCGGGGCGCCCGCGTGCAGCAGGCGCGCGCCGCCGAGCATCGCGACGACGGCGAACGCGAGGTTCACGTACAGGCACCAGCGCCAGTTCAGGTACTCGGTGAGGACGCCGCCGAGCAGCAGGCCGACGGCGCCGCCCGCGCCCGCGATGGCGCCGTAGATGCCGAAGGCCTTGGCGCGCTCCCGGGGATCGGTGAACGTCGTGGTGAGCAGCGACAGGGCGGCGGGTGCGAGCAGCGCGCCGAAGACGCCCTGGAGCGCGCGGGCCGCCACCAGCATCGAGAAGCTGTTCGCCGCGCCGCCGATCGCGGACGCGACCGCGAAACCGGCGAGACCGGCCAGAAAGACGATCTTGCGCCCCACGAGGTCGGCGATGCGGCCCCCGAACAGCAGCAGGGAGCCGAAGGCGAGTGCGTACGCGGTGACGATCCACTGGCGGTTGCCGTCGCTGAACCCCAGGTCCTGCTGGGCCGAGGGCAGCGCGATGTTCACGATCGTCGCGTCGAGCACCACCATGAGCTGGGCGATGCCGATCACGGCGAGGATCAGCCAGCGATGCTCGTGACGCCCGCCTCCCGCGTACGGTACGGCGCCCGACGGTCCGGTCGCACGGGCGGTATCCGGCGCGGGCACCGGCTCGGGCGCAGGCGCGGCTTCGCGGTCCATGGTGCCTCCCAACACCCCCGCTCCACGCTAAGCGCCCTGGTCGGGGCCCGCGACCGGGGTCGTCGGGCGCCCGGCCGGGGCCCCTCCGAGGGCCCCGGCCGGGCGGATGCGTCAGCCGGCCCGGTCCGCGGCGACCAGCAGCTCGCTGACCCGCTCCCTGGCCCGTGCCACCCGCGAGCGCACGGTGCCGATCGGGCAGCCGACGGCGTCCGCCGCGTCGGCGTAGGGCAGCCCGGCGAGCTGGGTCAGGACGAACGCCTCGCGGCGGGGCGCGTCGAGCGACTCCAGGAGATCGAGCAGGACCACGCCCTCCTCGAAGCCGGGGAGGCCGCGGGGCTGGGCCCGCTCCGCCGCCGCCTGCCAGTCGCCGGTGTCGGCGATCCGCGGCCGGGCCGCCGCCGAGCGGAATCGGTCGGCGACGGTACGGCGCGCGATGGTGAGCAGCCAGGTGCGCGCGCCGGACCGGGCGGCGTAGCCGTGCAGCGAGGTCAGGGCGCGCAGATACGTCTCCTGGGTCAGGTCGTCGGCGCTGTGCGGGTCGCCGCTGAGGTGGGCCACGAAGCGCCACACGTCGCGGCGGGTGGCCCGCACGAACTGCTCGAAGGCCTGGGCGTCGCCGTCGCGGGCCGCCAGCGCCCACTGGGTGATCAGGTCGTCGCGGGTCAGGTCTTCGCCGGGCCGCGATTGCAGAAGAGCAGGTGTCATCGCAGAAGGTCCTTCGGTGAAGGGAGTTCGGGAAGCGGCGCGGGCACACGGCGGGAGCTGTGCCCCGGTGTGCGCGGACGCCGAAGATCCGCCCGGCACCGAGGGGTGCGGGCGGTTTCAGGAACTGACCGGAAGGACCGGTGGGCCTCTGCGTGAGACGGCGTACTGGAGAAGGACCCCGCGCAGCCGCGGTACGGGAACGAGCGTGCCGACGGTGGCAGGCGCGGGAGGAAGGGCCGCGACAAGGACCGCGAGAACGAACCGCAGTGGTACGAACACGGCCGCGGCCAGGGCGCGTCCGGTGCGGAAGACGGCTGCCTCGCCGCGCCACAGCCACAGGGCGCAGATCAGCGCGGCGGCCACGTGGGCGAGGAACATGCCGAAGCCGCTGTGCCCGAAGACGGACATGATCCAGTGCGAGACGCCCTCGTCGGGCATGGCCGCGGCGTGCGCGGAGCCCGCGGAGGGGGTGGCGCCGGAGGGCGGCGGGGCCATCGGCATCGGGTGGTTCATGTGGTTCATGCCGTCGCCGCCGTGGCGCGGCGGCCCGGAACCGCCGAGCGGCCCGCCTCCGTTCGGTGCCGTGCCCAACCGCTGCGCGAAACCGAACATTTCGTGCAGGCACAGCTGGGCCGCGACGGTGGCGCCCGTGACGGCCGCCGCACCGCGCTCGCGCCCGGTCAGCCACCACGCCGCGGCCATGGTGGCGCCGAACGCGTACGCCACCGCCCACCAGGGCATCGGAGCGGCCGACATGAGCGCGTGACCCAGGGCCGTCGCCACCACGCAGACGGCCGCGAACATCGCGGCTCGTGCGAGGCGGAACGCGGGACCTGAGGTCATGGGGAGCATCGTGCCAGGCGGGGGCGTGGTGTGGGGCGGCGAGTCCACGAGATGCCCGAAGTGCACCACATTACCCTGATATGCCGGTTGAGGTCCCGTGTTGGGCCCGCACCGTGTGACGAACGCGGGGTAAGCAACCTCTTGACGTGCTGTGTGCGCACCGCGAACGATCACTAACAGCGGTCGGCATTGCCGAACCGTGTTCGCGTCCACTGGCCGAGCTCCGAAGTACCGCTCGATCCCGAAGTGTTGCCCAATGAGGGGGACCCCCATGAACCCGCGTCACACCGCCCGATCCCTCCTGACCGCCGCGGCCGCCCTCGCCCTCGGCGTCGTGGGCCTTGCCGCCCCCGCCCACGCGACCGCCCCCGCCTCCGCGCCCACGGCCGTCCTGGACATTCCGCCCCGCGGCGCCAACGACTGGTCGTGCAAGCCGGATTCGGCGCACCCGCAGCCGGTCGTCCTGGTCAACGGCACGTTCAAGCTGATGGCGGAGAACTGGTCCAGACTCTCGCCGAAGCTGAAGAGAGCGGGATACTGTGTCTTCGCGTTCAACTACGGCAGGCTGGCGACCGCCCCCGTCCCCCAGTCGGCCGCGGAACTCCGGGACTTCGTCGAGGCCGTCCGCGGCGCCACCGGCGCGGCGAAGGTGGACCTCGTCGGGCACAGCCAGGGCGGCATGATGCCCCGCTACTACGTGAAGTTCCTCGGCGGCGCGGACAAGGTCGACGACCTGATCGGCATCGTGCCGTCCAACCACGGCACGTCCAGCCCGCTGGCCGGACCGCTCGGCGACACCGTCTGCCCGGCCTGTGCCGACCAGGTGGCGGGATCGGAGCTGCTGACGAAGCTCAACGCCGGGACCGAGACTCCGGCGGGCCCCGACTACACGGTCCTCACCACACGCCACGACGAGGTCGTCATCCCGTACACGAGCGCCCTGTTGAACGGCCCGAAGGAGTACGTCACCAACGTCGTCGTCCAGGACCACTGCCCCCTGGACCCGTTCCTGCACGACCAGTCGACGAAGGACCCGGTCGTCGCCCAGTGGGTCCTGCACGCGCTGGACCGCGAGGGTCCGGCCGACGCGGACTTCCGCCCCAGGTGCACGGGCTAGTGGCGGCCGTACCGGCCCCGCGAGGGCGCAGGTCGCGCGCGGGGCCGGTACGGCGGGTTACCGGTTCCGTCAGGTGCGGTACGCGAAGTAACGCCCGTCGGGGTAGGACGCGATGACGCTCGCGAGCGACCGCCGGTAGGTGTCGGTGGAGTGGTAGGTCAGGTACGGCATGCCCCGCCTGTCGCGGTACGTCACCACCATGGTGTGGTCCTTGGACCCGTTCCTGTCGAAGTCCACCTGCAGGACGTCACCGATGTCCAGCTGGTAGACGCTCGCCAGGTTCGGGGCCCGCCGGTTGGACAGCGTGAACCACGCCCATTCGTTCACGCCGACCCAGGAGGTGCTCTGGCTCGCGCTCTCGTACCACCAGTTCCGGTAGTCGTAGGCGGAACCCGGGACCGGCTTCCAGCCGCCCGCCTTCAGCGCCTGGCTGACGAAGTTGGTGCAGTCGCCGCCGGCTCCGTTGAACTTCCGGTAGGCCGGGTTGTAGCTGCGCCAGTACTTCTCCGCGTACGCCGCCATGGCGGAGTAGTCGTAGGCACCGGCCGTCTTGCCCGAGGGCATCGGCGTGGTGGGGGACTTGGTGGAGGCGGGTGTGCCGTCCGGGTACTGGTTGCCGTCGTCATCGACGGTCTTCGTTCGGGCCACAGAAGGCTGGTTGACCGCGACGGGGCCGTCGTCCCGCGAGGTGATCGCGGTCAGCTTCCAGCCGCCGTCCCCGGTGCCCGCGAGCTTCAGCTCCTGCCGCGTCGAGAACGCGGTGGTCTTCGGCTCGCCCCCGCGCACCTTCTTGTACGTCAGCGTGGACGACGAGGTGACCTGGACGGTCGCCGTGGTGCCGGTGAGGGTGGCGCGGTCCACGACGACGCGGGTGTCCGCCGCGGTGTAGGCCTCGCCGAGCTTCGCCAGCCGCGCCTTGCGGGCGCGCAACGTCCGCAGCGCGGCGTCCTCGTCCTTCTTCAGCCGGTCGGACATGTGCGTCGTGGAAGCGCCGGCACCCGAGCCGCCGCGCCCCGCGTGACCCTCCACCAGGGCCTGGGTGCGCCGGGAGAGGATGTCATCGGCGATGCGGGCGAAGGCGGCGACCTCCTTGCGGTCGGCCTTGCGGGGCCCGCTGCCGGCCGCGTCCGCGTGCGCGGGGGGTGCGAGCAGGGAGGCGGACGCCACGGCCGCGGTCACACCTGCCACGACGGCGGGTCTGTATCTATTGGGTATCGCTACGGGTATCACTGCGTTTCCTCTTTCGTCACCGGATCACCCCGATCGGGGCACGGAATCTTGACACAACTCCATGCCCTCTCTGTGCCGTTGCCCCCTCCGCGGCGCCCGAAGGTCTCCGGACCAAGGCGCCAGGGCCCCGGCGGCCGCGCCTCACGTGCCTCTAATGTGAGCGGCAGAGCGCAGCAGAGGAGGCATACGGGGTGGGTGGGCGCGGGATGGCCGCAGGTCAGGGAAGCGGGGAGCGGCGGGTGGCACAGGGGGGCCGCCGCGCGGCGACGGGGCGGCGAAGGAAGTCCAGGGAGCGGCCGGAGGGCGGCATGTCCGACGCCCTGGCGTGGGCGCGCAGGCAACTGCGGCGGCTGCGTCCGGCGTATCCCCGGCCGGGCCGCAGCGGATGGCGGCGGTGGATGCCTTCGTGGCGCCAGTGGCTGGGGGCCTTCCTGTACGCGGTCGTAGGCCTGACCGGATTCGTCGCCATCGCGTATGCCACCACGGACATACCGGACGACCTCAACTCGTTCGCCACGCAACAGGACAACGTGTACTACTGGTCCGACGGGACCGTCATGGCCCGCACCGGCTGGGTCATCCGGCAGGAGATACCGCTGGACAAGGTGCCGCCGAAGGTCCGGGGCGCCGTCCTCGCGGCCGAGAACGCGAGCTTCTACTCGGATTCCGGCGTCTCGCCCTCCGGTGTCCTGCGTGCCGCGACCGCGGCGGTCACCGGAGGGGAGACCCAGGGCGGGTCGACCATCACCCAGCAGTACGTGAAGAACGTCTACCTCAGCCAGGACCGCACCCTGTCCCGGAAGTTCACCGAAGCCCTGCTCGCCGTGAAGCTGGACAACCGCACGAGCAAGGACAAGATCTTCCAGGACTACCTGAACACGAGCTGGTTCGGGCGGGGGACCTACGGCATCCAGCGCGCCTCGCACGCGTACTACGGCAAGGACGTCTCGCGGCTCAACGCCAGCGAAGGCGCCTTCCTGGCCTCTCTCCTCAAGGGTGCCGGACTGTACGACCCGGCCCTCGGCAAGGAGAACCACGAGCGGGCCGTCGAACGGTGGAACTGGATCCTGGACCGCATGGTCGCCACCGGCCACCTCACGCAGGCCGAGCGCGCCACGTACAAGAAGTTCCCCGAACCCACGAAGTCGGGCTCCGGCGATACCCCCGGCGCACATACCGGTTACCTGGTGGAGCTGGCGAAGCGGCACGCGATCAAGGCCGGGCACATCAGCGCCGCCGACTACGACCTCGGCGGCTACCAGATCCGCACGACCTTCGACCGCAAGCGCACCAAGGCCCTGACCGCCGCCGTCCAGAAGGCCGAGAAGGGCTTCGACGCCGAGCGGCGGCCCGACACCGACGAGCACGCCAGGATCGGCGCGGCGAGCGTGGCCCCGGACGGCCGGCTGCTCGCCGTGTACGGCGGCCGCGACTTCCTCAAGCAGGGCTTCAACCAGTCGAACGCGACGACCATTCCGGCCGGTTCGGCATTCACCCCCTTCGTCTACGCTGCCGCGCTCGAGGACGGTGTGCAGCGCACCCGTGAGGGGAGCCGCACGCCTGTCTCCCCGGCCAGCGTCTACGACGGCGACGACCGGATCGCGGTGCGGACGCCGGAGGGGCCGTACTGGGACCGCAGCGGCAAGGTGGTCAAGGGCCGCAACGAAGGCGGCCGCGACTGGGGCGAGGTGACCTTGCGCCAGGCCGTCGCCAACTCCGTCAACACGCCCCTGCTCCAACTCGGTCTCGACGTCGGCCTGGACCGGGTGGAGAAGTACGCCCTGCGGGCGGGGCTGCTCAAATCGAGCCTGGGGGAGCGGGTCCCGACGTTCGCGCTCGGGGAGAACTCGACGCCCAGCGCCATCCGGATGGCCGGCGCGTACCAGACGTTCGCCGCCCACGGCATGCACACCGAGCCCTACTCGGTGCGCTCGGTCAGCCGGGCCGGGGACGCGGTGCCGGTCGTCGTGCCGAAGCCCGCCCGGGCGATGTCGGAGAAGACCGCCCGGGCGGTCACGGACGCCCTGCGGGCCACCATGACCGACGGGTCGGCGAAGGCGGCGGGCGGGGCGCGCCCCGGTGCCGTGGGCAAGACCGGGACGACCACCGCGAACACGGCGGGCTGGTTCGTGGGAGGCACCAAGGACGAGACCACGGCCGTGGTCGTCTACCGCATGTCCCTGAAGGACCTGGTGCCGCTGCCCCTGAAGGGCCTGGGCGGCGACGGCCCGGAAACTCTCGCCAGTCAGCGGGCGGTGGACCTGTGGTCCCACTACATCGGGGCGCTCACCTAGGGTCTTCCGTCCGGACCGGGCGGGCCCGCCGCGCTACTTGACGAGCGACTTCCACTCCGGCGCCTGCGCCGGGTCGAGCAGGCGCAGGCGGTCCAGGACCTTCGGATCCTGGACGTCGAGCCAGTCGGCCAGCTCCCGGAACGACACACAGCGGACGTCCTTGCGCGGGCACACCTCGCGCATCACGTCCTCGACGGCGTCCATGTAGATGCCGCCGTTCCAGTCCTCGAAGTGGTTGCCGATGAACATCGGTGCCCGGCTGCCGTTGTAGACACGGTTGAAGCCGTTCATGTACGACTTCGACACCTGTTGCTCCCACGCCGGGAACTTCGCCGGGTCGCCCTGGGTGCTGTCGCCGGACTGGTGGTACAGGAAGTTGAAGTCCATGGAGAGGACCTGCACCTCTTTGCCCTCCATGGGCAGGAGTTGCAGCGGAAAGTTCCATATGCCGTTGGCCTTGGACGGCCATATCTGGAAGTCGCCCGAGGAACTCGCGTCGTAGCGCCAGCCGAACGGCTTGATCGCGGTCAGGAGGTCCTTCTGGCCCTCCAGGCAGGGCGCGCGGCCGCCGACCACTTCCCGGTCCGGGTCGAAGGGCAGGGGCGCCTCCTGGGTGAAGCCGGTGTTGGTCTTCCACTTCTTCATGAACGAGTACGCCTGCTCGATCTCGCTCTTCCACTCCTCGGGACTCCAGTCCCCGCCGCCCTTGGGGCCGCAGAAGTGCCCGTTGAAGTGCGAACCGATCTCGTTGCCGTCCTTCCAGGCGCCGCGCAGCTGCTCCAGCGTGGTCTGGATGTGCGGAACGGTCGGATACGAGATGGCGGCCGACCCCGGATCGTGCTGCGGCGGGCGGTAGAGCGACTTCTTGCTCTCCGGCAGGAGGTAGATCCCGGTGAGGAAGAACGTCATGTGGGCGTCGCTCTCCCGCGCCACTTGCCGGAAGTGGGAGAAGCGGTGGTCGTCGCCCTCCAGCGCGCCGTCCCAGGAGAAGACCACGAACTGCGGAGGCTTCTCACCGGACTTCAGCTTCCTGGGCTTGAGCTGCTTGGGCTGCGGCCCGGCGTACGAGGTGGAGCCGTCACCCAACACCCGTACCTTGCCGTCCCACTTCTCCTCCCCCTTCTTCGCACGCTTGGCCGCACGCGCCTTCTGTGCCGCACTGCCGGCGGAGTCGGACGCGGTGTGCCCGGCGCCGCTCCGGTCCCCGGAGGAGTTCCCGAGGGCGAGAACGCCGGTGGTGGCCACCCCGCCCAGGCCGAGTACAGCCGCGATCACGGCCAGGTGCTTGCGCCGCCGGGCCTTCTCGCGCGCCTTGCGGGCAGCCCGGGACTCGGCCCGGGCGGGTTCAGTGCCGTCGGCTTCGATCACTGCGGTCCCACCCCGTGTTCGTCGCAGCAGGGCCGCGCGTGAATTGTTTGTATGAATATAGGACCGACGGCGTGGGTGTCCGTATCCCGGGGGCGCCTGCGTTGGTTTCTGACCTGATCCCAGGACCCGCCGGACCGGAACCTGACGAAGCACCTCGCAGGCCGGTCCGGCGGATCGGGGCCTACGAGCGGTCGCCCACGTCCTGCCCGTCCAGGGTCTCGACCGCTTCCAGGGGCGCGGGCACCGGAGCACCGGCCTCGGCGGCGGTGGCGTCGAGCCCGCGGCGGCGCGCGAGGGCGCCGCTCGCGTAGCCCGCGATGGGCTGCGCGTACCGGGCGGTCAGCGGGCCGACGATCACCAGGATCAGGACGTACGCCGTCGCCAGCGGGCCGAGCGAGGGCTCGATGCCCGCGGTGACGGCCAGCCCCGCGATGACGATGGAGAACTCGCCGCGCGCCACCAGAGCGCCGCCCGCCCGCCAGCGGCCCTTGACCGAGATGCCCGCGCGCCGGGCCGCCCAGTAACCGGTCGCGATCTTCGTCAGCGCGGTGACGACGGCCAGCGCGAGCGCGGGCAGCAGCACCGGCGGAATGCTCGACGGGTCGGTGTGCAGCCCGAAGAAGACGAAGAAGACGGCCGCGAAGAGGTCCCGCAGGGGCGCAAGGAGGGAGTGCGCGCCCTCGGCGACCTCGCCGGAGAGCGCGATGCCGACCAGGAACGCGCCCACGGCGGCGGACACCTGGAGCTGCTGCGCGATTCCCGCGACGAGGATCGTCAGGCCGAGCACGACGAGCAGTAGCTTCTCGGGGTCGTCGCTGGAGACGAAGCGCGAGATGAGCCGCCCGTACCGGACCGCGACGAAGAGGACGAGTCCGGCCGCGCCGAGCGCGATGGCGAGCGTCAGGCTGCCCGCGGCAAGGCCGACACCGGCCAGCAGGGCCGTGATGATGGGCAGATAGACGGCCATGGCCAGGTCTTCGAGGACGAGGACGCTGAGGATGACCGGCGTCTCGCGGTTGCCGAGCCGGCCGAGATCGCCCAGGACCTTGGCGATGACTCCGGACGACGAGATCCAGGTGACTCCGGCGAGGACGACGGCGGCGACCGGACCCCAGCCCATCAGCAGCGCGGCGATGGCGCCGGGCAGGGCGTTGAGCGTGCAGTCGACCAGGCCGGCCGGGTACTGCGTCTTGAGGTTGCTGACGAGGTCGCTGGCCGTGTATTCGAGGCCGAGCATCAGAAGCAGCAGGATGACGCCGATCTCGGCGCCGATGGCGACGAACTCCTCGCTCGCCCCGAGCGGCAGCAGCCCGCCCTCGCCGAAGGCGAGACCGGCCAGCAGGTACAGCGGGATCGGCGAGAAGCGGAAGCGGCCCGCGAAGCGGCCGAGCAGCCCGAGGGCGAGGATGATCGCGCCGAACTCGATCAGAAAGACAGCGGAATGCACGCGCTCACTCCCGCCCGAGTATCGTCGCGGCCGTCTCCACGCCTTCGCGTGTCCCGATCACGATGAGGGTGTCGCCGCCGGACAGCCGGAAGTCCGGAGTCGGCGACGGAATGGCGTCGGCCCGCCGGAGCACCGCCACGATCGAGACGCCGGTCTCGGTCCGCATCCGGGTCTCGCCGAGGAGCCGCCCGTTCCAGTGCGACGTGGCCGACAGCAGAACGCGCTCGGCGACCAGGCCGAGATCGGTGGTGTGCAGCAGGTTCGGGCTGTGGTGCGACGGCATCAGCGCGTCGATCAGCGAGTCCGCCTCGCCCGAACTCAGCCGCAGCGACAGCGCGCACTCGTCCGGGTCGTCGGAGCGATAGGCGCTCAGTGTCCGCGCTCCGTCCCGGTGCGCGACCACCGAGAGGCGCTGCTGTTCTCGGGTCGTGAGGTCGTACCGAATGCCGATGCCGGGAAGCGGCGTACGGCTGAGTCGTGATGCGGGCACAGTTTCTCCCCTTGCGTAATGGATGATCTCCCCCGGTTGTCACCCTATCGGGGCCAAGGATTGGCAAAATCCCACCCATGCCACGCGGCCCCACCAGGCACGACCGCCTCGATAGGGACGGGGGCGCGGGCCGGGCGGGGCCGGGGGGAATGCGAAGGAGAGCAGGGGGAGGAGGCGTCAGTCGGTGAGCGTGACGCAGGGGAGGCCCACGCTCGATCCGCCGCGGAAGCCCTCCGCGCAGAGCCGTGTCCCCGCCGGGAAGTGCCGCTGTGGATACGCCTGGTCCCGGTAGGTCCTGAACTTGGCGACGTCCTCGACCTTGGTGTTGGCGCTCCAGCCGTTGGTGGTCCACACGCGTGCGCTGATGCGGTTCGGCTGGTTGGTGTTGATGACCGACACCTCGACCCGGCCCAGGTAGGTCCCGGAGTCGTAGGTCTCGATGCAGACCGCGTTGTTGCACCACTTGCCGTCGGCGACCGCCGAGGGCCCCGTGGCGACGAGGCAGCCGAGCGCGGCGGCGACGGCGCCGATTCCGGCGGCGAACTTCTTGGTGATGTCGAGCATGGCGAGGAGCCCTCAAGCCTTCTTCATCGGCCCGTGACCAGGCATCGGGCCCTGTCGGTTGGTGTCCTGCGGACCAACGCGACAAACGATCATGAGTTACGCGGTGACGGGACCGCCGCCCCGCAGGACCGCCTCGACCGTGTCCGCCTCCTCGGGAGACTTGTCCTCGCGGTAGCGCACCACCCGGGCGAAGCGGAGCGTGACGCCCGCCGGGTAGCGGGTGGACTTCTGCAGGCCGTCGTAGGCGATCTCCACGACGAGTTCGGGGCGCACGGTCACCACGTAGCCGCTGGAGTCGACCGCCAGTTCCTGCAGACGCTCGGTCTGCCAGGCGAGCATCGCGTCCGTCATGCCCTTGAACGTCTTGCCCAGCATGGCGAACGTGCCGTCCGGGCGCCGGGCACCCAGGTGCAGATTGGAGAGCTTGCCGGTGCGGCGGCCGTGCCCCCACTCGGCAGCCAGGACGACCAGGTCCAGGGTGTGCACGGGCTTGACCTTCAGCCAGGAGGCACCCCGGCGGCCCGCCTTGTAGGGGGCGTCGAGCGCCTTCAGTACGACTCCTTCGTGGCCACGTCCCAGCGTCGCCTCGAAGAACTCCTCGGCCTCGCCGCGCGACCGCTCGTCGCCCGGGTCCGCCACGAGCGCCCGCCGCACCCGCATCGGCTCGGGCACCAGGGCCGCCAGCTCCGCGTGACGCTCGGTGAACGGCAGGTCGAGCAGGTCGCGGCCCGCCACGGAGAGGGCGTCGAAGAACACGGGGGACAGGGGCAGCCCGGCCGCCGCGGCGGAGACGTCGACGCGCGAGCCGACCCGGCCCGCGATCTCCTGGAACGGCCGCGGCCGCCCGTCGCCGTCCACCGCGATGACCTCGCCGTCCAGGATGAAGTGGGACCCCGCCAGGCCGAGCGCGGCGGCGGTCAGCTCGGGGAGCCGGTCGGTGATGTCGTCCAGGGTGCGGGTGTAGACGCGTACGTCGTCCCCGCTCCGGTGGACCTGCACCCGGATGCCGTCGAGCTTCTCCTCGACCGCGCACGGCCCCAGCTTGTCGATGCCCTCGACGACCGAGGCGGCGCTGTGCGCGAGCATCGGCATGACGGGGCGGCCCACGGTGAGACGGAACTCGTCCAGCGCCTGTGCGCCGTGTGCCAGCAGCGCCTGGGCCACGGGGGTCACGGAACCGGCGAGCATCACCGAACGCCGGACGGCGTCCGCCGGAGTCTCCGTGGCGAGCGCGAGCCCCTCGACGGCCACCGCGTCCAGCGCCCCCTGGCGCACCTCGCCGGTGAGCAGCCCGATCAGGAACCGCTGCTCGTCGGCGGTCGCCGCACCCATCAACTCCCCGACGAGGCGCTTGCGTTCGGTCTGCGACCCGGCGCCCGACACCGCTCCGATCGCGGTGAGCGCCTCGTCCACACCGCGCACGGTCAGCGTCGGCCCGTCGGCGGGCGGCTCCGTGTCCTTGAGCGTGCTCCAGCCGATGCCGAGCCGTCCCTGGGGCAGCCGGCCCGCCAGATAGGGGATGACGATCGGTACGTCGTCCGGCTCCGCGGCCCGGAACAACTCGGCGAGCAGCGCGATCTTCTTGGACCGCGCCGAGGTGGCGGCCACTTCCTTGGACACGTGCGCGAGCCGGGCGAGCAGCATGAGGTCATCCTGCACCGGCACCGGGTGCGCCGCACGGCCGTGGTGCCCGGTGCCCTGTTACCGAACGCGGACAGAACCCGATGAACGAGCCCTGTCGCGGATGCCGTCTCACGAGGCGTAGCGAACAGCAGATCCGGTCGGCCGCCCCAGCGGGTGACGGCCGCGTCCAGACATCCCGTGGGGGGATTTCCATGAAGATCACTCGTCGGCCTCACGGCGTCACCCGTTCCGCCGTCCTGGCGGGCGTCGCCGCCACCGCGGTGCTCACGCTGGCCGCGTACGGAACGGGGGACGCGGACGCCGCGGAGACCCCGGGCAAGAAGATCTCCGTCTCCATCACGTCCGCCGAGGGGGACGCCCACGCACCCCGGGGCGCGGTCCGCTAGGGGTTCGGGCGCGCCGCCACCTCCCTCGCCTGCCCCGCTCCCGGGCCCAAACGGAATCGTGGGACCGGCGCATCGGGCCGCCGCTCCCGACGTGCCGCGCGCCCCGGTGGAACCGTGCCGCCAAATGGGGGTGATGTTGCCCGGAAACACGCGTGCACTCGTCTGTGGTGGGCACCCGGACGCCGTGGCGGACGTTTCCCCCGCTCGGCTGGGCGGCACGAAGAAAAGGTGTGTGATGCAGGTCACATGGATCTCTCGGCGCGTTGGCGTAATGACACCCCTTTGTCCGGGGTCCTAAGGGCACAGGAGTCACCGGAAGCGGAACGCCGAGAACAGCATCACCAGAAGTGGAGCACGACCATGGCCGTCACCCTCGAACAGCCCGCCCGCGCCCGTCTCATCACCCCCGAGGGTCGTGAGCGCGGCCTGCCCGTGGTCCTGCGCTACTCGGCGGCAGACCCCCTGGCCATCCAGATGACCTTCCCCTCGCACGCGGCGCTCGACGGCGTGGAGGTCACCTGGATCTTCGCCCGCCAGCTCCTGGAGGACGGCATGAGCGCCCCGGCGGGCAGCGGCGACGTGCACGTGTGGCCGTGCGGGCGGGCCCGGGCGGTTCTGGAGTTCCATTCGCACCAGGGAGTCGCCCTGGTCCAGTTCGACAAGATCGCGCTGCGCCGCTTCCTGTCGCGGTCGTACGCCGTGGTCCCCGCGGGCGGCGAGGAGGAGAGCATGGATCTCGACTCGGGCCTCTCGCGGCTGCTCGGCGGAGTCTGACCGACCGTGCTGAGCTACGCCGAGGGTGCCGCGCCGGAAGCCCCGTGGATATCGCCCACGCCGTCCGGGCCCCCCGACCCGTCCAGGTCCTTCCACCCTGCCGGATCCCGTGTCCCGTACAGCGCGGGCCGCTCGGCCATCGCCACGGTGACGCGCCCGCCGGTGCGCAGCGCCTCGACGCCGGCCTCGGCGACGACCGCGGCCGCGTACCCGTCCCAAGCGCTCGGTCCCGTGACCCGGCCGTCCCGGGCGGCGGCCACCCACGCCCGCACCTCGCGGTCGTACCCGTCGGCGAACCGCACCAAGTAGTCCTGCGCCACCTCCTCGTGCGCGCGGCCACCCGACCGGACCACCATCGAGCGCGCGTCGCCGAGCCGGGCGCTGCCACGCTCGCAGACCGCCTCGCACCGCACCTCGTAGCCGAAGCCGCTGTTGACGAAGACCTCCACGTCGACGACGGCGCCCCCGGACGTCTCGAAGAGCACCAGCTGGGGGTCGAGCAGGCCCTGCGGGGCGCCCGCCGACGGCGTCGGCCGCAGCACCGTGACGGCGTCGATCTCCTGGCCGAGCAGCCACCGCGCCGCGTCGATCTCGTGCGAGACGGAGCTGCTGATCAGCATCGACGAGGTGAAGTGCGGGGGAGAGGACACGTTCCGGTGGCGGCAGTGCAGCAGCAGCGGACGGCCCAGCCGCCCGGAGTCGAGCAGGCGTTTCAGGGCCGCGTACTCGGTGTCGTACCGGCGCATGAAGCCCACCTGGATCAGCCTGCGCCCCAGCCGGGCCTCCGCCTCCACGACCCGCAGGGCCGAGACCGGGTCGGGGGTCAGCGGCTTCTCGCAGAGCACCGGGAGGCCGCGTGCGCAGGCGGCGAGCAGGGCCTCCTCGTGCGCGCTCTCCGGCGAGGCCACCAGGACCGCGGCCACCCCCGGAGCACTCACCGCGGCCATCGCGTCCCCGTGCACGCTCACGCCGTCGCGGCCCGCCACCGCGGCCTCGGCCCGCGCCGTGTCGGGGTCCGCGACGGCGACCACGCGGGCCCCGCCGACCGTGTCGCCGATCCGGCGCACATGATCGGCGCCCATGCGGCCCGCCCCCAGCACGGCGACTCCCAGCAGCTCGCCCATCCGGCGCCCGCCCCCTGTCCGCTCAGTCGATCCGTCCGTTCAGTCGACGGCGCCTCCCGCGCCCTTGCGTCGGGCCACCGTAGCCGCCCGGCGCCGGACCGCCACGACACAGCCCGCGAGCAGGGCGGCCGAGCCCGCGCCGACCAGCAGGATCGCGGACCAGTCGGAGCCCTCCGGCTCCACGGTCGCGGCGACCTCCCCGGCCGCGTGGGCCGGCCCCGGCACCGTGCGGGTCGCCCTGTGCGGCGGCAGCAGCGAGCCCACCGGCTGCACCTTGTCGCCCGCCGTGAAGCCCCAGTCCAGCAGCGCCCGCGCCTCCTCGTACACGGCGCGGCCGCCGCCCGCCTGGGGGTTCATCACCGTCACGACGAGGGTGCGGCCGCCCCGCTGGGCGGCGCTGATCAGCGTGGAGCCCGCGTGACTGGTGTAGCCGTTCTTGACGCCGAGCAGCCCGGGGTAGGGCGTCACACCGTCGGCGCCGGTCAGCAGCCGGTTGGTGTTCTGGATGGGGTACGACCAGCCGCCCGCGGGGAACTGCGCGACGCGGGTGGAGCAGTACCGGGTGAACTCCGGGTCGGTGAGCCCGGCCTTGCCGAAGACCGCCAGGTCGTACGCCGACGAGACCTGCCCCGGGGCGTCGTAGCCGTCGGGCGACACCACGTTGGTGTCCCGCGCGCCGAGCTCGCGGGCCTTGAGGCGCATCTGCCGGACGGTCTCGTCCAGGCCGCCGTTGAGCCGCGCGAGGACGTGCACGGCGTCGTTGCCGGAGCTGAGGAACACGCCGCGCCACAGATCGGCGACCCGGTAGGAGCGGCCGGCCGCCACGCCCACCATGCTGCTGCCCTCGCCGATGTCGTCCAGCTCGTGCTCGGAGACGACGTGCCGCATGTCGGCGTTCAGGTGGGGGAGCGTCGCCAGGGCGAAGAGGGACTTCAGCGTCGAGGCGGGCGGCAGCTTGCGGTGCGCGTCCCGTGCGGCGAGCACCTCGCCCGTACGGGCGTCCGCCACCACCCAGGCGAGGGCGGACACGTCACTGGGCAGCCCGGGTGCGCCCGGACCGGGCCTGACCTGCACGCCGGGCCGGTCGAGGAGGGCGGACGAGTAGGCGGGCACGGGCCGCGGAGGGGCGGGTTCGGCGGGCACGTCGACGGCCGCGGCAGGTGAGGACAGGAGGACCAGAGTCCCGAGCGCGAGGGCCGTGGTGCGTACGGAGGAGGAGCGCGAAAGGTACCTGATGACCATTCAGCCACCGTATGAGCGCTGCCCGAAGTCCGCAGATCGGCTTGGTCCGGCTGGATGTACCGCGAGGCCGGAGGCCTGTGCGGGCCCGCCAGGTGGCACCCCGTCACTTCGCTTGCCGCACGCGGCGGCTGGGCTTCCCGGCAGGGTGGTACGGCGGCGACGGTGCGTCGGGCGCAGGCAGGCGGTTGACCGCGGCGCCGCCCGCCATCAGCACCGCCACGGCGATCACCGCGCACACCGCGTTGCTCACCAGGTCGACCGTCAGCGAGCCGCCGCCCTCCGGGCGGACCGGGAACGACGTCCACACGTACGTGAGCAGTGCTCCCGCGGCGAGGGCGCAGACGTGCTGTTGGCCCCATCCCCGCTGCCGTGACCAGCGCAGCACGGCGGCGGTTCCGGCCGCCGCGACGACGCACCAGATCGCGACGCCGGCCCATTCGTACGCGTCCGAGGTGACGAGGACCGAGGGACCCCAGTACAGGCTCGTCCCGGCGAGTGCCGCGGCGCCGACCCGCCAGGGCGGGGGTGCGGTACCGGGGGCGGGACGCGGGCGCCGGGAGCGGACGCGGAAGGCGAGTGCGACGAGGGCGACGATGACGACCGCCGTCCCGGTGAGTTGGGCGGGCGACGCGAGGAAGTGCTCCTCCGCGTAGTTGCCCCAGAAGACGAGCCCGGCGCCGAGCACGTACACCGCGGCCGTCACCGCCCAGCCGGTGCGCCCCAGCCACGGTGTCGTGCGGCGGGCCGCGGCGCAGGTCTCCACCAGCGCGATCGGCACCAGGATGCTCCACACCGTGTGCAGCGCGAGGATCGTCTGCGTCAGCTCGACGCTCATGCCGAGCCCCGGCAGGTACGACGGGCCGTGCAGCAGGTCCTGGCCCGCGTACGCGTCGTTCCACAGGAGCTGGTCGACCGGGCCCTCCTCGATCAGCGCGTACGCCGCCGCGAGCAGCGCCATCGTGGGCCGGCCGCCCCCGTACCGGCGGGCGGTCTCCCGCACGAGGAGGGCGCCGCAGCCGTACAGCGGGGCGAGTACGATCCCGAGCCCCGACTCGGCCACCGTGAGGTTGCCGAGGAGGAACTCGCCGACGAACGGGGCCAGCAGGAAGAGCGCGACGGCGGGGCCGAACCGCCTGGTGGAAGCCATGCTTCGACGCTAGGCGGCAGGGCCCCGCCCACGAGTCGCCCGAAAGTCGACGACCGGCTGACCAAAGTCGCCGGGTCGTCGGACCCAGGGTTCCGGTCGTCAGGCCGGAAGGTGCTTCTCGACGGCGCCGACGAGCTCCGGGGCGTCGGGCTCGGTCTGCGGGGAGAAGCGGGCCACCACGCTGCCCGACGGGTCGATCAGGAACTTCTCGAAGTTCCAGCGGATGTCACCGGTGTGGCCCTCCGCGTCCGCCGTCCCGACGAGCTCCTTGTACAGCGGGTGTCGGTTCTCGCCGTTGACCTCGACCTTCTCCGTCATCGGGAACGTCACCCCGTATGTCGCCGAGCAGAACTCGGCGATCTCCTCGGACGTGCCGGGCTCCTGGCCCATGAACTGGTTGCAGGGCACGCCGAGCACGCTGAAGCCGCGCGCCGCGTACTGCTCGTGGAGCCGCTCGAGACCCGCGTACTGCGGGGTGAGCCCGCACTTGGAGGCGACGTTGACGACCAGGACGGCCTTGCCCTCGTACTGGCGCAGGTCGGCGGGGCCACCCTGCAGGGCGCCGATTTCTTCTTCGTAGACAGACATAGTGACCGAGCCTACGCCCCGCGGTGCAGCAGGCCCCGGGCGACCAGTTCGACCGTGGCGGCCACGGCGATCGCCTGGACCGCCATCAGGGCGATCAGCACGAAGAGCTGCACGGCTCCGGCGAGCACGGGGGAGGCGCCGCCGAGGAGCATGCCGACGAAGGCGCCGGGGAGGGTGACGAGGCCGACCGTGCGGGTCTGGTCGAGGCCGGGCAGCAGCGCGTCGGAGGCGGCCGGGCGGATCACCTCCAGGCGGGCCTCCTGCTCGGCGAGGCCCAGGGCGATGCCGGCCTCGAACTCGCCGAAGCGGGTGTGGAGTTCGTCGAGGGCGCGGCGGCCCGCCAGGACCGTCGCGGTGAGCGCCCCGCCGATGAGGATGCCCGTCACGGGGATCATCGCGACGCCTCGTACGGGAAGCAGGCCCGCGAGGGCCAGTGCGCCCACCACCGGCACGACGGGGCCCGCGATCGGCAGCGCCGCCCACCACCAGGTCCCGTTCGGCGTGATGCGCCGGCCCGCGGTGCGGGCGGCCACGGCGAACATGAGGAGCAGGAAGCCGAACAGGGCCGGTGTGTGGTGCACGACCCAGTCGATGACGAGAGAGACGGCGGCCAGTTGGGCCGTCGCGCGCACCCCGGCGACGAGGATCTCGCGGGCCCGGCCGCGTGAGCCGTCGGGCGTGAGCCGGAAGACGGCCGCCGTCGTCGCGGCCACGAGGAGCAGTACGAGCAGTGCCACGGCGAGCGCGGCGTTGACCGGCAGCAGGGCTTGGGCGGCGAGGTTGCGCACAGGCTCACCCTAGATCGCGCGGCCCGCCTCATCGGCGCGCGCTGCCCGTGCCGGGCGGGCGTGTGCTCCACCGGGGCGTCCGACCTGAAACGATGGAGGGGTAGGACGTGCAGAGAACAGGAGGGCCGTATTCATGGCGCAGCAGGTGCAGGGCGTGGTCGCACGGGCGAAGGGCGAGCCGGTGCGGATCGAGACGATCATCGTGCCGGATCCGGGGCCGGGGGAAGCCGTGGTGAAGGTCCAGGCGTGCGGCGTCTGCCACACCGACCTGCACTACCGCGAGGGCGGCATCAACGACGACTTCCCGTTCCTGCTCGGGCACGAGGCGGCGGGCGTCGTCGAATCGGTCGGCGAGGGCGTCACCGAGGTCGCGGTGGGCGACTTCGTGGTCCTCAACTGGCGCGCGGTGTGCGGTCAGTGCCGCGCGTGTCTGCGCGGCCGCCCCCAGTACTGCTTCGACACGCACAACGCGAAGCAGAAGATGACCCTGGCCGACGGCACCGAGCTGTCGCCGGCGCTCGGCATCGGGGCCTTCGCCGAGAAGACCCTCGTCGCCGCCGGGCAGTGCACCAAGGTCGACCCGGCCGCCTCGCCGGCCGCGGCCGGTCTCCTCGGCTGCGGTGTTATGGCGGGCATCGGCGCGGCCATCAACACCGGCAACGTCGGCCGGGGCGACTCGGTCGCGGTCATCGGCTGCGGCGGCGTCGGCAACGCCGCGGTCGTGGGCGCCCGCCTGGCGGGCGCCGCGCGCGTCATCGCCGTGGACATCGACGACAAGAAGCTGGAGACGGCGAAGAGCCTGGGCGCCACGCACACGGTCAACTCCCGCTCCGCCGACCCCGTCGAGGCCGTGCGGGAGCTGACCGGCGGCAACGGCGCCGACGTCGTCATCGAGGCGGTCGGCCGTCCCGAGACGTACGAGCAGGCCTTCTACGCCCGGGACCTGGCGGGCACGGTCGTCCTCGTCGGCGTCCCGACGCCGGAGATGAAGATCGAGCTGCCGCTGCTCGACGTCTTCGGGCGCGGCGGCGCGCTCAAGTCGAGCTGGTACGGGGACTGCCTGCCCTCGCGCGACTTCCCGATGCTGATCGACCTCTACCAGCAGGGGCGTCTCGACCTCGACGCGTTCGTCACGGAGACGATCGCCTTGGAGGACGTGGAGAAGGCCTTCGAGCGCATGCACCACGGCGACGTGCTCCGTTCGGTGGTGATGTTCTGATGGCGGCCGACGCCACGGCGGGCGCGCCCGGCGCGCGCATCGACCACCTCGTCACGTCCGGGACCTTCTCCCTGGACGGCGGCACCTGGGAGGTCGACAACAACGTGTGGATCGTGGGGGACGACAGCGAGTGTGTCGTCATCGACGCCGCGCACGACGCGGACGCCATCGCCGGGGCGGTGGGGGAGCGCAGGCTCGTCGCCATCGTCTGCACGCACGCCCACGACGACCACATCGACGCGGCCCCGGCGCTCGCCGACCGCACGGGCGCGCCCATCCTGCTGCACCCGGCGGACGCGGAGCTGTGGAAGCGGACGCACCCCGACCGCGCCCCGGACGGCGAGCTCTCCGACGGGCAGGAACTGGCCGTCGCGGGCACGGTCCTGAAGGTGCTGCACACGCCCGGCCACTGCCACGGCGCGGTCAGCCTGCACGCACCCGGACTCGGCACGGTCTTCACCGGGGACACGCTCTTCGCGGGCGGCCCCGGCGCGACGGGCCGTTCGTTCAGCGACTTCCCGACGATCGTCTCGTCCATCAGGGAGCGGTTGCTGACGCTGCCGCCCGTGACGGTGGTGCGCACCGGCCACGGTGACAGCACCACCATCGGCGAGGAGGCGCCGCACCTGGAGGAGTGGATCGCCCGGGGCCACTGACGTCCCCTCGCCTCATCCGACGACCCCCTCATGGCCCCGCGTGGTTCGCCGCGCGGGGCCATGAGGCGTACTGGCCCCGTTCTGCAATCTCAGATAAGTTAGGCAAGGCTTACCTAATGGAGGTTGAGGATGGGTGTCCGTCAGAGCAGCACGACCGTGCCCACAGCGGCGGCACGCGCTCGTTCAGTGCTCGCCACCGCATGGTCCTGCGCGGTGACCACAGAGATCGGCAGGGACGAACTCGTGGGCGCGCACAGCGTCATGGAGGACGGCAGGCTCCGGCTGTCCCCGCCCGAGGACAGCGCACTGGCCGCCGCCCTGATCTGCGCGCCCCGCGGCGAGCCGTCCACCATGGTCGAGTTCGCCGACGTCGCGCCGGTGCCGCTCAGGGACCGGATCCGCGCCCGGCTCTGGCTCTCCGGATCGTTGACGCACGACGGGCGCGACCTCGTCCTCGAGCCGACCTGCGCCGTACTGCACGACTCCACGGGAGAGCGCGTGGGCGTCGAGCTCGACGAACTCGCCCTGACCGTGCCCGACCCGCTCGCCGAGGCGGAGTCGCGCCTGCTCACCCATCTCGCCGACGCCCACCCGGACGCCGTCGAGCAGCTCACCCGCCTCATCAGCCCGGACAGCCTGCACGGCGTGGTGCGGGTCCGCCCGCTGGCCATCGACCGGCACGGCATCTGCTTGCGTCTGGAACGCGCTCGCGGGCAGGCGGACGTCCGCCTCCCGTTCCACCGGCTCGTCGAGGACGTCACACAGGTGACGGAGTGCATGCACGCCCTCCTGATGAAGGCCCGCCTCTCAACCACCCGGCGCGGACGGCCCGTCGGAGGCTGACCGCATCGACCGCAGGGCCAGCACGAGCACCCCGATGTCGTCCAGGAAGACGGGGTCGGGCAGCAGGTCGGTGGGCAGCACCAGATAGGCGACCGCCGCCCAGAAGACCCACTGCCGCTCGACGGGAAGTCCGGCTCTGCGCAGATCGCGCCGGGTCCGGACGAGACGTACGAGCAGTACGACCGCGACGGCGAGCGTCGCGGCGACCAGAACGGCGGCGCCGACGAGAAGTCCGGTCAGGTCCGTGCTCATACCCACGTACGGTAATCAAGTCCGGGCCCCGCGTCCCGCAGGAGGGGGGGCCGGTCCTGTGGCCTCCTGCTTCTTCCGCCCCTTCAGTTCCTCCGGCCACCGCGGATCATCGACATCAACAGGTCATGGGTCTCGGCGTCGGCCGCCGCCACGAGTCCCCGGCCGCCCTGTCCGACCGGCGCGCCGTCGATGCCGGTGACCACGCACCCCGCGGCCCGGCACAGGGCGATGCCCGCGGCGAAGTGCACGCTTCCCGACAGGTCGCCGCCGTCCGTGACGTACGCGGCCCGCCGGCCCGCCGCGACCCAGGCCACGGCCAGCGACGTGGACACGACCCGGGGGCGGAACCGCGCGACGAACTCCGGGTGGGCCAGCAGGTCCACGCCCCGGAACCCGGGCGCGCCCGGGAACGGCGGGTCCAGGTTGACGTCCACCAGCTGCGTGGCGGAGGTGGGGGCCAGCGGGGCGTCGGTCCCCTCGTGCCGCAGCCAGGCACTCCGGCCGTCGGTGACGAAGACCTCACCGCTGAACGGGTCGGCCACCGCCGCGGGACCGTCGCGCAGCGCCACGTTGACGGCCACCAGCATGTTTCCGACGGCGTAGTTCAAGGTGCCGCACAGCGGATCCACCAGCCACCGGCGCGCGGCCTCGGCGGAACCCCGCTGTCCGCCCTCCTCGCCGAGCACCGCGTCGTCGGGCCGGGCGGCCCGGATGACGTCGAGGATCGCCTCCTCCGCCGCCACGTCGGCGGCGGTGGCGAAGTCACCGGCGCCCTTGTCGATTCGGGTGAGCCGCCGGCCGTACATGGCGCGCACCACCTCAGCGCCCGCGCGCGCCCCGGCCGTCGCGACCTCGGTGTCGTCCGAGCTCGTACTGGCTTTGTCAGCAGATGAGTTGATCACACCGGGCACCTTATCGAGCCAGGCCGCCCGTCCGGATCGAGCCGGAGCCGCCCGTCCGGCGAATCCCTCTACTGTGGGAGATCTCATGATCATTGAGGGGTGCGGTCCGGGGCCGCAAGGGCTTTACTCACGCCATGACCGAAATCAATGGACTGCTGGCCGGCAAGGCCGTCATGATCACGGGTGCGTCGAGCGGGATCGGTGAGGCGGCCGCTCGGCTGTTCGCCGCGGAGGGGGCGGCGGTCCTGCTCATGGCCCGTCGCGAGGACGCGCTGACCCGCATCGCCAAGGAGATCAACGACTCGGGCGGCCAGGCGGCGATCAGCACGGGCGACGTCTCGGTCGCCGAGGACGTGCAGCGCGCGGTCGACGCGACCCGCGAGCACTTCGGCGCGCTGGACGCTGCGTTCAACAACGCGGGGTACGCCGGTGACCAGCTGGCGCCGCTGCACGAGCTGGACCAGAACGTCTTCGACCGCACGATGGACACCAACGTACGCGGCACCTGGAACTGCCTGCGCTCCCAGATCCCGGTGATGCTCGAAGCGGGCAAGGGCGCGATCGTCAACACGGCGAGCACCGCGGCGATGGTGGCCACCGGCGCCCCCGTGCCCTACGTCGCCGCGAAGCACGCGGTGCTCGGCATGACGAGGGCCGCGGCGGCCGAGTACGCCGCGCACGACATCCGTATCAACACGCTCGTCGTCGGCACCACGCGCACGGAAATGATCAGCCAAGTGGTCGACGCGCGGCCGGAGTTGGAGCAGGCATTCGTCGCCCGTCAGATGCAGAAGCGCATGGCCGAGCCGGTCGAGATCGCCCAGGCGGCCCTGTGGCTGTGCAGCGACCGCGCCTCGTTCTCCACGGGGGCGGCCCTGGCGGTGGACGGCGGTCTGACGTCCAACTGAGGGTGACCGCTCCGGCGGACTGATGTCGCGACGGGGCGGGGGCGGGGCGGCGTGACCCGCACCCGCCCGTGCACCCGAGAACCCCCGTACGTCCAAGCCCGTACGCCCAACTCCCGACGAGCGAGCCACGGCTGTCGGCTGTCCGGTGCCCGCGCCACCCACCGCACCGCTCCGCGCGCGCCGCCCGCACGGGCCGCGCCTTCCACATGTTCCACGGCGACATACCGCGCCGCCGTCCCAACGCCCCACCCGTTACGGGCAGTTCGCGCAGAGGCCCGGTGCGCGCGTCAGTGACCGGTGGCTTCCCAGGCGGCCTCGATCATCCGGAAGACCTCGTCCACCGCGGCGTCCGGGTCGGGCGCCTCGCGGGCCAGGGAGTGGGCGTCGACCACGAACCTCGCGATCGTCCGGCAGGCCGTCGTGGGCCGCGGCAGCTCGAGGTCGGCGGCGATGGCCGCGGCCAGGGACTCGGCGTGGCGCAGCCGCATCGACTCCTCGTAATCCCGCAGGTCGGAGGATTTGTCGATCATGCGCCAGATCGGGGCCGCGCCGTCCGCCGTGCAGTGGCGCACCAGCGCCCGCATCTCGTGGCGCAGCGCGGGGATGAGCGGCTCGTCCGGCGCCCGGTCGGCGACCGCCCGCGCGAGACGGTGCTCGAAGTCCTCGTCCTGCTCGAACACCAGCGCCTCTTTTGAGGCGAAGTGGGAGAAGAGCGTGGTGACGGCCACGTCGGCCTCGGCCGCCACGTCACGGATGCCCACCGCGTCGTACCCGCGTTCCAGGAAGAGCCGCAGGGCGGCGTCGGCGATCTTCTGGCGGGTCGCGGCCTTCTTGCGCTCACGGCGGCCGGGCGGCTCGGTCATGGCGTGATGCTACCAGCTGCAAAACAACAACCGTTGTTAAACGCTAACCGTTAGTGTTACATTCGGCGGCATGAAGAAAGTGAGCTTCGCCGAGTTCGGCGGTCCGGACGTCCTGCACCTCATCGACGCCGAGGAGCCCCACGCGGGCCCCGGCCGCATACGCATCGCCGTACGGGCGGCGGGAGTGAACCCCGTCGACTGGAGGGTCCGAGAGGGTCAGGTCCTGGGGGCCCACCCGACCGAGCTGCCCTCCGGAGTGGGCCTCGACGCCGCGGGGGTGGTGGACGAGGTCGGTGAGGGCGTCGAAGGGGTCGGGATCGGTGACCACGTCTTCGGCGAAGGGGCGAGCACGTACGCCGAGTTCGCCGTCCTTTCGGCCTGGGCCCGCATGCCCGAGGGGCTGACGTTCGAAGAGGCGGCCGGATACCCCTCCATCGTGGAGACGGCGCTGCGCGTCATCCGCGAGACCGGGGTGCGGCCCGGGCAGACGCTCCTGGTCAGCGGCGCGTCCGGGGGAGTCGGGTCGGCGGTGCTGCAGATCGCCCGGGAGCGGGGCATCACGGTGATCGGCACGGCCGGCGCCGCGAACCAGGACTATCTGCGCGGCCTCGGCGCCGTCGCCACGACGTACGGCGAGGGCTGGGTCGAGCGGGTGCGGCAGCTCGGGCGGGTCGACGCGGCCCTCGACCTGGCGGGCTCGGGCGTGATCCGCGAGCTCGTCGAACTGACGGGGGACCCGCGGAAGGTGGTCTCCATCGCCGATCTCGATGCGCCGGAGCACGGTGTCCGGTTCTCCGGTGTGGCCGGGAGCGTGCCGGACGCGCTGGCCGAGGCCGCCGTTCTCATCTCGCGGGGCAAGCTGCACATTCCGGTCGAGAAGTCGTACACGCTCGCCGAGGCGGCGGCCGCGCACATCGACAGCAAAGCCGGTCACACGCGCGGGCGCCGGGTCATCGTCGTCTGACGCTCGGGGCGGGACCGTACGCAGGAACGCTCCACCACGTGTCCGGCGGACGGACTACGGGTCGCATTCCTGGGCACTCGGAGACGGCGTCACGCAATACAGGAATTCGATCTCCGAGAGGTGTGACCATGTCGTTCTACGGTAGCCCGTCAGCGGCGTCTTCCGGTTCCCGGACGAATGGCCTCGCGGTGGCCGGTCTTGTCTGCGGCATCGTGGGGCTGTTCTTCCTCAGCATCATTCTCGGACCGCTCGCCATCATCTTCGGTGCTGTGGCCCTGCGTCAGAAGGCGGGCAGCAGCGGCATGGCGAAGGCGTCCGTCATCCTGGGCATCGTTGACGTGATCCTCTTCATCGTGCTGGTGGCCGTCGCCGCCTCCGGCGGATTCAGCTGGTACATCGGCGGGTGACCGCGCATTCCTCCCCCTCTTGTCCTGGGTGAGGTGTTCTCGACCGGCAGCACTTTCAGAGCGGCAGTGCGCACACCGCGATCGGCGCCGTGAACGGCTTGCCCGTCAGCCGGAGTTTTCCGGTGCGTCCGTCGACCTGAAAGACACTCACCGAATTCGACTTCTGGTTCGCGGTGAACAAAAGCCGTTGGGACGGCGAGAACGCGAGCTGTCGCGGAAAGTCGCCGTCGACGGAGACCGTGTCCAGAAGCCGCAGCCGGGCGCCGCCGCGCTCGATGGCGTACCGCGCGATGCTGTTGTGGCCCCGGTTGGCGAGGAAGGCGAAGCGGCCCTCGCGCGTCACCACGAGCTGGGCCGGATAGTTGGTTCCTCCGCCGGAGCCCGTCGCCTGCGGCTCGCCCGGGGTGATGCGGCCGGTGGCGGGGTCGTACGCGCAGACGACGAGCGTGTTGTCGACTTCGTTGGCGAGGTACGCGAAGCGGCCCGAAGGGTGGAAGGTGAGGTGGCGGGGGCCCGCGCCCGGCCGCACGGTCACGTGCGAGACGCGGCTGAGCGTGCCCGCCTTCTCGTCGAGGCGGTAGGTGTAGACGGTGTCGTTGCCGAGGTCGACGGCGAGGACGTGGCGGCCGTCCGGCGCCGTGCTGATCTGGTGGGCGTGCGGACCCTGCTGGCCGGGGCCGGGCGGCGGCGCGGAGTGCTCGACCAGGTCGGTCCGCTCGCCGAGCGCCCCGGACGCTTCGACGGGGTGGACGGCCACACTGCCGGAGGCGTAGTTCGCGCTGAGCAGCCACCGCCCGCCGGGGTGCACGGAGAGGTGACAGGGTCCCGCGCCGCCGGTGTCGCGGGTGCCGAGCACCTCGTGGTCGCCGGACGGCGAGAGCGCGACGGCGGTCACGCCGCCCTTCTCGCGCTCGTTGACGGCGTAGAGGGTGCGGCCCGAGGGGTGCAGCGCCAGATAGGAGGGGTCCGGGACGCCGGTGATCGTGCCGGTGCCGGTGACCCGTCCCGTCGCGTCGTCGTACGTCGCCAGGCCGATGCCCCCGCCGCCGCCCTCCCGCGAGGTGTACGTGCCGAGGAACAACTGCCGTTCGCCGCGCGGCCGGTGGGTGACGGAGGAGGCGGTGTTACGGCGGGCGCGCTCGGGACGCTCACGTTCCGCAGCGGTCGGGGAGGCGCAGCCCGCGGCGGCGGACACCGCCCCCGCGGCGGCCACTCCCGTCAGCGCGCCGAAGAACCGCCGCCGCCCGGAACCGCCGCCGGAACCCGCGACCGGCTCTGCTCCACTGTTCATGCCCGCACCTCGTTCATGCCTGCACCTCGTGCGTCGGTGGTGACGGATGTGGCAGACACAGTGTCCCGTACATGATTGATCGGGCAAGGGACGAAGCGGGCCGTGTCCGATGTGTCGTCGGTGCGGGCGGGCGTGGGCCGGGCTGATCCGAGCCCGGCGCGTGGTACGGGCCCTGCCGGTCCTGGCAGCGCACCTTGACGGTGCTTGGAGGCCATGGGATTTCGGCCAACAGAAGGCGCTTTCCACGACGAGTCGGCCACTGAGAGCCACTGCTCCTATACGGTGTGCGCGAATTTGACGCCGGACCGCACGCGCAGTGCGGTCGGCGCGAACCGACCTGAACGCGCGTACCCGCAGGAGGAGTTGCCGAGTGGACCACAGCCGTGTGATCCGGATCCGTACCGTTCTGGCCGCGATAGCAGTGGCGGGGGCCACAGCGGCCGCCCCCGCCGTCAGTGCCACGGCCTCCGCCGCACCGGCGCCCCCGGTGGGCGCCGCCGCGACGCACGAGATATGCACGGGAGAGTTCCACGGCGACGCCCGGCTCGGCCCGGCCCGGCTCCCCCAGCGGTGGCAGCGGCCGGTCGGGCCGCTTCTGAAGAACTGGAAGCGGACGGGCAAGCTGTCCCCGAAGGCCTTCCTGAAGAAGTACTGGGAGGGCCCCGCGGACAGCGGCAGTTGGAAGTACCCGCCCAACGACGGTTTCGGCACCGTCGACGGCAAGGTCGACAAGCACCGCGAGCGCCTGGAGCGGGGCGAGACGCTGGACCGCTTCGGCTCGGAGTACGGGGGATACCTCGCGCCCGCCGGGGACTCCTACGCCGAGCGCGCCCTGCCCCCGCAGAACCTCAACACCCGCGACGCCGCGTTCTCCTGCGACTACCACGTCTACGAGGTGACCAAGCCGTTCCGCGTCTGGCAGGGCAGCATCGCCCCGTGGTTCGAGCAGCCGGGCGACGGACAGCAGATCAAGCTGGACCCGGCCTTCGTGGACCCGGGCGAGGGGCAGCGCCTCAACGTCAAGTGGCTCCTCGACCACGGCTACCTCAAGCCCGCGCACGCCTGACCGCCAACGCCTGACCGCGCCCCGCCGACCGCGCCGCCGTACCGGCGGCGGAGAGGAGAGCCCCACCCGTGGACGTCCGAGAAGCAGCGGCCGCCCTGCGCGCCGCCCACGTCGCCGACGGCTACTACTGGATCGAGGGCGTCCACGAACCGGCCCCCACGCCACCCGACTTCGTCTACCTGCGCAGAGCCGACGACGGGGCGTGGGAGGTCGGAATGTACGAACGGGGCGTGCACCACCCCCTCGCCCGGCACGCGGACGAGGCGGCGGCCTGCGCCCATCTGCTGCACCAGCTGACCTGACGCCCCTGGCTTGACCCTTACGCCGCGTCAGGCTGCAGGCTGAGCGTCGACGAAAGGCGAAGGTCCATGAGTTACACCGTCGGTCAGGTCGCCGATTTCGCGGGCGTCACCGTCCGCACCCTGCACCACTACGACCGCTCCGGGCTGCTCACGCCCGGCGAGCGCAGCCCCGGCGGCTACCGCCTGTACAACGACGCGGACCTGGCCCGTCTGCAGCAGATCCTCTTCTACCGAGAGCTCGGCTTCACCCTCGACGAGACGGCCGGGATCCTGACGGGACCGCAGGCCGACGCCCTCGGCCGGCTGAAGGCCAGGCACCGGGCGCTGCGCGAACAGATCGACCAGCTCGAGCGCCTCGCGGACGTCGCGGAGCGGGCCATGGAGCTGCAGCGGACCGGGGTGAGTCTCAGCCCCCAGGAACGGTCCGAGGTGTTCGGTGAGATCACCTTCGACCTCAGCTACGCCACCGAGGCCGAGCTGAAGTGGCAGGACAGCGCGGGGCACCGGGCGGCCATGGAGAGCGCCGCCGCGCACTCCAAGGAGGACTGGGCGCGGCTCATGGGCGAGGCCGCGCGGTGGCGGGAGGAACTGCTCGCCGCCTTCGACGCGGGGGAGCCCGCCGAGGGCGAACGCGCCCGTGATCTGGCGGAAGCGCACCGGCGACACCTCGCCCGCTGGTTCACCCCGTGCCCGCCCGACATGCACCTGCGCATCGCGGACGACTTCGCCGACGACCCGCGGGCCTTCGCCCTCGTCGTGCCGACGTCCCAGCAGCGGCCGGGGCTCGCCGCGTACCTGCGGACGGCGGTACGCGCCAACGCGGAGACCCGGACGGGCCAGGGGGCCGGGTGCGAGCGGGAGGCTCGACATGAGCGTGAGGGTGGCCGGACGACCGGCGACCCTCACCCTACAGCTGAGGTTGAGAGTGGCCGCCGAGCCGGCTCGGACCCCGGAGGAAACCGATGACGCGCATCCTGATCGCCGCAGCCGGTTCGTACGGCGACGTCGCCCCCTACACCGGCCTCGGCCTCCGGCTCCGCGAAGCCGGACACGACGTCGCGCTCGCCACGCACGGCTCGTTCGCGCCGCTCGTCGCGGCCGCCGGCCTGCGGTTCCGTGAACTGCCCGGCGATTCGGACGACCAGCGGCGCGCGGACGGGCGGAGAGAACTCCTGCGGGCGGCCGCGGGCTTCGTACGCGCACTCGGCGGCGGTCTCGTCGACGCGGCCGTGCGCGGCGCGGACCTGCTGGTGCTCTCCACGACGACGGCGCCGCTCGGCTGGCAGGTGGCCGAGGCCATGGGCATACCGGTTCTCGGGGCGTACCTCCAACCGGCGCACCCCACCCGCGCGTTCCCGCCCGTCGTCGGTGCCACGCGGTCCCTCGGCGGCTTCGGCAACCGTGTCCTCGGCGGCCTCGCCCTGCGCATGGTCGACCGCGTCTACGCCGACGCTGTACGCGACCTGCGCGTCCGCCTCTCGCTGCCCGCCGCGGCGCCGGGCCGGGTCCGCGCCCGGCAGGAGCGGGCGGGCTGGCCGGTGCTGCACGGCTTCAGTCCGGCCGTGGTGCCGAGGCCCGCGGACTGGCGGGCCGGGCTCGACGTCGTCGGCAACTGGTGGCCGCACCACGACCCGGCGAGCGGCCTGCCACCGGAGCTCGACGACTTCCTGCGGGCCGGGCCGCCCCCGGTGTTCATCGGGTTCGGCAGCATGGCGGGCGGGGAGGGCGAGCGGTTGAGCGAGCTCGCGGTGGAGGCGCTGCGCACGGCCGGGCTGCGGGGCGTGCTGCAGGCGGGGCGCGCCGGTCTCTCGGCGTCCGGCGACGACGTCCTGACGGTCGGTGAGGTGCCGCACTCCCTGCTGTTCCCCGAGGTGGCGGCCGTGGTGCACCACGCGGGCGCGGGCACCTCGGCGGCGGCGCTGCGTGCGGGCGTCCCGGCCGTCCCCGTGCCGGTCACCGCGGACCAGCCCTTCTGGGCAGGCCGCCTCGCCTCCCTCGGCGCGGCGAGCGACCCGATCCCCTTCGAGGACCTGACCGCACCCCGTCTCGCGGACGCGCTCGGCCGTGCGGTGCGCGAGGAGACGTATGCGCGGGCCGCCACCGGCCTCGCCCGGACCATGGCCGCGGAGGACGGCGCGGGAGAGGTCCTCAAGGCGGTCGAGCGGCTGGTCTAGGCGGCTGGCACACGGGCCGTTTCGGAGACCGTACGGTCGTTCCGCGGCAGCAGCAGCGGGGTGGCGAGCAGGAGGAGACCGGCGACGGCGATGGCGGTGCGGGGGCCGGTGAGACCGGCGAGCAGACCCCACAGCGCGGTCAGGACGGCGACGGTGGCCTTGCTGCTGACCGACCAGGCGGACAGGGTGCGGGCGACGCGGTCGGCCGGGGTCCGCGCCAGCCGGTACGTGGCGTACACCGGGTTGAACACACCCATGCACGTGATGAGCCCGAACTCCACGGTCACGACGAGGACGAGCCCGGCGGTGCCGGGGCCGACGAACGCGAGCCCGACGGACCAGCAGGCGCGCAGAGTGCCCGCCACCAGCATCACCGCGCGCTGCCCGTAGCGGGCGACGAGGCGCCGGGACAGGCGCGCCCCGACGAGTCCGCCCAGGCAGGGCAGCGCGAAGGCGAGGCCGTACTGCCAGGGCGCGAAGCCGAGGGGGCCGAGCATGAGGACGGCGAGCGGCGGCGAGACCGCCATGATCAGGCCGCTGACCAGGACGGTGTTGAGGAACAGCGGGCGCAGCGCCGGGCTGCCCAAAATGAACCGCCAGCCGTCGAGCACATCGCCCGCACGCAGCCGCTTCGCCTCTCCGGAGCGCACGGGAGGTGCTTCCTCGCCGCCGAGACCGCCGATCGCTCGGAGTCCCACCGCGGAGAGCAGATAGCTGACGGCGTCGGCGGCCACGGTCATCAGCGGCCCGAACAGGCCGACCGCGGCCCCGCCGAGCGGCGGTCCCAGCATGGTGGCCGTCCACGTCGTCGACTCGAAGCGGCCGTTGGCGACGAGCAGGTCCTCCGGGCGGACGAGCGTCTTGAGGTACGCGCCGCTCGCCGCCCCGAACGTGATGTCGGCCGCGGCGACCACCACCGAGACGACGAGGAGCTGCGCGAAGCCGAGCAGGCCGAGCGCGTACGCGGCGGGCACGCTCAGCAGCGCCGCACACCGCACCAGGTCCATCGCCACCATCACGGGCCGCTTGCGGCGGAACTCCACCCACGGCCCGAGCGGGATCGCCGCCGCGGCCCCCACCGCGAGCCCCGCGGACGCGAGCACCGCCACCTGGGCCGCCCCGGCGTCCAGCGTCAGGATCGCGATCATGGCGAACGCGTCGAACGCGAGCCGCGTCCCGAACGTGCTGACCGCGTACGCCGCCCACAGCCACCCGAACCGTCGCCCCAGCGACCGCCTGCCCGCCATCTCGTGCCGCTCCCCGAAAGACTCACCGGCAGCCTCGTGCTGCCGCGTGACATCCAAGCGAGCGACCGTCCGGCTGATCAAACAACCGCCCTGCCCCGGGTCACAACCTCGCGTTGTGTAGCCCGAGCGGCCGACAGGCGAGGTGGCCGCGCCGGTCGCCGTGGAAGGGTTCCAGGCATGACCGAAGCGTACTTTTACATGGCAAATCCCCGGATCACGGTCCTCGGCGTGCAGCCGGGGCACCCGCCCTTCCGCATCGTCGAGATCGACGGCCAGGTCGTCGGCAAGGCGAAGACCGTCACGGACGTCCTGGACGCGGCCGCCATGGCGGGCATCACCGTGCACGACCTCGACGACCCGGACACGGTGCGCTGGGTGGGCGGCGACCAGTTCACCTGGCGGCAGGCCCCGGGCCGGGAGGAGGAGCGGATCGTGGAGCCGGACCGGGAACCGCTCACGGACCCGGGCACCGCGATGGGCTGACCCGCCGGGGCGGGCCGGGCGGACCGCGAGGACAGGCTCTCAGGGCCGCCCGGTGGCCGGCACCTCCTCCCCGGCGGGCACGGGTCCCGGAGGTGTGCCGTCGCCGAAGGGCCGCCCGCCCAGTTCCTCCCGGTGATGCGGCGTCAGCCACTCGGCGAGGTCCGGGCCCAGCGGCACGATGCCGGTCGGGTTGATGCCCGCGTGCACCTGGTAGTAGTGCCGCTTGATGTGGTCGAAGTCGATGGTGTCGCCGAACCCCGGGGTCTGGAACAGATCACGGGCGTACGCCCACAGGACCCGGTCCTCGGTCAGCTTGCGCACGTTGCACTTGAAGTGGCCGTGGTAGACGGCGTCGAACCGCACCAGTGTGCTGAACAGGCGGATGTCCGCCTCGGTGAGGGAGTCCCCGACGAGATAGCGGCGGCTCGTCAGGCGTTCCGAGGTGAGCTCCAGACGGCGGAAGACATCGCGGCACGCCGCTTCGTACGTCGACTGGTCCGGCGCGAAGCCCGCCCGGTACACGCCGTTGTTGACGTCGCGGAAGATGCCCTCCATCACCGAGTCGATCTCGTCGCGCAGCGGTTCGGGATACAGGTCGGGCGCCCCCTCGCGGTGCAGGGCGGTCCACTCCGTGGCGAAGTCCAGCGTGATCTGCTGGAAGTCGTTCGTGACCAGCTTGCCGCTCGGCTCGTCGACGACAGCGGGGACGCTGACCCCTCCCGGATAGCCGCTCTCGCGCGCCTCGTACGCCTCGCTCAGGAAGCGGATGCCGAGGACCGGGTCACGGTCGTCGGGGTCCAGCGTGAACCGCCAGCTCCGGTCGTCCTGGATCGGGTCGGTGACGCCCAGCGAGAGGGCGCCCTCCAGGCCGAGCAGCCGCCGGGAGACCAGGGCCCGGCCCGCCCAGGGGCAGGCCCGGCTTACCACCAGGCGGTAGCGCCCCGCCTCGACGGGCCAGCCGCCGCGGCCGTCCGCCGTGATCCGGTCCGCGAAGTGGCTCTTGGAGCGCTTGAACTCCTTGTGGCCGTACGAGGCGTTGCCTTCGTCCGCACTCATGACTGACTCCCCTCTCGGGCGCAGGACCGGGTCATCGGTACCCGGCCGGAACGAGTGCCACCCTCCGCGGCTCGCGGGGGCGGTGCCAGATCGTAGATCCGGTCGATGAGCGCTGCCTCGTTGCCCGCGAAGCCCGCGCGGCGCAGTGCTTCGTCCGCTTCCGCGAGCGGCCCGGCCAGCAGCGTCGCCGCGGCCACCGGCGAGACCGACGCGGAGTCGGAGAGCGCGGCGCGGGCGGTGTGCAGCAGACGCAAGCAGGCCTGGGCGGCGAGCAGTTCCTCGGACGTCGTGCCGGTCATGTCGAGCGACTCCTCTGCGCTGGGTGGCGTGTACGGCATCGCGGGATGCCACCCCTACTCTTGCGCACGGGTCTGACAACGGCGCCTTACGTGCCCGGCGCGCGCCGGGTGAGCCGCAGGGTGAGGCCGTCCGGCATCAAGGTGAGCCGCTCGGCGATGCGCAGCCGGTAGCCCGGATCGGCGTGCAGGTCGTAGCGGCGCAGCAGCAGGCCGAGGACCAGCGTCGCCTCGTGCAGGGCGAACTGACGGCCGATACAGGCGCGGGCGCCGGTGCCGAACGGCTTGAAGACATGGGCGGGCCTGGCGCGTACGGCCGAAGGGGCGAACCGGTCGGGGTCGAACTCCTCGGGGTGTTCGCCCCAGGCCGCCGGATCGCGGTGCAGCATCGTCGCGAGGACCAGCGCCCAGGCGCCGCGGCGCATCGGATGGGTACCCCCGAGGACGGTGTCCTCCCGTGCCTCGCGGGCGAACCCCGGCGCGGTCGGCCAGAGCCGCAGCGACTCGTCGAGCACCCGCCGCAGGTAGCGCAGCTTGGCCACGTGTTCGTACGCGGGTTCCCCCTCGGCGCCCCAGACCTCGTCGACCTCGGCTCGCGCGCGGGCGAGCACCCTCGGGTTGCGTGAGAGGTAGTGCAGCGCGAACGACAGGGCGCCGGACGTCGTCTCGTGCCCGGCGACGAGGAACGTGATGACCTGCCGGCGGATGTTCTCCGGAGTGAGCCGTTCGCCGGTGTCGGGGTGGGCGACCTCCAGCATGCGGTCGAGCAGATCGCCCTGGCCGCCCCGACCGGGTGCGGCGCGGCGGGCGGCGACCACCGCGTCGACGGTGTGGTTGAGGTACGCCATGTCCGCGTCGTTGCGCCGGTCGGCGCCGCGCAGGAGCAGCGGGGTCAGCAGCGGCGGCACCACGTTGCGCCGCTGGGCGTAGGAGAGGGTGCCGACCATCGCGGACACGAAGGGATGCGGTGCGGACCGTTCGAAGGAGCTGAAGTCGTGCCCGAAACCGGTGCGGGCGATCGTCTCGAGGGTCAGCTTCGTCATGTCGCCCGGCACGTCCACGGCCCGGCCCGCCGACTCCCGTTCGTCCCAGCGCGCCGTCAGCTGCCGCGCCACGTCCAGCATCAGCGGGTGGTAGCCGGCCATCGCCTCGCGGCTGAACCCGGGGGCGAGGATGTCGTGCGCCAGCTGCCAGTTGGGCTCGTGGTTGTACGCGGTGAAGAGGCCGTCGCCCGCCACGGGCCGCAGGTTGGCGACGCCGAGACCCACGTGCTTGGCGAACCGCGACTCGTCGGCCATGTCCGCCGCGAGCTCGGCGCCCCACACGAAGACGAACTCCTTGCCGAAGGCCTTGCGCCGGAAGATGGGCCCGAGCCTGCGGGCCAGTCTCATCGAATCCTGCAGCGGGGTCCGGACGTTGGCGCCCAGGACGTCGCCGAGGAGCGGCAGCCGGCGGGGCGGATGCGGGATCCGGTGCAGCTCGGGCCAGCCGAGCTCGGCGCTGCGGAAACCCTTCTGGAGAGGGCCGGGCGCGCCGGTCCCGTCCGCACTGTTCGCCGCCGCGGACCGCGTCGTCTGCGCCATGTGCCCATCTCCCTTGTCCGACGGGCCCGTTGGGCCTGTTGTACGTGGATTCAATAGGAGATCCCAGTCTGGTACCGCTATTGAATTCGCGTCAAGTAAGGTGCGTGCATGGCCGCGAACCCACAGGAGCGCACGCGCCGCAGGCTAAGCACGGGCGAGCGGCGTGAGCAGCTGCTCTCGGTCGGGGCCCGGCTGTTCGCGCAGAAGCCCTACGACGACGTGTGGATCGAGCAGGTCGCGGAGATCGCCGGCGTCTCGCGCGGCCTCCTGTACCACTACTTCCCGACCAAACGTGACTTCTTCGCCGCCGTCGTGCACCGCGAGAGCGAGCGCATGCTGCGCCTGACGGCGGCCGAGCCCGGACTGCCGGTGCAGGAGCAGATCACCACCGGACTCGACGCGTTCCTCGGCTACGTGGAGAGCCACGCACAGGGCTTCCGCGCCTTCCACCGCGCCGAGGCGGCGGGCGACCCGCTGGTCCGCGAGGTCTACCGCAAGGGCCTCGCCGCACAGGAGCGCCAGATCCTCGCGGCGCTCGCCGCGGACCCGGGCGCCGCCGACATCACCCAGGACCCGCCCGCGGTGCGTCTGGCCGTGCGGGGCTGGCTCGCGTTCATGGTCGCGGTCTGCCTGGAGTGGCTGGAGGAACCGGACCTGACGCGGGAGCAGGTCAGGGACCTGTGCGCGAAGGCGCTGCTGGGCGCGATCACACGCTGAGGGCGGGCGCGGGACCAGCGAGCTGAGCAGCCCGCCGCCCGGCCTCACGTGCTGAGGCCGGGCAGCAGCGCACCCCTGCGGACGGCCGGGCTCCGCTCAGGCCGCCCGCGCGGTCCGCAGGCGGTGGGCCCGCACGAGGTCCGCGTAGTGGCGGCCGCTGGACTTCACCGTGCGGCGCTGGGTGGCGTAGTCGACGTGGACCAGGCCGAAGCGCTTGTCGTAGCCGTACGCCCACTCGAAGTTGTCGAGGAGCGACCACGCGAAATAGCCGGCCAGCGGGGCGCCCCTGCGCACGGCGCGGGCACACGCCGCCAGGTGTTCGCGCAGGTAGCGGACGCGCTCCGGGTCGTCGACGGTGCCGTCGGCGCGCACGACGTCCGGGTAGGCCGAGCCGTTCTCGGTGACGTACAGCCTGCGCGCCCCGTACTCGCCGGTCAGCCGCATCAGGAGGCTCTCCAGGCCGTCCGCGTCGATCTCCCAGTCCATGCCGGTGTGCCGGACCTCGGGGCGGTGGATCTGGCGGGCGAACGGCGCCGGGCCCGCCGGGTCGTCGGCGACGACCGCCGGAAAGTAGTAGTTGAGGCCCAGCCAGTCCAGCGGCTGCGCGATGGTCGCCGCGTCGCCCGCGCGCTCCGGGAGCTCGACGCCGTACACCTCGCGCATGTCGGCGGGGAACCCGAGCCCGTGCAGCGGGTCCAGCCACCAGCGGTTGGTGTGCCCGTCGGCGCGCCGGGCCGCGGCGATGTCCTCGGGACGGTCCGAGGCGGGCCGTACGGGGGAGAGGTTGTTGACGATGCCGACCTGCGCGCCGGGCGCCGCCGCGCGGATCGCCTGCGTCGCGAGCCCGTGCCCGAGCAGCAGGTGGTACGAGGCGCGCACGGCCGCCGTCAGATCGGTCAGGCCCGGCGCCATGCGGCCCTCCAGGTGGCCGATCCAGGCGGAGCAGAGCGGTTCGTTGAGCGTGGCCCAGTGGGTGACCCGGTCGCCGAGCCGCTCGGCCACCACGGACGCGTACGCCGCGAAGTGTTCGGCGCTCTCACGCTCGGGCCAGCCCCCGCGGTCCTGCAGCGCCTGCGGCAGGTCCCAGTGGTAGACCGTCGCGCTCGGGGAGATGCCCGCCGCCAGGAGCGCGTCGACGAGCCGGTCGTAGAAGTCGAGCCCCGCCGCGTTGACCGGCCCGTCACCGCCGGGCACCACGCGCGGCCAGGCCAGCGAGAACCGGTAGGCGTCGACGCCGAGTTCCCGCAGCAGCGCGATGTCCTCGGGCCAGCGGTGGTAGTGGTCACAGGCCACGTCACCGGTGTCGCCGCCCTCGATCGCGCCCGGGACACGCGCGAAGGTGTCCCAGATCGACGGCGAGCGGCCGTCCTCGTCGACGGCGCCCTCGATCTGGTACGCCGAGGTGGCCACGCCCCACGCGAAGTCCTGGGGGAGCGCGGAGAGGTCCAAGGAGGAGGGGTCGGTCACGGAGTTCCTTTCGGCAGGGGTCACTTGACGGCTCCGGCGGTGAGCCCGGCGACGAGATAGCGCTGCAGCAGCAGGAAGCCGGCGACGACGGGGACGCTCACGACGAGGGACGCGGCCATGACCTGGTTCCAGTACACGTCGTTCTGCGTGGCGTAGCCCTGCAGGCCCACGGCGAGGGTGCGCGTGGCGTCGGTGGTCATGACGGAGGCGAAGAGCACCTCTCCCCAGGCGGTCATGAAGGCGTAGACGGCGACCGCGACGATGCCGGGGACCGCGGCGGGCACCACGACGCGGAACAGCGCGCCGAGGGGCCCGCACCCGTCGACCAGCGCCGCCTCGTCCAGCTCGCGCGGCACCGAGTCGAGGTACCCGATGAGCATCCAGATGGAGAAGGGCAGCGAGAAGGTGAGGTAGGTGAGGATGAGCCCGGCGCGCGATCCGAACAGCGCGATGCCGGTGGCGTTGCCGACGTTGACGTAGATGAGGAAGAGCGGCAGCAGGAAGAGGATGCCCGGGAACATCTGCGTCGACAGGACGGTCACGGTGAACACCCGCCTGCCCCGGAAGCGGTACCGGCTGACCGCGTACGCGGCGAAGACCGCGATGACCACCGAACAGAGCGTCGCCGCGCCCGCCACGATCAGCGAGTTCATGAAGTAGTCCGCGAGCGGCACCGTCTTCCAGATGTCGATGTACGGCCGCACGGTGAACCCGCTCGGCAGCCAGCGGAACGAACCCGACACGTCCTGCAGCGGTTTGAGGGAGCTGCTCACCATCACGTGGATGGGCAGCAGGACGAAACCGGTCAGCAGCGTCAGGAAGATCCGCCGGGACCACGCGAACGAACGCGGCGCGGCCATCGGTGAGCGGCTAGACATCGGCGGCCTTCCTTCCGCGCCACCCGCGCGCACCACGTGGGCTCCACGAGGTGACCAGCAGATAGCCGGCCGTCACCAGGAGCAGGAAGAGCAGCAGCAGGACCGACATGGCGGAGCCCGTGCCGAAGTTCCAGGTGACGAACGACGACTGGTAGATGTGGATGGAGATCAGGTCCGCGGCCTCGGGCGCCGACTTGCCGAACAGGACGTACGGCGTGTTGAAGTCGTTGAACGTCCACAGGAAGAGCACCAGGACGAGGACCTGGTTCACCGGACGCAGCGACGGCAGCGTGATGCGCCGCACCTGCTGCCAGATCCCCGCCCCGTCGATCGAGGCCGCCTCGTACAGCTCCTTGGGGATGTTCTGCAACCCCGCCATGACGATGAGGAAGGCGAACGGCCAGCCCTTCCACACCGACACGGTCAGCAGCGCGATGAAGCTGTTGTCGCCGATCAGCCAGAAGGGCCTGCTGTCGGTGAGCCCGAGCTGGTCGTGGACGACGTGGTTGATCAGGCCCGTGTCGCGCTGGAACATGAACGACCAGGTGATGACGGCGGCGTACACCGGCAGCGCGTACGGGATGAGGAAGACGGCCCGCAGCAGGCCGCGGCCGCGGAAGTTCTCCTGCATGAAGACCGCCGCCGCGGTGCCGATGAGCCAGCACAGGCCCACGGAGAGGACGGTGAACGCCACGGTGACGAAGAACGAGTGCAGCAGCGCCTCGCCCACCGGGGCGTCGAAGTCCACCGACAGCTCGTAGTTGTCCAGGCCGGTCCAGGGCGCCGCGCCCCAGTCGCGGATGAAGAACTGGGTGAGCTCCTTGAAGCTCATCAGGATGCCGACGGCCATCGGCACCAGGTGGACGACGAGTTCGAGGAGCAGCGCGGGCAGCAGCAGGAGGTAGGGGAGCGAGACGCGGCGCAGGCGCGCGGGCAGGCGCAGGCGGGGTCTGCGACCGCCGGAGGGCGACGCGGCCCGCTCCTTGGGCGTGGGCGGCGTGGTGAGCGTGGTCATCGGCAGCGGCTCAGCTCTTCGGCATCTGCTGCTGGGCCTTGGACAGTTCGGACGTCACGGATTCCGTGGTCACCGCCCGTCCCGCCGCCGCGTCGGCGAACAGCTTCTTGATGGCCGTGCCCACCGACGTCTCGAACTGCGACTCGTTGGGCACCTGCGGCAGCGGCGCCGCGCTCTTGCGGAGCGTGTCGCGCAGTACGGCGGTGTCGGCGCGGTCGAAGGCGGCGTCCTCCTGCGCCGTCCTGACCGGCGGGATCGATCCGTACGCCTTGTTGAGGCGGGCCTGCTCGGCGTCGCTCGTCATGAACTTCACGAACTTGCGCGCGCCGTCGAGATTGTCGGTGTTCTTGAAGACGGCCAGGTTGATGCCCGCGACCATCGAGTTGACCCGCCGGCCCGCGCCGGGCTTGCCCGATGCCACGGGGACCGGAGCGACCCCCCACTCGTCGGGCTTCATGCCCTGCGCGTCGAACGTGGTCGCGGCGGCCTGCCAGAGCACCATCGCGGTCTTGCCCTGGGCGAAGTCCCGCAGCGACTGGTTCTGCGCGTACTCGGCGTTGCCAGGGGCGATGATCTTGTCCTTGGCCATGAAGTCGACGTACTGCTTCACGGCGGCCACGGCACCGTGCGAGGTGAAGGTCGGCCTGCCCTGCGCGTCGAAGAAGTCGGCGCCGTGCTGCTTGCCGAGGGCGAAGGCCTGGTGGATGTTGTTCACCAGGTTCGAACCCTCCGCCCCCAGCGCCCACTTGCCGCCCTTGGAGAGCTTCTTGCCGTCGGCGACCAGCTCGTCCCAGGTGGCCGGTGGCTTGCTGATGCCCGCCTCCTTGAACATAGCCCTGTTGTAGTAGAGCGCGTACGACAGTGAGTACAGCGGCACCGCCGCCGGGTCCTTGCCCGCGGCGCCGGTCGAGCCGAGCGCGGCGTCGACGAAGCGGTCCTTGCCGCCGATCGCGTCGAAGTTCTTCGCGTCCCACGGCAGCAGGGCGCCGGACGCCTGCAGCGAGGACGACCAGGTGTTGCCGATGTTGAGGACGTCGGGGCCCTGGCCCGACGTGGTCGCCGCCAGGATCCGGTTGAGCAGATCGGACCAGGGGACCACCTCCAGCTTCACCTCGATCCCCGTCTCCGCCTCGAACTTCTTCAGCTCGGGCGTGAGGATCTTCTTGTCCGCCGCGAGGTTCGGTCCCTGGTTGGACGCCCAGTAGGTGAGCGTCCTGGGCGAGGCGTTGCTGCCCTCGCCCCCTGTGCCGGTGCCGCCGCCGCAGGCCGTGAGGGTGGCACCGGTGAGAGCGGTCACGGTGGCGAGAGTCGCCACAGCTCGGAGTCTGCGCATGGCGGATCCGTCCCTTTCGAGGTTGATGGCAGGGATTGAGAACGGGCATGGGAGCGTGCCGAGTTCGGCGTCCGAACGAATTCACGGCTTAATTTAGGACGTGAGTTAAAACCTGAGAGATAGTCGCGTCAAGGGGTCGCGCACGGGTATGTTGCCGACCGGAGAGGAGCCACATGGCCGAGCGGAGCAGTCGAACGGTGCGCGACCTGCGCGTGGGCAACCGCGCCTCGGTACTGCAACGGTTGTATTTCGGCGGGCCGATGAGCCGCCAGGCGCTGGGACCGGCGACCGGCCTGAGTTCGGGCTCCGTGAGCAACGTCGTCGCCGAGCTCACCGCGGACGGTCTCCTGGAGGAGGCGGGCAGCGTCGAGTCCGACGGCGGGCGGCCGCGCACCCTGCTGCGCGTCGCGCCGTCGAGCGGCCGCCTCATCGGGGTCGACGTCGGAGAGACCCGCGTCCGGGTGGAGGCCTTCGACCTCGGCCTGAAGGAACTCGCCCGCACAGAACACCCGTTGACCGACTCCGGCTACGACGTCGCGACCATCGTCCGGCACATCCGGGAGGGCGTGGCGCAGGTGCGGGCCGAGGCGGGCATCGAGCCCGGCGCCCCGGACGGCTCGCTGATCGGCGTGGGGGTGGGCGTGCCCGGCATCGTCGACCGCGACGACGACGGCAGCACGGTGGTGCACGGCCAGACCATCGGCTGGGACGCCGTCCCGCTGGAACGCATGCTGCGCGAGGCCATCGAACTCCCCGTCGATACGGCGTACTTCGTCGACAACGGAGCGCGGGCCCTGGGCCAGGCCGAGATGTGGTTCGGCGGCGGACGTGGTGCGAGCGACGCGGCGATCGTGCTGATCGGCTCGGGCGTCGGCGCCTGCGTCGTCACCGGCGGCGTCATCCACGGCGGCGCACGCGGCGGCCCCGCCGAGTGGGGCCACCTCACCGTCAGCCTCCGGGGCCGCCGCTGCCGCTGCGGCGCGCGGGGCTGCCTCGAGGCGTACGCGGGAGCCGAGGCGCTTCTGGCGCGCTGGCAGGAGGAGGGCGGCCGACTGCCGCCCGGCGCCGACGAGGAGACGGCGTTGAGCGCCCTGCTCGACGCCGCCCACCCGCAGGACGGCACCGCACCGGACCCGGTCGCCGCGGCCGTGCTCGACGAGACCGCCGAATACCTCGGCGCGGGAATCTCCGACCTCATCAATCTCTTCGGCCCCGAACGCGTGCTCGTCGGCGGCTGGGCGGGCCTCCAACTGGGCCCGCGCCTGCTGCCCGCCATCCGTGAGTACACCGACGCGTACGCCCTGCGCCACCCCGCCACCCGCGCCACCGTCGAACTGGGCCAACTGGGCCCCGACGCGGTCACGGTGGGCGCGGCGACGCTGCCCCTGGCCGACTTCTTCAGCCGAGGCGGCCGCCGCGCCACACCGCCCCGAACGGAATCCTCACTGCTAGCGGCGCCGGGGTGGCAGGGGGTGTTGGAGGGGCGGGCGGTGCGGTGATCGCCGACGCGCCGGGCCCTCCGCCGTCTGTGCGGGGTGCCGTCGAACCGTAGCGCCCCTCGTAGGGCTTGCTAGGCAAGGGGCGTCCCCGTCTCGATGTCTGCGATCAGCTGATGGATGAGCGCGGCGCCGGGCGGCCCCGCCACCGTGGCGGTCGCCGCCCCCGCCACCCCGAGGGCGCCGGCGAGTGCCTTGTGGGCGCGGCGCCAGGCGCGGCTGCGGCGGCCGCGCACGTGGTCGACGAAGGCCTGGGCGTACTGCGTCATGGAACGGGTCCAGAGGTCGTGCCGCGGCTGCGGGCCCGCTGACGCGCGGCGCACGCTGCGCCACGCGTCGGCGGGTCTCACCCTGGCCTGCGCCACGGCGAGCAGGGCCCAGCTGACGGCGGCGGCCGGGCCGTGCTCCGCGTGCACGGGGATCGTGTCGGCGGCCTCCCGCAGGTGGGCGATGGCCCGCTCCGTGCTGCCGTCCTTCAGGGCGAGCGCGCCGAGCACGTGCGAGACGCGCCCGACCGTGGCGTCGTCGCCCGCGAGCACGCCCACGCACCAGGCCTGACCGAGCAGTTCGGCGGCCTCCGGGGCGTCCGTGCACACGGCGAGCCACCCCGCCAGCCACAGGGCCTGCCCCGCCATACGGGCCCCGGGCCTGGCGAGCGGCAGCAGGCGGCCGAGCAGGGAGCGGCCCTCGTCGGCGTGGCCGCAGACCGCCCACCAGAACCACAGGTCGACGGCGAGCGCGAGCGCCGCCGACGCCTGGTCGGCGCCGCTCGGTTCCCGGGCGAGGGCGGCGCGCAGCTCGGCCTCGTCGTCGCGTACGAGCGAGGCGGCCCGCTCGTGCATGCCGGTGCTCCACAAGTGGTGGGCGGTGGACGCGACATGGCCGTACCAGTACAGGTGCCGACTGACGGCCGACGCCGTCTCTCCGGCGGACTGCAGCCGTTCGGCGCCGAAGCCGCGGGCCGCCGCGGGCATCCGGTAGCGCGGGGTGAGGACGCCGCCGGGGTCGCCGACGGGTTCCAGGACCGAGGCGAGGACGAGGCGGGCCAGGGTGGCGGGCACGTCCTGCGCCTCGATTCCGCCGCCCGAGCAGACGTACGCGGCCGCGTCCTCGTCGAAGGCGCCGGAGAACACGCTCAGCCGGGCCCACACGGTCCGTTCCGCCGTCCCGCACAGCGCGTACCCCGCGCCCACCGCGGCCCGCAGCGAACGGTGCCTGCGCAACGGCGCGTCGACCACGCCGAGCCAGCCCTGCGCGGACTCCAGCATCCGCGCGAGCTGGGCCAGCGGGTACTGCGCGGCCTGCGCCGCCGCCAACTCGACGGCCAGCGGCACGCCTTCGAGCCGTCGGCAGATGTCGCCCGCGAGGCGCAGCTCGTCGGGGTGGACGCCGCGGGCGGGGCCGTGGCGTTGGGCGGGGCCGTGGTGTTCGGGCGCGGGCCCGCCGTCCTGGCCCGAGCGGCGCCGTGCGGCACGCAGCCGGTGCAGGAACAGTGCGACGGCGGGGGCCACTGCCTGCTCCGCGTCGCCGATCCCGTCATCGCCGCCGACGCCGTCAGCCCCCGTGTCCGACCCGCCGTCTCCGTCCCCGCCCCTCCCGCACCCCGCGACGCCCAGCGGCCCGAGCCGCAGCACCGCCTCCTCGCCGAGGCCGAGCGGGTGGCGTCCAGTGGTCAGGACCCGTACCTCCGGCGCGTCGTCGAGGAGCGCCCGGACGAGCCGTACGCATTCGCCGCGCACCGGATCGAAGTCGTCCAGCACCACCAGGAGCCGGCGCGAGCGGAGCCGCGCCGCCAACTCCGCGACGCCCACGGGCGCCCCGGCCCCGCCTTCCACGTCGTCCATCGCCTCGGCCACCGCTTCCGCGACCGACCGCCGCCGCGCGGGAGTCCCGTCCCACCACCGCACCCGCACCACACCGTCCGGCATCGAACCGCCCGCCGCGACGGCCGCGTGCTCGGCGAGCAGGCTCTTGCCGACGCCCGCGCCGCCGACCACCGTGACCAGTCTGCCCCGCGCGAGCATGCCGCGCAGCGCCCCGAGCTCCTCGCCCCGGCCGACCAGAGCGCCGGTCGCCCCGGCCGACCGCTCCCGCCCGGCGTCCTTGTCCTGTCCCCGTACTCGCACAGCCATCCACTCCGCTCGCGCACTCCGCCGCCACGAGCCTCACCGCCCGCCCCGCCTCCGCCTGTGCAGAATCGTCACTGCACCGGTCTCGACCGATCGGCTAACTTCTCTTCCGCGGCCGGGGTACTGAAGCGCCGAGTCGAATCACACGGGTCAGTGACACAGGGCACGCCAGTGCGGACGAGGTCGGGCTCGGGCCCAGCGCATGGGTGTGCCATCCCAGTCAGGTGGTTCTCGCCGTACCGCGTCCTGCCGGACGTGACCGACGCTTCCCCGACCCCAGAACCCGCCCCCGCCGGAATCGAACCGATCGGCAAAGCCGCCGGGGAGCCGGAGCGGATGCCCGCCAAGGAGACCTGGCGCGCCCTGTACCGGCACTTCCGGCCGCACCGCGGTGCCGTCGCGCTCGGTGCCTTCCTGACGCTGATCGGTTCGGCGACCGGCCTCGCCCAGCCGCTGGCGGCCAAGTCCCTGGTCGACCGGCTGGGCAGCGACGACTCCATCACCGGCATCCTGGTGCTCCTCACCGCCCTGGTAGTGCTCGGCACCGCGATCGAATCCGTCGGCGCGTACGTCCTGGAGCGCACCGCCGAGTCCGTCGTGCTCGCGGCGCGGCGCACCCTGATCGGACGGCTGCTGCGGCTGCGTCTCGCGGAGGTCGAGCGGACCCAGCCGGGCGACCTGATGTCCCGGGTCACCTCGGACACGACGCTGCTGCGGGCGGTGACGACCCAGTCCGTGGTGTCCGCCGCGTCGGGCGGGCTCACCTTCCTCGCGACGATCGTGATGATGGGGCTGATGGACCCGGTGCTGCTCGGCGTGACGATGGGCGTGATCGTGCTCATCGGCGGCGCGGTGTCCCTGGTCATGCCGAAGATCGCGCAGTCCACGGAGCGGGCGCAGGCGGCGGTCGGCACCATCTCGACCGCGCTGGAGCGGGCGTTCGGCGCCTTCCGCACGCTGAAGGCATCCGGCGCCGAGCAGCGTGAGGCGGCCGCGGTGGAGGCGGCCGCGCAGGACGCGTGGCGGCACGGGGTGCGGTCGGCGAAATGGCAGTCGCTCGCGTGGAGCGCGGTCGGCCTCGCGGTGCAGGTGTCGTTCCTCGCGGTGCTCGGGATCGGCGGCGCGCGGGTGGCGTCGGGCGCGATATCCGTCTCGACCCTCGTAGCCTTCCTGCTCTTCCTCTTCTACCTGATCGACCCGGTGTCGCGCCTGGTCGGGGCGGTGTCGCAGTACCAGGTGGGGTCGGCGGCGGTTGCCCGCATCGTGCAGGCCGAACGCCTGGAGACCGAGCGGACGGACGGGCCGGAGGCGGAGGAGGCGGTAGGGACCGCGTCCCCTCCCGGCGCGGCGTCCGTCACCTTCGACGACGTGACCTTCCGCTACCGCGACGACCTCCCGTACGTGCATCACGGCGTGGACTTCGACGTCCCCGGCCCGGGCATGACGGCGTTCGTGGGTCCCTCGGGCGCGGGCAAGACCACCGTGTTCGGCCTCATCGAGCGGTTCTACGAGGCGACGGGCGGCCGGGTCCTCGTCGACGGCAGGGACGTGCGCGAGTGGCCGCTCGCCGAGTTGCGGGCGGCCATCGGGTACGTGGAGCAGGACGCCCCCGTCCTCGCGGGCACCCTGCGCGAGAACCTCCTCTTCGCCGCGCCGGACGCCACCGATGCCGAAGTCCGGCACGTACTGGCCCGCGCACGGCTCGACGCCGTGGTCGACCGGTTGCCGGACGGCCTGGAGACGGTGGTCGGCCACCGGGGCTCCAAGCTGTCCGGCGGCGAGCGGCAACGGGTGGCGATCGCCAGGGCCCTGCTCCGTAAGCCCCGCCTGCTGCTGCTCGACGAGGCGACCTCCCAGCTCGACGCGGTGAACGAACTGGCCCTGCGGGACGTGGTGGCCGAGGTGTCCCGCGAGGTCACGGTCCTGGTGGTGGCGCACCGCCTGTCCACGGTGACGCTGGCGGACCGGATCGTGGTGATGGACGCGGGAAAGGTACGGGCGGTGGGCACGCACACCGAACTGGTCGCGGCGGACCCGCTGTACGGCGAGCTGGCGGCGACCCAGTTCCTGGCGACGTCGGCATGACCGAGAGCCCGCGGCCCACGAGGCCGACCCTCCGGCGAACCACTGGCCCGCGGCAAGGACCCGCGCGGCCCGGGGCCTCGGAGCCCGCGCCGCCCGAACTCCCTTACTCAGGTCCCCCGTTGACCGATGTCCCGCAGCCCGTGCCCCCGCGACCCGCACCTCCGCGCTCGGACCCTTCGCACTCCACCCCCGCACGCCCCTCGGTCCTCATCAGTCCCTGGTTCGTGCCCGGCATCCTGCAACCCGTGGACTACCGTGACGACATGACGCGCCCCAGCCGCAGAGCGGTTCATGACCGTTACGCCGACCGAATCGTCGACCAGACAGCCCAGTTGACCTCTGCCGTCGCCGGAGCGAAGGCGACCGCGCCCGTGCCGGGATGCCCCGGGTGGACCCTCGCGCACCTGCTGCGCCACGTCGGCGGCACGCACCGCTGGGCCGAGACGGTCGTGCGGACCCGGGCCACCGGACCGGTCCCGGACGAGCAGGTCAATCACGTGACGCCCGAGGCCGACGACGACATCCCCGCGCTCTCCGCATGGCTCACCGAAGGGGCCGCCCAGTTCGCGGAGACCCTGCGCGAGGCGGGTCCCGACGTCGCGGTGTGGACGGTGGCCCCGGGCGGCACCCCGCTCTTCTGGGCCCGCCGCATGACGTACGAAACCGTCGTCCACCGCTTCGACGCGACGGCGGCCGTCGGCGGGACGTACACCCTCGACGCGGACGTCGCGCTCGACGGCCTCGACGAGTGGATCGAGTTCAGCGCCCTGAACCAGGCGTACGAGTCGCAGGACACGCGGCGTGCGCTGCTCGGTCCCGGCCGCACGCTCCACCTGCACGCGACGGACGCCCCCGAGGGCACGGGGGAGTGGCTGATCGACCTCAGCGAGGAGCCGATCACCTGGACCCGCGCCCACGAGAAGGCGACCACCGCCGTACGCGGCCCGCTGGCGGACCTCCTGCTGCGCCTGTACCAGCGCCGCAGGCCCGACGCCACCGAGGGCATCGAAGTACTGGGGGACGAGGCCCTGTTCACCGACTGGGCGTGGGGTGCGGGGCACTGGCTGCGGAGGTGACGTGCGTCCACCCGGCCGGTCGGGCGAGGAGCCGTGGCGCCGGTCCGGTGCCCCGTCCGCGCCGCCCTACTTGGTGTGCATGATCTGAATCAGATTGCCGCAGGTGTCGTCCAGGACGGCGACGGTGACCTCATCCATCTCCAGTGGCTCCTGGGTGAAGCGCACACCGGCCGCGCGCAGCCGGTCGAACTCCGCCTGCACGTCGTCCACGGCGAAGGCCGCGGCCGGGATGCCGTCCTCGACGAGCGCCGACTTGTACGGCTTCACCGCGGGGTGCCCGTCCGGTTCGAGCAGCAGCTCGGTCCCGTCGGGCTCTTCCGGTGAGACCACGGTCAGCCAGCGGTCCCCGCCCTCGCCCACCGCGATCTCGGTCTTCTTCACGAAGCCCAGTACGTCCGTGTAGAAACGCAGGGCCTTCTCCTGGTCGTCGACGAAGACGCTGGTCAGGTTGATCCTCATGGGGGGTCCTCCGGTGTATCGGGGCGGGGTGTGAGCCATCGGGTCACGATGTGCTCAAGGGGTTCGGGGGTCAGGTCGTGGAACTTGCAGCGGCCCTGGCGCCGCGAGCGGACCAGGCCCGCCGACTCCAGTACGGCCAGGTGCTGGCTGATCGCCTGGCGGGACAGTCCCAGGTTGTGCCTGGACACCAGCCTCGCGCATATCTCGAACAGCGTCTGGCCGTCCCGTTCCGCCAGCTCGTCGAGGATGCGCCGGCGGGTGGGGTCGGCCAGCGCCTTGAAGACATCGTCCGTCACGCCTCCACGATAGGCAAGCATCGACTTGCCTATCAAGGTGGGGTTCTCCGTACCTTCCGTCAGGGGGGCTCCTCCATGGCGGGCCACCGTTCTCGCATGGGTGAATGATCTTGCGCCGGACGAACCGCCCGGCCGCTGCTCGACACTCCAACACCCGCTGCCCACAGGGCTGTTGGGGTTCCTTCGAGCTCCTTCCAGCGAGGTGAGGTAACCGCCATGACGCAGCTGCGAAACTCGACCCGTGACGCCTCGGGCACCCCGGCCCGTCCGGACGCCCAGGGAGCCGGGGGGACCGCGGGAGCCGGCCCCCGGCCCGCCTCGACGCGCCGCAGGGCCGCCCTCGGCTCGGTGGCGGCGATCGCGGTGGCGGCGACGCTGGCGATGCCGGTCTCCACCGCGTGGGCCACGGCCGACCACGACCGCGCCGGACACGGCCGGGCGGCGGACCTCCAGCGAGGCCTCGACGACATCGTGCGCAAGGACGGGGTGGTGGGCGCCCAGGGCACCCTGGTGGACGGAGAGCGCCGCACCTCCGTGCGGAGCGGAACCGCCGACCGCGAGACCGGCCGGCCCGTCCCGCACCAGGGCTACTTCCGGATGGGCAGCAACACCAAGACCTTCGTCTCCACCGTGATGCTGCAACTGGTCGGCGAGGGCCGCATAGGCCTGGACGACAGCGTCCACCGGTGGCTCCCCGGCGTGGTCGACGCCAACGGCAACGACGGCCGGCGGATCACCGTACGCCAGCTCCTGCAGCACACCAGCGGGCTGCCCGACTACGACGAGAGCCTGCCCATCACCAGCGAGGAGGAGTTCCAGAAGCACCGCTTCGACCGCTACGCGCCGCGCGACCTGGTCGACCTTGCCCTCCGCCACCGGCCCCTCTTCGAGCCCGGCAAGGGCTGGAGCTACTCCAACACCGGCTACATCCTGGCGGGGATGATCATCGAGAAGGTGACGGGGCGGCACTGGAGCGACGAGGTGCAAAAGCGGATCATCGAGCCCCTCGGTCTGAAGCACACCTTCTCGGCGGGCACGCGCACGGGCCTGCCCCGGCCGCACGCCAAGGGCTACCAGCAGTTCAAGCCCGGGGGCCGCCTGGTCGACAGCACCGAGGTGAGCATGACCTGGGGCGGCTCGGCGGGCGACCTCGTCACCACGTCGAACGACCTCACCCGCTTCTGGCAGAGCCTCCTCGGCGGCAAGCTGCTGGCGCCGCGCCAGATGGCGCAGATGCTCAAGACGGTGCCGGCCCCCGAAGCGAGCGACAAGGTGGAGACCCGGATGGGCCTCGGCATCTTCTGGACGCGGCTCAGCTGCGGAGGCGGGTACTGGGGCCACGGCGGGACCACGCTCGGCCACCTGAACACCAACGGCTTCGTCGACAAGGGCAAGAAGGGGGTCATCGTGATGCGTTCCACCAACATGGCCAAGGAGGACCGCGACGACCGCACCGACCGGCTCGTGGACACCGTGCTGTGCGCGAAGAAGTGACGTGCTCTCCGTGACGCCCCTTACGTGCCCCAGGTGTCTCACGTGACCGTCTCCGCGTGACCCTGCCCGCCGGGGCCCGGTTCCGCGCCCGCGCCGGCCGCTTGCGCCATACGGGGGGCGGTACCGGCCGCGCGGGGCCCCGGTCGGCCGTCTGGGCGGGCGCCGCCGGGGCGCGCGGGCCACAGTGGAGCTGCCGGTGGACGAGGAACCGGAGAACGAAGGAGGCACCATGGAGCACGTCACCCTGAACAGCGGCACCGAGATGCCGATCCTCGGCTTCGGCGTCCACCGGATCCCGCCGGAGCTGACGGAGCAGGCCGTCTCCGAGGCCCTCGCCGCCGGATACCGGCTGATCGACACCGCCGCCGCCTTCGGCAACGAGGAGGCCGTCGGCTGGGCGGTCAAGAGCAGCGGCATCCCGCGCGAGGAACTGTTCATCACCGGCAAGCTCTGGGTGCAGGACGCCCCCGCCGAGGACAACACCCGGCGCGCCTTCGAGACGTCGCTGGCCAAACTGGGTCTGGATTACCTCGACCTGTATCTGATGCACCAGCCCTACGGCGACGTGTACGGACAGTGGCGCGCCATGGAGGCCCTCCACCGCGAGGGCCACGCCAGAGCGATCGGCGTCGCCAACTTTTCCCCCGACCGGCTGATCGACCTCAGCCTCAACAACGCCGTCACGCCCGCGGTCAACCAGATCGAGACCCACCCGTTCTTCCAGCGCGCCGCCGACCACGACGTCCTGCGCGAGTACGGGGTCCGGATCCAGTCCTGGGGCGGTTTCGCCGAGGGCAGGAACGACCTCTTCGCCACCCCGTTGCTGCGGGAGATCGGCAGGCAGTACGGCAAGTCCGTGGCGCAGGTGGTCCTGCGGTGGCTGACCCAGCGCGGCATCGGCGCGATCCCCAAGTCGGTCCGCGCCGGACGCATCGCGGAGAACATCGACATCTTCGACTTCGAACTGTCCGACCACCAGATGGCCCAGATCACCACGCTGGACACCGGGGAGTCGCAGTTCTTCGACCACCACGACCCGGAGATCGTCGCCTGGCTCTCCCGGCGCCGCCTGGACGCCTGACACCGCGAAGTGACCGGTCCCGTGTACTCCGGGGCACGCCCGGGCAGGTAGCACCGGGACGGCCACGGCACGAGGGGCCGCGGCACGGGACGGCGGGAGGGGTCGGGCACCATGGCACGAGGCGCGGACCGGGGCTGGGAGTTCACCGACGACCGGGGCCACCTGGTGAGGACCGGGCGCCGCCCGTCCCGGCCGGTCGCCTACGTGCCGACCGGCGCCGCCCTGTACGACCACGGCATACGCCCCGCCGGCCTCTTCGGGTCGGCGCACGACGACCCGGCCCTGCCCGACCCGGCCAAGATGGGCGACCTTCCCCTGACCGGGATCCCCTACTTCGGTGCCGGTTCCGCGCTCGACCTTGACGCCCTCCTCGCCGCCGCGCCCGATCTGGTCGTGGCGCTCACCTACGGCGGCGGTCAGGTCTACGGCATCGACCCGGAGGCCGCCAAACACCTGGAGGAACAGGTCCCGCTGGTCGTGCTCGACGTCGGCGGCGGCCGCGGCCTCGCCGGAATCCGGGACCGTCTCACCGCCCTCGCGCGCAGCCTGGGCGCCGTGGCGCGGCCCGAGGCGGACGCCGAACTCGCCGCCGCCGAGCGCCGGTTGGCCGCCGCGGCCGCGGGACCCGCACGGTCCCGGGTGCTCGCCCTCTCCCCGGCGGGACCCGACTCCGTCCACCTGGCGAGGCCGTACGCCTGGCCCGACCTCGCCGCGCTCGCCGGTTTCGGCGTCGGCCTCGTGGACCCGGACCCCGGGCAGGGCGCCAACTGGTCCACGACCACCTGGACGGAGGCGGCCGCGCTGGAGCCGGACCTCGTCCTCACCGACGTGCGCGGCAATGCGGCGCCACTGGGCGACGTCTTCGGCCCCGGCGTCCCCAGCCTGCCGTGGAACCCCGAACTGCCGCCCAGCGCACGGCAGCACGCCTACTTCCACACCGCGCTCGCCGAAGCCCTGGAGGCCGCGCGGCCCTGACCCGGGCCCGCCGTGGTGGGGCGAGGTCAGTCGGCGATGCCCCCGAAGGCGATCACGCGGTCGACGCGGGCCCGCACCAGATACTCGCCCGGTACGGAGTTCCGTTTACCGTATGCCTCCGCGTGATCGGCGCCCATGTACCGGCCGCCGATCCGGGTCGCCCAGTCGAGCAGGACGCCGGGGTCGTCGGTGAAGTCCGCGGTGCACTCCAGCATCACGTACGAGAAGGGCGGCGCCTGGTCGTCGACGCAGAGCGAGAAGCGGGGCTCGCGGCGCAGTGCCTTGTACTTGACGGACTCGTGCCACGTGGTGAACACGAGCTCGTCCCCGTCGAGCAGGAACCACACCGGCGTCACGTGGGGCCGCCCGTCCGCCCGGTTCGTCGCGAGCTTCCCCGTACGCGTTCCCTCCAGGACGAAGGACCGCCACTCGCTCTCGCTCATGGACCGCATCCCATTGGCTCCTCTCACCGGCAGCATCGAAGGCCCGTGGAGCGTACACGGGTCTTCGTCCGGAGCTCGCGCGATATTCCCGCCGGGGTGAGCCGCCCGCCCCGTACCGTTGATCCATGACACGACTGCTGCACATCACCGAGCGCGCCCTGTGGGACGCGGCCCGGCGGGCCGGGACGTACGAGATGTCGACCCGCGGAAAGACGTTGGGCGAGGAAGGCTTCATCCACTGCTCGCTGCCGGACCAGCTGCGGGACGTGGCCGAGTTCGTCTACGGGGACTACGCGGGCCCGGACGAGCTGGTGGTCCTCACCATCGACAGCGAACGCCTGACCGCGCCGCTGCGCTTCGAGGCCGCGAAGCCCGGCGGCGCCGAGTTCCCGCACCTCTACGGGCCGTTGCCCGTGGACGCGGTGACCGAAGTGACCCCGTGGCCGAAGGCCTGACGGCAGCCGCCGGCGGGCCTTCGGCGTCGGACCGGCCCGCGAGGTAGCCGTGCAGGTGCGCCGCGCCCTCCAGCATCGCCCGTGCCCGCCGCTCCAGCGCCGTCGGGGGAGCGCGGGGCGGGCGGCAGGATGCCCGCGTCGGCGTAGTTGCGGATCTGCTGCGGCGAGAGACCGGCCGCGCGCGCCAGATCCACGGAGCGCAGCGTCCCCACCGGCCCTTCCGTCTCCTGACGGCTCATCGGCGGTCCATCAGGCGGTGTCCTCGTCGGAGCGGCGCGCGCGCAGCGTCCTGACCTTGTTGCGGTTGCCGCAGTGCTCCATCGAGCACCAGCGGCGGCGGCCGGGGCGCGAGGTGTCCACGTAGACCAGGGAGCAGTTTCCCGCCGAGCACATCCGGATGCGGTGCGCGAACGGTCCGGTCAGGAGCTCGACCGCGTCGCGCGCCACGGTGGCGAGCAGCCGGGTCCCGTCGGCGGGGCCCGCCCAGCCGCGCCCGCCGTCCGGTGCGACGGCGGGGATCAGCGGCGGGTGGGCGGCGGCTTCGTTGATGACGTCGATGTCGGCCGGGTCGGCGGGATCGTCCAGGGCTCGGGCGGTCGTCACCCGGAACAGGGCGTCCCGCAGCCGCCGGGCGGCTCTCACCTCGGCGTCGGACACCTCCGCCACCGGCGTGGGCCGCAGCCGCGACCGCTCCGCCCACGCGGTCAGATCGCCGGGCGCGTGCAGCGTCTCGTACCGCTTGAACTCGCCGGGGCCGCCGGTGGTGAGCAGTTCCAGGCAGAGCGCGCCGGGGTCGAAGCGGTAGGTGGATCCGCTCCGGGACGTCATCGGCATGCCGGGGGGCGGCAGAGGCTGTTCCATGTAACCAAAATAAGGGGTTACGTGTCCTGCCCGGCTGCCCGGCTGCCCGGCTGCCCGGGCCGCCGGGCCCCTCCACCGGGCCGGACCTAGACTCTCGGCATGGCCGACACCCTGCTGACGCAGCTCAGCTCCGGAAAATACCTGCTGGTCAGCAGCTACAAGAAGGACGGCACGCTCGTCCCGAGCCCCGTCTGGGTCGTCGCGGACGACGACGCGCTCGGCATCTGGACGCCCGGGGACTCGTGGAAGGCGAAGCGGATCCGCAGGCGCGCGGACGTCATGGTCGGACCGTGCGACCGGCGGGGCAAGCCCACGGGCGAGCAGGTGCCCGCCACGGCCGAGATCTGCGAACCGGACGTCACGGCCCGCTACCGCACCCTGATCCTGCACAAGTACGGGGTCGTCGGCTTCCTCACCCTGTTCGGCAGCAGGATCCGCCGCGGCCTGAACGGCACGGTGGGAATCCGCATCACGCTTACACGCTGACGGTGGCCGCGAGGGGCGCGGTGGTCGCGGCGGGCGCTGTCTCGGCGCGGAAGGCGACCACCATGTCGCGTGCGTGGCGCAGGCCCATACGGCCGAAGTCGGCCTCAAGGACGGCCAGTTCGGCGAGGGTCTCCTCCCGGTCGTGCCCGAGCCGCGCCCGGCACTTCGCCAGCCCGAGCCGGGAGAGCGCGGAACCGCGGGGCTCGCCCATCGCGTCGAACTCCTGCAGCGCGACGGCGTAGGTCTCCCGCGCCGTCGCGTAACGCCCGGCGCGGTAGAGGACGTTGCCGCGCATCTTGTGGTTGTAGGCGAGTGCGCTCGCCAGGTCCATTTCCCGGCACACCGCCTCCGCCTCGGACAGCAGGGCCAGCGCCCGGTCCGGTTCGCCCCGCAGCGAAAGCACGTCGGCCACGCCCCGCAGCGACCAGGCGCGTCCCCGCGCGTCGTCCGCGTCGGTGGCGATCCGGACCGACTCCTCGAACAGTTCCAGGGCCTTCGCGTGATCACCGGAGTTCCGGTGCATCTGCGCTATCCCCGTCATCGCCCAGACCATGTGCCGCGCCTCGCCGCGCTCCCGCCCCTGCGCGAGCAGCTCCTCGTGGAGCGCGGCGACGGCCGCGTAGTCCCCCTGGATGCGGCCCGTCTCGGCGAGGCCCGCGAGCGCGTAGCCGTGCGCGAGGTCGTCGCCGCTGCCCGTGGCCAGCTCGACGCTGTGGGCGAGCAGCCGCCGGGCGAGCGGCAGCGCACCGCACTGCCGCGCGAGGGTGCCGCCGCTCCACAGCGCCCAGGCCATGGCCCCGCCGTCCCCGGCGGTACGTGCGTCGCGGTAGCTCTGCCGCCACGCGGCGCCCGCGTCGTCGACCCGGCCGAGCCGCCGGCCGGCCTCGGCGAGCGCGAGGGCGGCACGCGCCCGCTCGGCCGCGCCGCCCGCCCGGGAGAGCGCACGGCTCGCGGTGGCGCGGACCTCCTCGTAGGAGGAGTTGACGGTCAGCTTCGCGCGCAGCTCGCCCTGGTACTCCGGGGCGAATGCCTTGACGTACATGGATCCGGGGCCTCTCGATCGTTCGGCACAGTGGCGTGATCAAGAAGCTACGAGCCGGGCCCGGGGCGGCGAATCCCTCCCGGTGCGGGTCATCGCGTACGACTCGAGTGCTACGGGCGGGACCGTGATCAACCTCGGGACGTACGGGACAGGCCCCGGGCCCGGCAGCGGGAGACCGTCAGGAAGAAGCCCGCTCCTGCTGGGCGGTCGCCGTCTGGAGTGCGGTGATGCACGCGCCGATGGCCTGCTGGAGGTCCTCGAGCCGCCGCACCATGTCGTCCTCGTAGATGTCGTCGATGTCGTCCACGTCGTCGAACGTGAGCTCCTCGAAGACCTTCGTGGCCTTCTGCAGGCTGCTGTAGAACTTCGCGCGCCGCTCCTGCACCCGCAGCTCCGGGTCGCCCTGAACGGTCTGCGCCACCATGTCGCGGACCGTGTCGTACGCCTCGCGCGCCCACTCGCCGGACTCTTCGCCGTCGTCCAGCTCGTCGATCAGGGAGAGGTGCCGCTCGGCCTCCTCGCGCAGCTCGGCGGGAGCGTCGATCATCTGTCCCGCGGGCGTCTTGACCTGGCCCTTCTCCACGATCTGGCGGACGTAGTCGACACGGTCGCCCGCCTTCGCCTCGGCCGCGACGGCCTTCTTGAGGTCGTCGGCGCGGACGATGTCACGGACCAGCTCGGTGCGCAGCGCCGGGTCCTCGTCGAGGCGGTCCATCAGGGCCTTGCGGGCCGCTTCGGCGGTGCCGGGGTCGGCGAGGATCGCGGCGCGCAGGGCGGTGGGGTTCTCCGCGACCTCCAGCGCCTTGGTGGGCCGGATGCCCTCGGCCTCGGCCGCCTCGGTGATCGCCTCGCCGCGCCGGGTGAGGGCGCTGGAGCGGGCGGAGTAGTACGACAACCAGACGTCGGCGTCCGGGAGTTCGACGTCCATGCCGGGGGAGAGCGCCTCGAAGTGCGGGACCATGCCGTCGTCGGCGGCCTTGTCCCAGGCCTTGTAGTAGCGCATGACGCGGTCGGCCGAGCAGCCGGCCAGCTCGGCGAACTCCTTGGCCGAGACCTTCGGCGTCTCGTCGGCACCCTGCCCGCCGGGCCGCACGCTGCGGGCGACCTTGAGGCCGAAGGCCCAGCCGCCGGTGCGCGCGTACGCCCCGAAGTCACGGGCGTCCTCGGCGACCAGCTCTGCCGCGTCGGGCTCCGCGGACCACATGGCTTCCTCGGGGGCGGCGCCGGCCTCGGATGCGGTGGCGTCCTCGGCGGGGGAGAAGGCTACGGTCACGGGGGTTCTCCTGGGTGTCACAGGCGTACGGAGGTTGACGCAATACCCTATCTCTCCTATTGGGACGTTTTGCGCGTGAGTTGGTGTGCCCCGGTGACTCCTCACGGTCACCGCCGGGATGGCCGTCGTGCCGGGGCGGTCGCTCGCATAGGCTTCCCGGATGAGCATTCTGGATGACGCCCGCCCGGGCATGAACCCCGAGATCCGCCCGCAGGACGACCTCTTCGGGCACGTCAACGGTGTCTGGCTGGACACCGAGAAGATCCCCGAGGACCGCTCCAGCTGGGGCCCCTTCGTGCAGCTGGCCGACACCGCAGAGCAGCAGGTCAAGACGATCATCCAGGAGCTGGCGGCGCAGGCCTCGGCCGACCCCGGCGCGGCCTCCGAGGACGCCAGGAAGATCGCCGCGCTGTACGCCTCCTTCATGGACGAGGAGACCATCGCCGCCCGTGGTCTCGCCCCCGCCCAGCCCTTGATCGACGAGGTGGTGGCCCTGCGGGACACCCGGGAGCTCGCCGCCTTCCTCGGCCGCTTCGAGCGGATCGGCGGCTCCGGCCTCTTCGGCTCGTACATCGACTCGGACGACCGCGACTCCGACCGCTACCTCTTCAACCTGCTCCAGGGCGGCCTCGGCCTGCCCGACGAGTCGTACTACCGCGAAGAGAAGTTCGCCGAGATCCGCGAGAAGTACCTCGCCCACCTCACCGAGCTCCTCACCCTCGGCAAGCACGAGGACCCCGCGGGCGCCGCGCGGACGGTCCTCGCGCTGGAGACGAAGCTCGCGGCGGGACACTGGGAGCGGGCCGAGACCCGCGACGTGCTGAAGACCTACAACCTTACCACCCTCGACGAACTGACCGCGCTCGCCCCCGAGTTCGACTGGCGCGGCTTCGTCGCCGGGCTCGGCGGCTCGGACGCCACCATCGCGGAGACCTGCGTCCGCCAGCCGTCCTACCTCGCCCACCTCTCCACGGTCCTCGCCGAGGTGCCGATCGAGCAGTGGCGGGACTGGGCCCTCACGCGCGTGCTGCACTCCTGCGCGCCGTACCTGTCGGACGAGTTCGTGCGGAACAACTTCGAGTTCTACGGCCGCACCCTCAACGGCACGCCCGAGCTGCGCGTCCGCTGGAAGCGCGCCGTCGCCCTCGTCGAGGGGGCCATGGGCGAGGCGGTCGGCAAGGAGTACGTCGCGCGGCACTTCCCGCCGTCGTCCAAGGCGATGATGGACGACCTCGTCGCCAACCTCCTGGAGGCCTACCGCCAGTCGATCGGCCGCCTCGACTGGATGACCGACGAGACGAAGGAACGGGCGTACGAGAAGCTCGCCACGTTCCGCCCCAAGATCGGCTACCCGGACACCTTCCGCGACTACTCCGCGCTGGAGGTCTCGGCCGACGACCTGCTCGCCAACGCGCAGGCGGCGGCCGCGTTCGAGTCCGACCGGCAGCTCGCCAAGATCGGCGCTCCGGTCGACCGCGACGAGTGGTTCATGCTGCCGCAGACCGTCAACGCGTACTACAACCCGGGCACCAACGAGATCTGCTTCCCCGCGGGCATCCTGCAGAAGCCGTTCTTCTCGCCCGACGCGGACCCGGCGGAGAACTACGGCGGCATCGGCTCGGTCATCGGCCACGAGATCGGCCACGGCTTCGACGACCAGGGCGCGCAGTACGACGGCAAGGGCAACCTGAACGACTGGTGGACCGCCGCCGACAAGACCGCCTTCGAGGCGAAGTCGAAGGCGCTCATCCAGCAGTACGACGCCTTCTCGCCCCGCAACCTCCCGGGCGAGTTCGTGAACGGCTCGCTGACCGTCGGCGAGAACATCGGTGACCTGGGCGGCCTGACCATCGGCCACACCGCGTACCTCATCGCGCTCGACGGAGCGCCGATGCCCGAGAAGGACGGCCTCACCGGCTCGCAGCGGCTCTTCATGAACTGGGCGTACTGCTGGCGGACCATGCGCCGCAAGGAGCAGGAGCAGCAGTACCTGACGATCGACCCGCACTCGCCGCCGGAGTTCCGCGCCAACATCGTCCGCAACCTCGACGAGTTCCACGAGGCGTTCGGCACGGCGGAGGGCGACGGGCTGTGGCTGGACCGTGCGGAGCGCGTACGGATCTGGTGACGCGCACGGCCCGAGCGCCGCGGGGCCGACGTCCCGCGGCGCTCACGCGGTGAGCGCCTTCTGGGGCCCGGCCACCGGGGCGGGATCGTGACGGACGTACCACTCCGTGGAGAGCAGCCGCTCCCGGGCCTCCGGGGAAAGAGCGGCGACCAGTCCCGGCAGCGCGCCCCGGACCACCTCGCTCCGGTGGGCGAGCACCGCGGCCACCTTCCGCGAGGCGGGGCTCGCCGGGGGCCGGCTCCGGGACACGCGCGTCCGCGTACCCCAGCAGCCTCGGCCCGCCCGCGCCGAGGAGGTGAGGTGAGCGGTTCACGGGCGAGTCACCGGGAGGTAACTGGTCTGGCCTCGTCACCTCATCAACGGGCTCTAGCGTCACCGGAGTTCCCGCCGGGCCGCATGCCCCGTAGGCCCGGCCAGAGGCAAGGATCCTCCGTGCGACACACCCCTCTCGTGATCACCGCCGCGTCACTGGCGCTGCTCCTCCCGGCCGCCGCCCACGCGACCGCCCCGACGGCCCGCGCCACGGCCCCCGCCCGCACCGCTCCCGCCGCCCCGGCCTTCAGCAGCCCGGGCGGCCGGTACGAGCACCCCGTCTCCCTGACGCTGCGGGCCGAGCGCGGCGCCACGATCCGCTACACGCTGGACGGCACGACACCCACCCGGACCAGCAGCCGCTTCGTGCCGGGCCGCCCGCTGCGGATCACCGAGGACACCAACGTCACCGCCGTCGCCTTCCGGGGCGGCAGGGCGAGCGTCCCGCTGTCCTTCGGCTATCTCGTCAGGACCGCGGAGAAGCCCCTCGCGCGCCTCGTCGTCATGTCCGACGTGCACATCGGGGACCACAAGAACAACGACAAGAAGTACGAGAGCTTCTTCGACACCATCGGGTCCGTCTTCCCCCGGCCCGACGCGATCCTCTCCAACGGCGACATGATCAACGACAACGGCGACGGCCGCGGCGCCGACCACCGCATCGTCTCGGAGATCTTCCGCGCCAACCTGAAGCGCAAGCGCATGGACGACACCCAGGTCCTGCTCTCCAACGGCAACCACGACGCGAGCCTCGCCGACATCCGTGCCCACTACCCGCGCCCCTGGTTCCCCGACTCCGGCGGCGGCTACTACGAGTCGACGGTGCGCGGCCTGCACGTACTCACCGTCAACACCGAGACCTACAACTCCAGTCCCGCGCAGCGCACATGGATCAAGAAGCGGCTCGCCGAGCTCACCGCGGACCCGGCGAACGCGCGCAGGCCCGTCCTCGTCCAGGGCCACCGCCCCGCGCCCCGCACCGCGATGGACGGCCAGCAGGCGGCGAACCCCGCCCTCACCGAGGACCTGAGCGCCTTCCCGCAGGTGATCTACTTCTCCGGCCACTCCCATCTGAACATCAACGACGAACGCTCCATCCACCAGCGGGACTTCACCGCCGTGAACGACGGGTCGATGTCGTACGTCGAGATGGACCACGGCTACCAGGCGGTCACGGAGACGGGGCTGGCGGACCGTTTCGAGGCCCCGACCGCGCAGGCGCTGTTCGTCGAGGTGTACCGCGACCGCACACGCATCGCGCGCGTCAACATGGCGGCGGACCGGCACGACATCTACACCGGAGGCCAGTGGTCGGCGCATTGGCAGCCCCCGTACGCCAGCGCGGGCACGCTCAGCGGGCCGACGTGGACCGTACGTCTGATGGGTGACAGCCCCCAGCAGATCAAGGACGGCTTCACCTACACGGACGCCCGGCGCAACACGGTCGCACCGCGGTTCACCGGCCGCCGCCCGCTCGGACTCGTCGAGGAGAGGACCCCGGCCGGCGGACGCCGCCAGGCCCTGCGCATCCGCCAGGCGCGCGACGACCAGATGGTGCACCACTACCGCGTCGACGTCGAGTCCACGGCGACCGGCGCCAAACTGCTCTCGACGAAGGTCCTCGCCGAGTACTACTTCATGCCGCGCCCGGGCTACCTGGACATCCCGCTGCCCGCCGCGAAGGACGGCACACGCCAAGTGGCACGGGTGCGGGCGGTGGACGCGTACGGCAACGCGTCGCCGGAGACGGTGCTGAGGTTCAAGGGCTGACGGCCTTCTCTTCGCCCTCACGGCGTGGGTGGCCTCCGTGCGGCACCGCACAGAGGCCACCCACGCCGCTACAGAACGCAGCCCGCCACCAGGACCACGAGGGACAGACCGAGCGCGAGGCCCAGCAGGCCCCGGACGAGCAGGCGTTGGCGCAGGACGCGGTACGTCTCCTCGTACTCGGCGCGCAGTTGGTGCCCCCGGCGGGCGATGTGCTGCCACCCGTGCCGGGTGAGCGACAGGTGCTCCTCGATGTAGAGCTGTTCGACCTCGGCGCGTTGTGTGTCGCTCAGCCAGGGGAGCCGCCGCGTGAAGTGCTGGGCCGCCGTGCGGCCGTCGGCGCGGGCCGCCTCGACGAGGAGGTGTCCCTCGACCTCGTTGATGAAGGCCCGCACCTGCACGGTGCTGTCGTCCATCGCCGTCACCGCAGGGCCCGCTGTTCGGCCGCCGCGATCTCGGGGTGGTGCAGGTCGAACGCCGGCGATTCCGAGCGGATGCGCGGCAGGGACTCGAAGTTGTGCCGCGGCGGCGGGCAGGAGGTCGCCCACTCCAGCGAGCGGCCGTAGCCCCACGGGTCGTCGACCTCGATCTTCTTGCCGTACTTGGCGGTCTTCCAGACGTTGTAGAAGAACGGCAGGAACGACAGGCCGAGGAGGAAGGAGAAGATCGTCGACACGGTATTGAGCGTGGTGAAGCCCTCCACCGCCAGGTAGTCGGGGACGCGGCGGAGCATTCCGCCCGTTCCGAGCCAGTGCTGGACGAGGAAGGTGCCGTGGAAGCCGATGAACAGCGTCCAGAAGGTGATCTTGCCGAGCCGCTCGTCGAGCATCTTGCCGGTGAACTTCGGCCACCAGAAGTGGAAGCCGGAGAACATCGCGAAGACCACGGTGCCGAAGACGACGTAGTGGAAGTGCGCCACCACGAAGTACGACTCCGAGACGTGGAAGTCCATCGGCGGGGAGGCCAGGATGACGCCCGTCAGACCCCCGAAGGTGAAGGTGATCAGGAAGCCGACCGCCCAGAGCATCGGGGTCTCGAAGGACAAGGACCCCTTCCACATCGTGCCGATCCAGTTGAAGAACTTCACGCCCGTTGGCACGGCGATGAGGAACGTCATGAAGGAGAAGAACGGCAACAGCACGCCACCGGTGACGTACATGTGGTGCGCCCACACGGTCACGGACAGACCCGCGATGGCGATGGTCGCGCCGATCAGGCCCATGTAGCCGAACATCGGCTTGCGGGAGAAGACCGGGATGACCTCGGAAATGATGCCGAAGAACGGCAACGCGATGATGTACACCTCTGGATGGCCGAAGAACCAGAACAGGTGCTGCCACAACAGCGTGCCGCCGTTGGCCGCGTCGAAGATGTGCGCGCCGAATTTGCGGTCGACCTCCAGGGCGAACAGCGCGGCGGCCAGGACCGGGAAGGCGAGCAGGACCAGAACGGCCGTCAGCAGGACGTTCCAGACGAAGATCGGCATGCGGAACATCGTCATGCCCGGAGCGCGCATGCAGATGATCGTGGTGATGAAGTTGACCGAGCCGAGGATCGTGCCGAAGCCGGAGAAGGCCAGACCCATGATCCACATGTCGGCACCGATGCCCGGCGAGCGGACCGCGTCCGACAGCGGGGCGTAGGCGAACCAGCCGAAGTCGGCCGCGCCCTGCGGAGTGAGGAAGCCGCCGACCGCGATGAGCGAGCCGAAGAGGTACAGCCAGTAGGCGAACATGTTCAGCCGCGGGAACGCCACGTCGGGCGCGCCGATCTGCAGCGGCATGATCCAGTTCGCGAAACCGGCGAACAGCGGCGTCGCGAACATCAGCAGCATGATCGTGCCGTGCATCGTGAACGCCTGGTTGAACTGCTCGTTCGACATGATCTGCGTACCCGGGCGGGCGAGTTCGGCGCGCATGAAGAGCGCCAGCACACCGCCGATGCAGAAGAACGCGAACGACGTGACCAGATACAGCGTGCCGATCGTCTTGTGGTCGGTCGTGGTGAACCACTTGACGACGGCATGGCCGGGGCGGCGGGGCCGGAGCGCCGAACGCACGGACACGGAAGGGGAGTCTGAGGCGCGCGCGGGTGGCGGCACCACGGTGTTGCTGTCCATGCCCCGCCTGTGTCCGGCGACCGCCGATCTGTGACAGGTGCACGGAGCGACATGGATCACACCCCGCCGGTGTGACGATCGCGGCGATGCCGGACACTTCGTAACCGTGAGCGACGACGAAACCTTCGCCGCTGCCTATCGCGAGCACTACTGGGCGGTCAGCCGCTACGTGGCACGGCGGCTCGGCGGCCCGACGAACGACACCGAGGAGGTGGTGGCCGACGTGTTCGCCGTCGCCTGGCGACGGCGCGCCGACCTGCCGCCGTCCCCCCTGCCCTGGCTGTATGGGATAGCGCGGCGCTGTCTGGCGAACGCGGTCCGCGGATACGGGCGTCGCCGACGCCTGGTCGAGCGGATCGGCAACGACGAGAGCCGGCACCGCAGGAACGTGGTGGCGGGCCCGGAGGCCGGACGCCCGGGGGACTGGGTGCACGAGGCCCTGAACCTGCTCTCCGCGTCCGACCAGGAGGTCCTGCGCCTGACGGCCTGGGAGGAACTGGGCACCGAGGAGCTCGCGACCGCGCTCGGCTGCGGCACCCGGGCGGCGGCCATGAGACTGCACCGGGCCCGCCGCCGGCTCAGAACCGAGATCGACCGCATGCGGCCCGCACCGGCCGCACGGCCCGCCCCTGAAGCGACCCGCGCCACCGTTCCGGAGGACCACGGCCATGGCACATGACGACGAACTCGCCCTCCTGCGCGGCGCCGACCCCGTACCCGGCGACGACCCCCGGTTCCGCGACCGGCCGCTGCCCGCGCACGCGCAACGGCAGTTGAACCAGCTCCTGCACAGCACGCGGAGCACCCGGCAGCGCCCGGCGCGCCAAGTGCGCCGCCTGGTCTGGGGCATCGAGATGGTCTCGCTCGCCGTGGCGGCCGCCCTGGCCCTCGTCCTCGCGGGATCGAGCGGCGCGCCCGCCGCCGCGGCGGCCCCCCGCCCCCTCACCCTCCGGGCGGGGTCCACGCCGGTGACGCTCGACCGGATCGCGGACCGGGCGGCGGCATCGGCGTCGGCCGAGGGCGCCCCGCGGCTGCACAGGGGAACGCACGTACAGACATGGAGCCTTGCCATCCGGTCCGGGCCCGGTGCCACCGCGCCCGTGACGCTGCCCGAGGAGCGCGTCACCACCTGGCGCGCCGACGGCAGCCACACCGAACTCGTCGTCGCCACCGACCCCCGCCGCCCCGGCGAGCCGGTCATCACCGACGGCGACGACGGGCCGCGTACCGTCCACGACGGCAAGGTCCTCAGCGACCGTACCTACCCCCCGAGCCGGGGGACCGCCCCGCCCCGGTCCCGGCCCCCGCACACGCCCGGAGCGCTCCGCACCTATCTGGCCGAGCTCAGCCACCCGGGCGACCGCACCCCGATCACCCGCACCGGAGAACTCCTGGACGCCGTCGCGATGTTCCTGCGCCACTGGACGCCGGGGGCCCGTGAGCACGCGGCACTGGCCCGCGTGCTCGCCGGCGCCGAGGGCCTGCGCCCGGCGGGCGCGGTCACCGACCGGCTGGGCCGCGCCGGCCAGGCGTACGTGCACGAGAGCGACGGCCTGCGGCGGATGCTGATCCTGGACCCGGCGGACGGCACCGTGCTCGGCCTGGAGCACACGGTCACCAGGAGCGACCGCACCTATGGCGTGAGGGCAGGGAAGGTCATGTCGTACAGCGCCTGGATGCGTTGACCTCGCCGCCGTGGGGCGTGGGGTCTTGAAGACTCCGGCACGTTGATCGTTAACATGTGCCAGATGGGCGTAAACAAGCAGGAATCGGGCGATCGGGTCGACGTAGCTGCCACCCAGGTGCCTCACGCGCGCGTGTCCGGCGAGCAGGCGTCCGAGACGCAGGTGGCCGAGGCCAAGGCGCGGGCGGCACGGCTGCTCCTTGCGTTCCGGCACGGCAATCAGGTCGCGTACGACGCCCTCGTCGCGGAGTTCGACGCCGACGAGCAGACCGCCGATCTGATCTCGGCGCTGTGCTGGATCGCCAACGAGGGCGTGCGCAAGGCGTATCTGCCCGAGGCGGGCGACCGGGTGCTGCGGCACATGGTGCGCCGGGCCGACTTCGGCGACCGGTCCGTCCGCACGGAGGACGGTGCGGGGCCGGACGCCGGGGAACTCCTGGAAGCCGTCGCGGCCCAGAACGTGGCGGCCGTCCAGGAGATCGTGCGCAGGACACCGGACACCACGTTCCTGCTCGGGAAGTTCGTGCTGGCCTTCGCGATGCTGCTGCCCGACATTCCGGCGCCGGTGCTGCGCGAGGTCGTCGAGGAACTGCGCGAGGGGTGACGCACGCCGTCGTGCTCAGGACCTCCGCGCTCGCGAGGCGGGGCGCGCAGCGCCGCTCTCCTCGGGCACCGCGAGCGGCACCCCGAGCGGTCGGGCCAGGCCGACGATGCCCTCGTCGAGCCGCTGGAGATGGCGCAGCACGCGGAACGCCACCGATCCCGTCCGCAGCACCTCGTGGCCGCCGCTGTCCAGCATCGCGGCGATACTGGCCCCCGACTCGATGGTGCCGTCGTTCTCCTCGTCGCGCACCCGCGCGGCGATCAGGTCGATGTTGTGCGTGATCCGCCGGCCCGCCAGCGCGAGACGGGCGTCGGCCGCGACGCTCTTGCTCGACGGCACCAACTCGGCCGTCGCCGCCAGCGAACGGGCGTGGTAGGCGCACGTCTCCAGGAGCGCGACGATGTAGCGGGCCGTCTGCCGACGGGCCCGCAGCGGCGCGATCGGGTGCGTCAGCGGCTTCGTGGAGCTGCGCAGGTCGTCCAGGGCGGTGTCCAGGTCCCGCGCCAGGTCCACGAGGTCGATCGCGGGCCCGCCGCTCAGCTGGGCCACCGCCGCCGACACGACGTCGCGCAGCCGGGCGAGCACCGTGCCGAGCTCCTCGTCGGTCCGGTGCGACGTGCGCACCGGAAGCACCAGGACGGCCGCGATGATCCCGCACGCCGCGCCGAGCGCGGTCTCCTCGATGCGCAGCACGAGCACGTCGAGGCTGTAGGTGTTGAGGAGGGTGTAGAGCAGGCCCAGCATCGCCGTGACGAAGAAGGACATCAGCGCGTAGGACAGGGGCGCGGTGAAGAACATCCCGAAGACGCACAGGACGACGAGGGCGAACGCGGCCCACGTGTGGTTCCCGACGGCGCCGGCCAGCGCCACCCCGGCCACCACGCCGAGCACCGTGCCGAGCAGCCGGCGGTAGCCCTTGACCATGATCTCGCCGGTGGACGCGGTGTTGAGGAAGACCACCCAGCAGGTCAGGACCGCCCAGTACCACCGCTGCGTGGACAGGAACTCGCCGCCGACGATGGCCAGCGCCGAGCCCACCGAGACCTGCACGGCCGCCCTGGTGGTGGGCCGCCGCAACCCGGTGGGCTCCTCCTCGGCGGCCGCCGCGGCCTCACCGGATATCGAGATCTCCTCCGCCGCGAACTCCTCGCGGGAACGCATCGTTTCCGGGCTGTCGTACTCCTCGTCGGATGCCCCGTCGGTCGCCAGACGCAGGCCCAGGATGGCGCGGGCCGCCTCGCCGATCGCGCGGAAGCAGTCCTGGATCGCGGGCGAACCCTGGGGCAGGCCCTGCTCCTCGCGGTAGCCGAGCAGCCTGTTGCGCACGTACGGGAGCGCCGTGCCGCGGTCGTCGGGGACCAGCCGCACCACGAGCAGGTGCAGGGCCTGGAGGTCCCTGCGCAGCGCGGTGCCCGCGTCGGGACCGATCCGGCCGCGCCGCGTGAGCGGGACGGGGGCGCTCGGCAGGTGCAGGGTGAGGGTCTCCACGCGTTCCGCGCTGCGCGCGTTGAGGAGCAGGACGCCGAGGCGCTCCGCGGCGATCTCCGCGTCGGCCACCCTGCGCTGCAGCAGCGCCGCCGCGGCCGCGTCGCGGGTGCCCTCCTCCAGGCGGCCCTGGATCATCAGCGCGGCCTCGTGCAGCCGCGCGGTGCTGCGCCGCAGGTCGTCCAGGGCCTTCTCCGGGGCGTCGGTGGAGTCGGCGTCCAGGAGCTCGATCTGGTGGGCGATCAACTGCGCGAGCCGGGCCCGGAACGCCTCGCGCAGCCGCGCCAGCGTGCGCTCCGGCGTCTCCGGCACGATGGCGAACCGTACGACCGCGCTGCACGCGAAGGCGACCGTCAGCGTCAGGAAGAGCCCCGGCAGCGCCGAGGCGGACGCGCTCACGAAGAGCGAGACGAAGTAGACCTGGAAGCCGATCAGGCCGAGTGCGGTGCCCCGGTCGCCGAACCGCCGTGAGTACACGGCGGCGAAGATCAGGAGGATGAAGAAGGCGTCCCCGGCCACCACGCGGTGGTTGAGCACGGCCCCCAGCGCTATCGCGGCGAGAGCCACCGGCAGTCCGAGCGCCAGCGTGAGCGCCTGCCCCCGGACCTCCTTCTCCTGGATCGCGAACGTGGCGACCATGGCCGTCATCGCGCCCGCGACGAGATGGGTCACCGACGTGCCGAGCGGCGCGAGCACGGCGAGGGCGAGGAGGATCGCCCCGACCGTGCGCAGCCCCGCCATGAGTCGCAGGAGTCCCGGGTCGGATGCCGAATACCGGTCCCAGACGCCCTTCGCTGTCCGTCGTGCCGCTGCCATCGTGATGCCGTACTCCCCGTCGCTCTCTCGGTGCCCTCCCGGCGTGTGACCCAGCATCGCACGATCGCATTTCGAGGGATCAAGGCTGGTCGGGAGGGCTGTCGGCGGGGCGGCCCGGCCCATCGAGTAGGGTTTCGCTCCCGCCATTCGAGGAGGCAGCGTGTCGCCGAAGGACCGTACGTCGCAGGGGAGCCGGGCATGACGGCGCGCGTGGCGGTCGGTGACACCGTCGAGGACTTCACGCTGCCGGACGAGACCGGCACGCGCCGCAGCCTCTGCGCACTCCTCGGGGACGGCCCGGTGGTGCTGTTCTTCTACCCTGCGGCCCTCACGCCCGGCTGCACGGCCGAGGCCTGCCACTTCCGTGATCTGGCCGCCGAGTTCGCGGCCGCCGGGGCGCGGCCCGTGGGAATCAGCGGTGACGAGGTCGAGCGGCAGCGGGAGTTCACGGAGCGGCACACCCTCGGGTTCCCGTTGCTCTCGGACCCCGAGGGTGTGGTGCGCGGCCGGTTCGGCGTGGCGCGCGGCTTCTCCCTGGCGCCGACGAAGCGCGCCACCTTCGTGATCGGCCAGGATCGTGTGGTCGCCGAAGTGGTCCGCAGCGAACTGCGCATGAGTGCCCACGCCGACCGGGCGCTGACCGCCGTGCGCCGCCTCGCGGAGCGCTGATCCGGCCGACCCGGGGTGCTACCGGGTGGCGCCGAGCCATTCCTCGTAGCGGGTCGGCGCCAGGCGGGCGCCGGGGCCCGCGGTCAGTACGTCACCCTCGACGGCGGCGAACATGCCCGCCTTCTCGTCGGTGACGACGGTACGGGCGTCGCCCCGGGCCGACAGGGTGAGGCGGCCCAGCTCGTCCAGGCGGAAGACGTCGGGTCCCGCGACGTCGAGCGTGCCGCCCAGCGGTGTGCCGGTGGCGACGTCGGCGAGGGCGGCGACCACGTCGGCCGCGGCGATGGGCTGGATGGGCGTGGCGGGCAGCCGCACGGTGTCGTCGTCGGCGGTCCAGGACAGCACCGCGTCCATGAACTCGAAGAACTGCGTGGCGCGCACGATCGAGTACGGGGTGGGTCCCTGGCGCAGCAGCTCCTCCTGGAGCGTCTTCGCACGGTAGTGGTCCAGCTGCGGCACCTGGTCGACGCCGACGATGGACAGAATCACCTGGTGGCGGACGCCCGCGCGCTCGCCGGCGGCCAGCAGGTTCTCCGTGGTGGTGCGGAAGAACTCCAGCGAGGCCTCGTCGAAGGTGGGCGAGTTCGACACGTTGACCACCGTGTCCGCGCCCTTGAGCGCCGCGCCGAGCCCCGCGCCGGTGAGCAGGTCGACGCCGGTCGACCGGGACGAGGGAACCGCCTCGTGACCGGCCTCGCGGAGCCTGGTGACGAGCTGTGAACCGATCAGTCCGGTGCCGCCGATGACCGTGATCCTCATGATCGAGCCCTTCCGTGAGCCGAAAGTCGAATGCCGTTGCGAGATCCGGGTGCCCCCGCCTCGCAACTCGGATGTCCGATGCCCGAGATGACGTGGTCCAGGCGGTCGGCCGAGGCGGCCGAGAACGGTGGGGCGGGGTGGCGCGGCAGAGCCCCGCACCCCATACTTCGCCGGTCCGGGAAGCCAGGCGACGGAGGGGGACCGATGCGGTCGAAGGCGAGCGGGAGGCGCCGCGGAGTCTTGCGCGGGCGGGGGAGCGGCATCGCGTCCGCGGTAGCACTGGCCGCGGCGGCGGGGCTGCTCGCACCTGCCTCCGCAACGGCGGCACCGGCCTGCCCGGCTCCCGCATCGGCGCCGCCGAAACAGGTGGCGCACCTCCCCGACTGGGTCGAGTCGATCGCCGTCGACCGGCGGGGCCGGATGTTCGCCACCGCGTACTTCACCGGCCGCGTCTACCGCATCGACGCACCGGGCGGCACGCCCGTGCCCCTCACCGGGAACGTGGGCGCCAACGGCGGGATCGTGGTGCGCCCGGACGGCCGTCTCCTCGTCGGCACCGGCAACGACCTCGCCCATTCGCTCACCGGCGACGCCCTGCCGGTGTCGAAGCTGCTCCTGGTGGATACGGAGTCCGGCGAGGTCACCCCGTACGCCTCGGGGCTCGGCGGCATCGACGGCGTCGCGCTCGCGCCCGACGGGACCGTGTACACCACGACGCTGGGCGGCCGGAACATCGGCCGCGTCACACCGGACGGGCAGGTCGACCCCGCCTGGGCCCGGGTGGGACAGCCCAACGGAGTCGCCGTATCCCCGGACGGCGCGTACGTCTACGTCATCCAGACCACCGTCGCGCCCGGCCTCTACCGCATCCCGGCCGACGATCCCGCCCACCCGGTGCGCTGGGTCTCCACGGCGCTCTCCGACGCTCTCGCCCTCCCCGACGGGATCACCCTGGACAGCCGGGGCAGGCCACTGATCGCGACCCATGCGGCGGGGCAGATCTGGCGGGTCGAGGAAGGGCGCCTGTGCGCCGTCGCGGCCGGACTGCACCTCTCCACTCACGTCGCTTACGGGCGCGGCGCGCAGGGGTTCTCGGCGGGCCGGCTCTACCGGGCCGGTGTCGACGGGCGGATCTACGAAGTGCCCGTCGGCGCCGAGCCGGGAGCGGGTGCTCCGCCCGGGTGAGCCGTGTCTCACCTGCCCGGCGCGGCTTGTCTATGCAACTAGTTGCATAGAAGGATTCGGGCATGGCGCTTGAGCACGCGATCCTCGTCTCCCTGCTGGAGAAGCCGGGCTCCGGATACGAACTGGCCCGCCGGTTCGACCGGTCCATCGGCTACTTCTGGGCCGCCACGCACCAGCAGATCTACCGCGTGCTCAAGCGCATGGAGAGCGACGGCTGGATCGGCGCCCGCGAGGTGGCGCAGCAGGACAGGCCGGACAAGAAGGAGTACTCCGTCGACGCCCTCGGGCGGACGGCCCTCGCACAGTGGCTGCAGGAGCCGATCGAACCCGAGAGCGTCCGGCACGAGCTCGCCGTGAAGATCCGCGGCGCGGCCTTCGACGACCCCGCCACGCTGATCCACGAGGTGGAGCGGCACCGCCGGGCCCACGCCGACCGGCTCGCGCACTACCTCGCGGGAGAATTGCGCGACTTCACCGGCCCCGACGCGCCGGTGCCGGAGCCGCCCGACGCCGGGCGGGAGCTCCAGCACGTCGTGCTGCGCGGCGGCATCGCGTACGAACGCATGACGCTCGCCTGGCTCGACGACGTGCTCGCCACCCTCCACCGGCTCGCTCCCGAGCGCTGAACCCGCTGCCAAGACCACCCCGTTCCCCCTCTCCCGAACTCCCCGACCTCCCGAGCCGGAAAGGCGACCGACCATGGCCGACCAGCTGCTGTTCAACCCGCACACCTACGACCCGACCCACTTCGACCCGGAGACCCGCAGGCTGCTGCGCGCCACCGTCGACTGGTTCGAGGCGCGCGGCAAGCGCAGGCTGATCGAGGACTACCGCTCCCGCGCTTGGCTCGCGGACTTCCTCGCGTTCTCCGCCGAGGAAGGCCTCTTCGCGACCTTCCTCACCCCGGCCGATGCCGCGGGGGAGGGGCAGGACGACAAGCGCTGGGACACCGCCCGGATCGCCGCGCTCAACGAGATCTTCGGCTTCTACGGCCTCGACTACTGGTACGCGTGGCAGGTCACCATCCTCGGGCTCGGCCCGGTCTGGCAGAGCGACAACGCCGCGGCCCGCGACCGTGCGGCCGAACTCCTCGACCAGGGCGAGGTGTTCGCGTTCGGCCTCTCCGAGAAGACCCACGGTGCCGACATCTACTCCACCGACATGCTCCTCGAACCGGACGGCGACGGCGGCTTCCGCGCGACCGGCTCCAAGTACTACATCGGCAACGGCAACGCCGCCGGTCTCGTCTCCGTCTTCGGCCGCCGCACCGACATCGAAGGCCCCGACGGCTACGTCTTCTTCGCGGCCGACAGCCGCCACGAGGCGTACCACCTGGTCAAGAACGTCGTCGACTCCTCCAAGTTCGTCAGCGAGTTCCGCCTGGAGGACTACCCGGTCGGCCCCGACGACGTCCTGCACACCGGCCGCGCCGCCTTCGACGCCGCACTCAACACCGTCAACGTCGGCAAGTTCAACCTCTGCACCGCCTCCATCGGCATCTGTGAGCACGCGATGTACGAGGCCGTCACCCACGCCACGGGCCGCATCCTCTACGGCCGCCCCGTCACCGCCTTCCCGCACGTGCGCCGCGAGCTGACCGACGCGTACGTCCGCCTCGTCGGGATGAAGCTCTTCAGCGACCGGGCCGTCGACTACTTCCGCTCCGCGGGCCCCGACGACCGCCGCTACCTCCTCTTCAACCCCATGACGAAGATGAAGGTGACCACGGAGGGTGAGAAGGTCATCGACCTCATGTGGGACGTCATCGCGGCCAAGGGCTTCGAGAAGGACAACTACTTCGCGCAGGCGGCCGTCGAGATCCGCGGCCTGCCGAAGCTGGAGGGCACGGTCCACGTCAACCTCGCCCTGATCCTCAAGTTCATGGGCAACCACCTGCTGAACCCGGCCGATTACGAGCCCGTGCCGACCCGCCTGGACGCGGCCGACGACGACTTCCTCTTCCGGCAGGGAGCGGCCCGCGGCCTGGGCGCCATCCGCTTCCACGACTGGCGCGTCGCCTACGACGCGTACGCGGAGGTGCCCAACGTCGCCCGCTTCCGCGAACAGGCCGACGCCCTCTGCGAGTTCGTCACCACCGCCGCCCCCGACGAGAAGCAGAGCCGCGACCTCGACCTGCTCCTCGCCGTCGGTCAGCTGTTCGCGCTCGTCGTGCACGGCCAGCTGATCCTGGAGCAGGCGCGCCTCACCGGCCTCGACCAGGACGTGCTCGACGAGCTCTTCGCCGTCCTCGTACGGGACTTCTCCGCGCACGCCGTCGAGCTGCACGGCAAGGACTCCGCCACCGCCGAGCAGCAGAGCTGGGCGCTGGGCGCGGTCCGGCGCCCGGTCGTCGACGAGGCCCGCTCCGGGCGCGTCTGGGAGCGCGTGGAGGCGCTGGCCGGTACGTACGAGATGGCGCCGTGACGGTGGACGTCAGCCGAAACTGACGTTCTGGGCGAGGGAGAGCCGGCCGGAGTAGTTGACCGTGTTGGTGGCCGAGCGCATGTAGGCGCGCCACGCGTTGGAGCCCGACTCGCGGCCGCCGCCGGTCTCCTTCTCCCCGCCGAACGCGCCCCCGATCTCCGCGCCCGACGTCCCGATGTTCACGTTGGCGATGCCGCAGTCGGAGCCCTCCGCGGAGAGGAACCGCTCCGCCTCCTGCTGGTCGCGGGTGAAGATGCTCGACGAGAGGCCCTGCGGCACGTCGTTGTGCAGGGCGATCGCCTCGTCGAACGTGTCGTACGCCAGCACGTACAGCAGGGGCGCGAAGGTCTCCTCGCGGACGAGGTCGCTCTGCCGGCCGACGCGCACCACGGCCGGTTCGACGTACGCGGCGTGCGGTGCCGACTCGGCCGGGCGGCGGGCGCCGCCCGCGAGCAGCTCGCCGCCCTCGCCGCGCACGCGGTCGAGCGCGCCGCGCATTCCGTCGAGGGCCCGCGCGGAGATGAGCGGCCCGACCAGCGTGGCGTCGTCGAAGGGGTCGCCGATGGCCAGCTTCTGGTACGCGGCGGTCAGCCGGCCGACGAGGGTGTCGGCGATGTCGCGGTGCACGATGAGGCGCCGCAGCGTCGTGCACCGCTGCCCCGCGGTGCCGACCGCGGCGAACACGATGCCCTGCACGGCGAGGTCCAGGTCGGCGGAGGGCGCCACGACCGCCGCGTTGTTGCCGCCGAGTTCGAGCAGGCAGCGGCCGAAGCGGGCCGCGACGCGCGGGCCGACCTCGCGCCCCATGCGGGTCGACCCCGTGGCGCTGACCAGCGCGACCCGGGGGTCGTCCACGAGCTGTTCCCCGACGGACCGGCCGCCGAGCAACAGCCGGTGCACGTCACGGGGCGCCCCGACGTCGTCGGCGGCCCGGGCGAGCAGCCGGTCACAGGCCAGGGAGACGAGCGGGGTGAGTTCCGACGGCTTCCACACGACGGTGTCGCCGCAGGCCAGCGCGACCGCGGTGTTCCACGACCACACGGCGGCCGGGAAGTTGAACGCGGAGATGACCCCGACGACCCCCAGCGGGTGCCAGGTCTCCGCCAGGCGGTGCCCCGGCCGCTCCGAGGCGATGGTGCGTCCGTAGAGCTGCCGCGACAGACCGACGGCGAAGTCACAGATGTCGATCATCTCCTGGACCTCGCCGAGCGACTCGGAGCGGATCTTGCCCGCCTCGATGGTGATCAGCTCTGCCAGGTCGTCCTTGTGCGAGCGCAGCAACTCGCCCAGGCGACGCACCAGTTCACCCCGGCGCGGCGCCGGGGTGGTGCGCCAGACGAGGAAGGCCGCGCGGGCCGCGGTGAGCGCCTCCTCGGTGCCGGCCGCGTCCGTGGCCTCCAGCCCGAAGAGGTCTTCGCCGGTGACGGGGGTCCGGGCCCGCAGGGCGCGGCCCTCGGGGACGTCGACGCCGATGCGGGCGAGTCCGGCGCGGGCACGGGCGCGCAGCTCGTCGGTGGAGGGCGGGACGATGCTCATGAGGCTGCTCCCTGGGGGCGTAGTGCGCGGGGTAGCTGGGCGAGGGAGCGGTCCCGCTGCCGCTCGTACAGCGTGAAGGGGTCGAGGACGTCGCGGCCCATCGCTGCGGAGAGCCGGTCGGCGTCGTACGCGCTGCCTTCCCGGCCGCTGTTCCTGGACCCCGCCTCGCTGAGGTTGGACTGGAAGATGCCGGCGGCCGACCGGGGCAGGAAGTCCTCGTACACGATCGGCTCGGCGCGCAGCCAGCCACCGTCCAGGAGAGCGCCGAGACCGGCGGGCGGGCGGGTGCCGTCCGCGGGGCGGCCGGGGACGGCGTGGTAGGTGAAGAAGCCGAGCCCCGCGGCGGCCAGGCCGTGTTCGGTCGGCGGGAGGTGGCGGGTCCACACGGAGCGGGCGACGGCGGCGCGGTCGGTGGGGGACCGGTCGGCGGCCTCCTCGTCGACGAGCGTGAGCAGCCGGTCGTAGAGGGCGCGGCCCTCGCGGGTGAGGGCGATGCCGCGGGCCTCGACCTCGCCGAAGCGCACCCGCAGCGCGCCACGGGTCACGCTGCCGTCCGGGGCGCGCAGGGCCCGCGGTTCGGCGAGTGCCCGGAAGGAGGTCTGGCGCAGCAGGACGTCCGGCCCCCTCCAGCGGGGCGGCCCCTGAATGGTGTCGATCATCTCGATGCCACGCTCGGTCATGCGCCGGTAGAGCTCGTCGATGTCCAGGACGCGCGGGGTCAGGTGGTTGATGTGTGTGCTGCGTACGCCGCCGATGTCCGCGGCGACGGCGGAGACCCGCTCCAGGGTCGCGTACCAGTCCCCGTCGATGGGTTCGGCGGACAACTCGAAGGCTCGCACGGCCAGTTCGAGGAAGCGTTCGGCGTCCGCGTCGGGCAGTTCGCGCTCCGCGTCGGCGCGGTCGGCGAGGGCGAGGAGCTCCGGGCCGAACAGCTCGCGGCCCGCGAGGAACGCGGTCAGGCGCGCGCGCAGGTCCGCGTCGAAGAAGCGGGGGTCCGACACGGTGAGCAGGGAGGTGAAGACCCGGAACGGACTGCGGGCCAGTTCGTCCTCGGCCACCGGCCGGAACGCGGTCGACACGATGGGCAGCGCGCTGGCGGCGGTCTCGCGCAGGTCGTAGAAGCCGACGGGAGACATGCCGAGGGCGCCGAAGACGCGGGCGACCTGGCGCAGTTCCTCCGGGGTGCCGACCCGGATGGCGCCGTGCCGCTCGGCGGTGACGCGGCCGATGGTCCCCAGGCGTTCGGCGTCGGCGCCCCGTGCGCGCAGGACGTCCTCGTTGACCTCGCGGGAGACGTCCACCAGCGTCGCGTACGCGGGGACCTCCCGCCCGTACATCCGCGAGAGCCTCGCGGCGAACGCGGCACGCAGTTGCCCCTGCCCGGGCATCGGCACATGGTCCTTTCGGTGCGGTGGGATCCGGCGAGGACGGACGGGCGCGCTCACACCACATGGGCCTCCGGACGGCTCTGGGACCCGGAGCGGAAACGGTCGGCACTCAGCGGCGCGACGTCGACGCACGGCCGCCGGTCCAGGAACAGGTCGCGGACGATCTCGCCCACCGCGGGCGCCTGCAAGAACCCGTGCCCCGAAAATCCGGTGGCGTAGAGGAAGTTGACCGGTGTCCTCGCGCGGCCGATCAGCGCGTTGTGGTCCGGCGTGACCTCGTAGAGGCCCGCCCAGCCGCCGGACGTCGCCATCTCCGCGAGGGCGGGGGCCCGCTCCCGGACCGCCGCGCGGAACAGCTCCAGCCAGTCCGGTGTCCACGTGGTGTCGAAACCCTCGCTCTGGGCGGGGTCGGCGAGACCGAGGAGCAACCCGTCGTCGCTGTTGTGGAAGTACGCCGAGGACGCGAAGTCGATCGTGAAGGGTATCCGCGGCGCTGCGGGCACCAGCGGGACGGTGAAGGCGAGTTGGCGCCGCAGCGGCCGCACCGGGAGCTCGACGCCCACCATGGAGCCGATCCGGGCGGACCAGGCACCGGCGGCGCAGACGACGGCCGAGCAGGCCACCGGGCCGCGGTCGGTGTGCACGACGGTGACGCGGTCCCCGGCGGTGTCCAGGCCGGTGACGGTGGTGTGCGTCGCGAAGACGGCCCCTGCCCGCGCCGCGGCACGCGCGTACCCGCGGACGACCAGCGCGGGCCGCGCATGACCGTCGGTGGGGGAGTACGTGGCGGCCACCAGGCCCCCGGTGCTCAGATAGGGGCAGAGCGCACGGGCCTCGCGGGGATCGATCATGCGGCTGGGGACGCCGAGACCGTTCTGCGTCCGTACGCTCTCCTCGAACTCCGCCGCCTGGGAGGCGCTGGTGAGCAGGAAGAGATAGCCGACGGTGTCGAGGCCGATGTCCGCGCCGGGCCGGGCGGGGAAGGCGCGGAAGGCGCGCAGGCTGCGGTGGCCCAGCTCGATGTTGAGCGGATCGGAGAACTGTGCCCGCACGCCTCCGATGGGCTTGCCCGAGCTGCCCCCGGCCAGTTCGCCGCGCTCGACGACGACGATGCCGGGTACGCCCGCCTCGGCGAGGTGGAACGCGATGCTCGCCCCCATCACGCCCCCGCCGACGATCACGACGCACGCGGTGGCGGGAAGGGTGCGGTACGTACCGGTCGGCGGCATCGGAGGAGACGGTGAGGAGGCCAAGTGGCCGCTCCCTTCCAGGCGTTGGCCTGGGCTGTCATGGCGTGACGGGGAACGCTGAACAGCTGTCTGCCCGCCATGGTGCAGCACGCCGCCCGCCGTCGTCCATGAGCCGTCGGCGCGACGGCCGGGATCAGTCCATGCGGCCGGGGCGCGCCGGGGCGAGGCGCCGAGCCGGGCGGTCCGCCGCCCCCGGCACGGCCGCGCGGCCCTGCCCACGCCGTCGGCCCAGCCGTCGCCACACCACGAACCCGGCCGTCGCGACGAGCAGATACACCGGCACGAGCAGCTCCACGTCCGGGGAGGACAGCTCCACGGACCAGCCCGCACCGCGCCGGTCACCCTCGAAGACGATCCGGTTCACGGTCAGGAAGGCCAGATGCGCTCCGATGCCGGTGCACAGCGGGGCGCGCCGCACCGCCGTACGGGCCGCGACGAGCATCAGGCCGAACACGCCGAGCAGGATCAGATAGTCGACGGGGTTCTGCCCGCCGGGCGCGAACCCGACCGGGCCCGCCCGCGTGCCGACCAGCGGTGCGACAGCGGCCTCCGTCACCGTCGACAGACCGGGCACGACCAGGAAGACGGCCGTCGTGCCGAGCGCCGAGGCCACGCCGCCGAACCGGCCGCGCAGGGACGTCCAGGCGTGGCCGCGCAGCGTCGTCTCCTCGGGCAGGGCCTCAAGGAGCAGCGCGACCACGCCGTTCGCCACCAGGAATCCGGCGAGTTCCGGCAGATCGGGGCGCGACCAGCGCAGCAGCCCGGCGGCCGTCCCCGCGCCGAGCACGAGCGAGGCGGCGCCCACCGTCACGCCCGCGCCCGCCAGCAGGGCCCACAGGCTCTCGCGCGGCCCGCCGAAGCCGATGGCCTCGAGGGAGCCGCCCCGGCGGCGCACCGCGAGCACGACGAGCGGCACGGCCACGAGGCTGACCAGCGCGGCCGGGACGAGCCTGGCCGCGAACCCGGTCAGTCCGACGGCGTCGGCGAGCACGGGCCCCACCGTCGTCCCCGTACCGAGCGCCACGCCCATGACGAGACCGCCGCCCAGCGCCCGCCCGAGAGCGGCGACGCGCGAGGAGGGAGGAGGAGTACGGGGGTGGGGGCCGGCCATGTGTCTCTCCTCGGTACCGCTTGATTCCGGTGGGGCAGGGGGTTACGCACCATCCTCTGCGCCCCCGCGATCACGGCAGTCGTAGCCCGGGATGAAATGGCCCTACATCTTTATGTGCACCGCCCGGGCTCACATCGGGGGAGTGGCGGGCGCGGGCCCCAGCGTGGTCGTGCCGGGAGCGGCCCGGTGCCCGAGACCGGTGCGGTACGCGTCCATCGCGGCCTCCACCCGGCCCGTGCGGCGCAACAGGTCGCCCAGGAGACGGCAGAGGTCCGCCAAGTCCCCCACGGCGCTGGAGCGTTCGAGCAGGGCGAGCGCCGCGCAGTAGTGCTCCTCGGCACGATCCGTGTCGCCCCGCTCCTCGGCGATCAGCCCGAGCAGCCGGTGCGCGCCGCCCGCGTGGACGGCCCCGCGCCCGGCTCCCAGCGCCCCGGCCCCGCCCTCGTCCGCGCCCGGGGTGAGCAACGGCCGCAGCAGCGCCTCCGCCTCGCCGGCCTTGCCGCGCCGCCGCAGCACGTCGGCCAGCTCGACCTCCACCTGTTCGGCGAAGAGCGCGGCCCGTTTGGCGCTGAGGATGTCGTGGGCCGTGCGCAGCTCGCTCTCGGCCCGCTCCAGGTCGCCGCCCTGGGCGTGCACATAGCCGCGCATCCAGTGGCAGTGCGCGAGTTCGGTGCGGATGTGCAGCTGGCGGTAGAGCTCCTGGGCCTTGGCGAGGGACGCGTCGGCCTCGGCGATGCGGCCCTCGGCGATGAGCGTACGGGCGACCCCGCGGTGCATGCCCGCGACCAGCGCGGGGTCGTCGACGCGCGGGGCGAGGGCGAGCGCCAGCTCGGCGGCGTGCGCGGCCCGCGCGTGCGCACCCATGTCCATGTAGGGGGCGATGGACGCCGTGTAGAGGAGCAGCAGGGCCTCGGGGTCGTGCAGTCCGGCGGCGTCGAGTTCGTCGAGGGTGCTCTCCAGGAGGTAGCAGGCGTAACGCAGTTCACCGGTGAGCAGGTGGGCGGTGGCGCGGCCCCGCACGGCCGGTACGCGGCGCGGCAGCGGCTCGTCGGCGAGCAGGCGCTCCGCCGCGGCGAACCGGTCCCGGGCGGCGGTGAGCTCACCGGCCTCCAGGAGGCAGTCGCCGAGGCCGAGGAGCGCGTCGGCCTGCTCCTGTGCGAGGTCGTGCTCGACGGCTTCCTCGTGCAGCGCGCGGAAGAGTTCGGCGGCGTCCTCGGGAGCGCCGGTGGCCAGGGCGCGCCGGGCGTCGGTCAGCCGCAGGCGCAGTCCGGCGGCCAGGTGGGCGGGGCGGCCCGTGGCCAGTTCTTCGTAGCTGACGCCGAGGCGTTCGGCGAGGTGGCGCAGCGCGGCCTCGGAGGGCCGTACCTTCCCCGACTCCAGCGTGGAGACGTAGGCGGGCGTGTAGGCGGGCTCCGCCACCTGCTTCTGCGTCAGGCCGCGCGCGCCGCGCAGCCGCAGGACGCGCCGCCCGATCGCGGCCGGGTCGTCGGGGCGTGCGCCCTCCCGGGAAACGTTCTGCGCCACCGCTGCCTCTCCGTACGTCACTTCACGCCGCCGCCGAACGGCGGGCGGCGAGAACTCGTCTACCCAAGAGGCAACTTGTCGCACACCCATTGCCTGGCGCCTCGACAGCCCCTACGTTGAACCGCGCCTTAACTCTGCTTAACCCGCCATTTATATCGCGTACTTCGGAAGGACGCCCATGCCCCCCACGGACCGAATACCCGGCACAGCAGGCCGTGCCAGACGCACGCCGCTGCGCATCGCCCTCTCCGCGGGCATCGCCCTCACGGCGGCGGCCGTCGCCACCGGCCCCGCGGGCACGGCCACCGCGGCGGACCCGGAACCGGCCGCCCGACAGGCCCAGCACGTCGAGTACTTCTCCGGGCCCGGCGCGCACCCGCGGCACACCGAAGTGCCCGCGTCACCCGAGCTCTCGCCGAGCGAGCGCGCGCAGATCAAGGGTGACGGCGACGTCGTCCCGATCGTGCGGGCGGGCCCGACCGCCACCAAGCTCGACGTCGTCTTCATCGGCGACGGCTACACCGCGTCGCAGCAGGCGGACTTCCACGCCGACGTGCGCGCCAAGTGGGCGAAGATCTCCGCCGTCGAGCCGTACGCCTCGTACAAGAGCCTCTTCAACGTCTGGGCCGTCGACGCGGTCTCGCGGCAGTCCGGCGTCTCCGGCGACCCGACGAACACCACCGTCAAGGACACCGCGCTCGGTTCCGCCTTCTTCTGCGACGGCATCGAGCGCCTGCTGTGCGTCGACACCAACAAGGTCGAGTCGTACGCGAAGAAGGCCGCGGACCCCGACCTCGTCATCGTCCTCGCCAACTCCACCAAGTACGGCGGCGCGGGCTACAACGACATCACCTCCCCGTCCGGCTACGACGGCATCGCCACCGCCTCGTCCGACAACGCCCAGTCCGACCAGGTCGCCGTCCACGAGACCGGCCACTCGCTGGGCAAGCTGGCCGACGAGTACTGGTACGACGAGTACGGCACCTACACGGGCGCCGAGCCCTGGGAAGCCAACATCAGCAAGCTGACGGCCGCCCAGCTCACCGCGCAGAAGAAGAAGTGGTACCGGTGGATCGGCCAGACCTCACCGGACGGCGGCACCGTCGGCGCCTACGAGGGCGGCGGCTACTACCCGCGCGGCCTCTACCGCCCGACCGCGGACTCGATCATGCGCACGCTCGGCCGCGCCTTCAACCTGCCCGGACGCGAGGCCATGATCGCGGGCTTCCACCGGCACGCGTCCGTGGTCACCGCCGAGACGCCCACCGACCGGGCGGTCCGACGCGACGACAAGGTCCGCGTGCGCGCGGCGCACGGCATCGAACTGCGCTGGAGCGTCGACGGCCGCGAGGCCAAGGCGGCCAGGGGCGACACCACGGTGACGCCCCGCTCCCTCGGCGCCCCGGCCGACGGCCGCGCGCACAAGGTGACGCTCCGCGCCACGGACCCGACGCGCGCGGTCCGCGACCCCCAGCTGCGCCGCCTGCTGACCGACTCGCTCACGTGGCGGGTCCGACGCTGACCGGCCGAAGCACTCCCCGGGCCGCCCCGCATGACGGGGCGGCCTAGAGCCTGTCTTTGAACCCCCGCCTGCGCCCCGGCGTCCGGCACGCACTCCCCCAAGCTCTCGGCTGCGCTCGAGCAGGGGGGACCCCCATGGCGCACGGAGTCCAAGGACAGGTGGCTCCGCCACATGACCTCGGACTCCGCACACCGATCGCACGCACCGGACGCCGCTGCACCCGCGCTCCGCGCGGACGACGGGGGTTCAAAGACAGGCTCTAGGGAGCGGCGGTGCGCTGTCGGCCCACGCCCACGGTTGCCGCGTCACCCGCCACGCTCGCCACGCTCGACTCGCGCACGACGAGCTCGGGTGCGAGCCGTATCGCTCGCCGCGGTCCGTCGTCGGCGGCCGAGAGGCGCCGGGCGAGGAGCCGTGCCGCCTCGGCGGCCAGTTCGGTCACCGGCTGGCGGACCGTGGTGATACCGGGTGCGGAGAGCGCCGCCATCGGGATGTCGTCGAAGCCGGTGACGGCGACCGTGCCGGGCACGTCGGCGCCGAGCTGCTGCAGGCGTTGCAGGGCCCCGATGGCGATCAGGTCGTTGGCGCAGACCAGGGCGTCGGGGCGGGTGGGCCACACCTCGTCGACGGCGGCCCGGCCCCACTCCACGGAGAAGTCGCCGAGGGCCACCCGGCCCGGTGCGCCGGGATCGAGCGCGCCGGACCCGGCCTCGTACGCGGCACGTCGTTCGGCGGCGGCGGACGCCGTCCCCGTCGCGCCGAGGAAGCAGACGCGGCGGCGGCCCGTGGCGGCCAGGTGGTCGAGGACGAGGGCCATGCCCGCCGTGTTGTCGACCGCGACGGAGTCCGCGACGGCGGGCCCGCAGCCCCGGTCCATCAGGACGAGCGGCACCCGGGCGGCCGCCGCGCGCACCGCTTCCCTGCTGCGCTCCTCGTGCGCCGGGATCACCAGGAGCGCGTCGACCTGGCGGCTCAGCAGGTCCGCGATGTACTCGGCCTCGGCTGCCGGGTCGTCGTCGCAGTCGGCGAGGAGTACGGCCCGCCCCTCGGCGTGCAGGGCATGGGTCAACTCCCGTACCAGCGTGGGGCAGAAGGGGTTCGTGATCTGCGGCAGGACGAGCCCGACCGTGCCGGTGGTGCGGCTGCGCAGGGCCCGGGCCGCGTGGTTGGGCCGGTAGCCGAGCGCGTCGGCGGCCTCGCGGACGCGGCGGGCGGTCTCGGCGCCGACGGGGCGCGTGCCGGCCAGGACCCGGGAGACCGTGGCGACGGAGCAGCCGGAGGCCCGGGCCACATCTCTCAGCGTTACGTCGGCCACGCCGCGCCCACCCTTCGCTGTGTTTCGGCAAACGTTATCAGCGGGCTTTCGGCGTCACCAGACCCAATATTCGGGGCGAAATGTCCCTATTGGTGAGCGTCTGCAGAAGATCGAAGCCGTTCCGAACTCTGTCCGTTCCGGGCGAATTTGCCGTGATGTGTCGTTGACCATTGACATAATTCGCGTCGGTGCACACAGTCTTCGGAGAACGTTTTCCCGAGCCGTCGCCGCGCAGCGTCGGCTCAGCCGAACAAAGAGGTTCCGCGATGCCCCGAAAGATCATCCTGGACTGCGACCCCGGGCACGACGACGCGATCGCCATGCTCCTGGCGCACGGCAACCCGGATGTCGACCTGGTCGCCGTCACCACCGTGGTGGGCAACCAGACCCTGGAGAAGGTCACCCGCAACGCCCTTTCGGTGGCCCGCATCGCGAACATCACCGGTGTCCCCTTCGCCGCGGGCTGCCCCCGCCCCCTGGTACGCGATGTCGAGACCGCCCCGGACATCCACGGCGAGAGCGGCATCGACGGCCCCGTCATGCCCGAGCCGACCCTGGCCCTGGACGAGCGGCACGCCGTCGACCTCATCATCGACACGGTCATGGCGCACGAGCCCGGCGAGATCACCATCGTCCCCACCGCGGGCCTGACCAACATCGCCCTGGCCGCCCGCAAGGAGCCGCGCATCGTCGAGCGCGTCCGCGAGGTCGTCCTCATGGGCGGCGGCTACCACACGGGCAACTGGAGTCCCGTCGCCGAGTTCAACATCAAGATCGACCCCGAGGCCGCGCACATCGTCTTCAACGAGAGCTGGCCCGTCACCATGGTCGGCCTCGACCTGACGCACCAGGCCCTCGCCACCCCCGAGGTCATCGAGCGCATCGGCAAGGTCGGCACCGCCCCGGCGCTCTTCGTCAATGAGCTCCTCGACTTCTTCGGCGCCATGTACCTGGAGGCCCAGGGCTTCGACGCGCCGCCGGTCCACGACCCGTGCGCCGTCGCGTACGTCATCGACCCCGGCGTCATGACGGTCCGCAAGGCGCCCGTGGACATCGAGCTCACCGGCACGCTCACGCTCGGCATGACCGTGACGGACTTCCGGGCGCCCGCGCCCGACGACTGCCACACCCAGGTCGCCGTCGACCTGGACCACCAGCGCTTCTGGGACCTGATCGTGGACGCGCTCGAGCGGATCGGCGACGTGCGCGCATGAACGCCTCCCTCACCGAACCCGCCGCCGCTCCCGGCGGCGCCCGCGGCTCCCGACCGGTGCGCGTCGGCGTCCTGGTCGCCGCCCTCCTCGCGGCCTGCTTCGCCTTCCAGCTCAACGCGAGCATGCTCAGCCCCGCCCTGAAGAACATCGAGGACTCCCTCGGGGCGACCTCGGCCGAGGTCGGCCTGACCCAGACCGCGTTCTTCACCTCGGCCGCGCTCTTCTCGCTCTTCCTGCCGCGCCTCGGCGACCTCGTCGGCCGCCGCAAGGTGCTCGCCGGAATGCTGGCGCTCATGGTCGTCGGCTGTGTGGTCGCCGCGCTCGCCGAGAGCGTGCCGATGCTCTTCGCCGGCCGCGTCATCCAGGGCGTCTCCGGACCCACCGTGCCGCTCTGCCTGATCATGCTGCGCAACGAGGTCCACGAGCCGAAGAAGTACGGCACCCTCCTCGGCGTCATCACCGCCGTCAACGGCGGCATCGCGGGCCTCGACTCCCTCGGCGGCGGCTACCTCGCCGACCACTACGGCTTCCAGTCGGTGTTCTGGGCCATGGCCGGCGTGGCGGCGATCGCCGCGCTCCTGGTCGCCACGCTCACCCCCGAGTCGAAGGCCGCCGACACCGCCGACACCCGCATGGACTGGCCCGGCGTGACCCTGCTCGTCATCTCGGTCGGCGCGGCCCTGATCGCCCTGAACGAGGCGGGCAAGCTCGGCGCGGCGAACTGGGGGCTCGTCGTCGCCCTGTTCGTCGTCACCGCCGTCGCCTTCGCGCTGTTCTGGCGCACCGAGGACCGCAGCAGCCACCCTCTGGTGGCCACCCGCCATCTGCGCCAGCGCTCCACCTGGGCGCTGCTGCTGACCACGGTCCTCACCATGACCGGCGTGTTCGCCGTGATGAACGGCATGATCCCGGCCTTCGCCCAGGACGCCCAGGCCGGCTTCGGCATGGGCGCCGAGCAGTCCGCCTGGTGGACCCTGACGCCGTACGCCCTCGCGGGCCTGGCCATGGGCCCCCTCGCCGGCCGCCTCGCCGCCACGTACGGCTACGGGCGCATCCTGCGCCTCGGCCTCATCGGCTCGGCCGTGACGGTCGCCCTGATGCTGTTCACGCTGCACGCCGACTCGCGGCTGCTGCTCCTGCTCGCGTCGGTCCTCATCGGCGTCACCTACGCGGGCGTGGGCAACATCGTCCTCAACGGCCTCGGCATCGTGCTCTCCCCGAAGGAGAACCCGGGCTTCCTGCCGGGTCTGAACGCGGGCGCCTTCAACCTCGGCGCGGGTCTCAGCTTCGCTGTCCTGTACGCCGTGCAGACCGCCGCGGCACCGGCCGACGAGACGTCGCCCGCCGGCTACACGGCGGGCATGATCGCCGGAGTCGCCCTCATCGCGGCGGCCTTCGCGACGTCCTTCCTCATCCCCAAGCCCGTGGAGGCGGAAGCCACGGAGTGAGCGCGCGGCGCCTGCGGCCGGGGCCGTTCAGGCGCGCACCCGGGGCAGCCCCGTCACGGACATCACCAGTGAGTACAGCGAGCTGGTGGCCGTGATGAAGAGCCGGTTGTTCTTCGGCCCGCCGAAGGCGATGTTGGACACCGGCTCCGGCACCCGGAGCCGCCCGATGAGGGTGCCGTCGGGGTCGTAGCAGTGCACCCCTCCCTCGATGGCGGCGGCCCACAAGCGGCCGCCGTCGTCGAACCGGATGTTGTCGAACCGGCTGACGCCGTCCTTCGCCTCCGCGAAGACCTTGCCGTCGGACAGCGTGCCGTCCTCGCGCACGTCGAAGACCCGGATGCAGCCGCCCCGCGTGTCCGACACGTACAACTGCCGTTCGTCGGGTGAGAACACGAGGCCGTTCGGCGCCCCGAAGCCGTCCGCGACCAGCCGGACCTCGCCCGTGGACGGATCGATCCGGTACACGTTGAGGCCGTCGATCTCGGGCTCGGCGCGGAAACCCTCGTAGTCGCTGGTGATCCCGAAGTCCGGGTCGGAGAACCACACCGATCCGTCGGAGCGGACGACCGCGTCGTTGGGGCTGTTCAGCCGCTTGCCGTCGTACCGATCGGCGAGCACGGTGATCCGCCCGTCGGGCTCGGTGCGGGTGACCCGACGATTGCCCTGCTCGCAGCTGACCAGCCGGCCCTCGCGGTCAATCGTGTTGCCGTTGACGTGCCCGGCGGGCGACCGGAAGACCGCGACGTCGCCCGTCGTCTCGTCCCAGCGGAGCAGGCGGTCGTTGGGGATGTCGCTCCAGATCAGCTGACGCCAGGCCGGCAGGTAGAGCGGGCCTTCGGCCCACCGGCATCCGCCGTACAGCTGCTCGAGGCGGTCGTCCCCGTTCGCGCACCGTCCGGTACGGAACCGCTCGTCCAGGATCTCGTACGGAGAGGTGCTGTCATTGCCAGACATGGATGCCCCTTGGTGACCGGTGGGTGAATGTCGTTCTGTCGATCATGACTATGTCAGAACACTGTATGGTTGCGCCATGGTGACCGTGGATGACATCGACCGTCGGCTGATCGCCCTCCTCCAGGAGGACGCGACCATCTCGTACGCCGCGCTCGGCAAGGGAGCCGGACTCTCCGCGGGCGCCGCCCACGAGCGGGTGCGCAAGCTGCGCGAGCGTGGAGTCATCCGGCGCACGACCGTCGAGGTGGACCCCGCGACGCTCGACCGCGGAGTCCTCGCCTTCGTGATGGTCGACTCGACGGCGTGGATGGGGGAGTCCGCGGCCGCGTTCGAGGCGATACCCGAGATCCAGGAGGCGCACGTCATCGCGGGCAGTGCGTCGGTCCTGGTCAAGGTCCGCACGGCGACCACCGGGCAACTGCAGGACGTGTTGCGCCGGTTGTACGCGATCGACGGGGTCAGCGGCACGCAGGCGACCGTCTCCCTGGAGACGTTCTTCGAGCGGCCGGTGTCACCTCTTCCCCACTGACCCCGCCTTCCGCCGTGCGTCTCAGACGCCGCCCCCACCGTCGACGCTCAGCACGGTGCCGGTGATGAAGTCGGCGTCCGGCCCGGCGAGGAAGGCCACCGCGGCGGCTATGTCCTCGGGCGTGCCGATCCTGCCCAGCGGCCGGTCGGCGGCCTCCGCGAGGAACTCGGCGTCGGACTGCCCGAGTTGACGCGCCTCACGGGCGAGCATGGGCGTACGGGTGTCGCCGGGGGCGACGCAGTTGACCCGGATGCCCGCGGGGCTGTGGTCCAGCGCCATGGCCTGCGTCAGCATCACCACACCGGCCTTGGCGGTGCAGTACGCGGCGGCCTTCTTCCCCGCGCGTAGCCCCCAGCCGGAGGCCACGGTGACGATGCTGCCGTGCCCGGCCCGCTCCATGAGCGGCAGCACCGCCCGGCACACCAGGAAGACGGAGTCCACGTTGTCCGCGAACGACCTGTGCCAGTCCGCCAGGGACAGCTCCGGCACCGTGCCGCGTCGGATGCTGCCCGCGACACAGCACACGTCGGTGATGGTGCCGAGCCGGTCGGTGACCTGGTTGACCAGGGCCGACACCTCGCCCTCCGCGGCCACGTCGCACAGGAACGACTCGGCGCGGCCGCCCGCCTCGCGGATGCGCCCGGCCACCGCTCCGGCCTCGTGGTCCCGGTCGACGACCGCGACGTGCACGCCCTCGTCCGCCAGCCGCCGCGCGACGGCGCCGCCGATGCCCCCGCCGCCCCCGGTGACCAGCGCCACCCGCGCACCGGACCCGGTCGCCGTCATCGCGGGCCTCCCTGGAGCGTGCCGTCGAACAACTGGGTGAGCAGGGCCTTCTGGGTGTGGAGCCGGTTCTCGGCCTGTTGGAAGATCTTCGACCACGGGCCGTCCTTCACCTCGGCGTCGACCTCCTCGCCCCGATTGGTGGGCATGCAGTCGAGGAACACCGCACCGTCACCGGCCGATCGCATCAGCGGTGCGGTGATCCGCCACCGGTCCGCGAGCCGGGTCCTCGCCTGGATCTCCTCCTGGCCGATGAGCGTCGGGGACTTCCAGCTCAGGGTGTACACCGCCGCACAGCCCTGGACGGCCCCCTCCAGATCGTGGGTGAGCTCGATGCTCGCGCCGGTGCGGGCGGCGACGGACCGGGCGGCCCGGGTCACACGTTCCTCCGGTGCGAAGCCCGGCGGGTGCGCGACGGTGATGCGGTGCCCGAGCACGGCCGCGGCCATCATCGAGGAGTGCAGGACGCCGGGGGTCTTCTGCCGCGGCGAGTAGGACCAGGCGTACACGATCCGTTTGGCCGGTACCTGCGCCCCGTACAGCTCGCGCAGCGTCATGAGGTCGGCGAGCACCTGGCAGGGGTGCTCCTCGTCGTCCAGCGCGTTGATGACGGGGATCGTCGCGCGCTCGGCCATCGCGCGCAGGCGGCGGTGGCCCGCGCCGTACTCGTTCATGTCGTACCAGCGGACCACGAGCGCGTCGAGGTAGCGGTTGAGTACGCCGATGGTGTCCTCGATCGACTCGCGGTTGGCGAGTCGGAGCTCCTCCACCCCGTACGGGAAGCTGTCCGCGCCGAGTTGGGAGGCGGCGACCTGGAAGGAGACCCTGGTTCTCGTGGAGGGCACGTTGAAGAGCAGGCCGATGCAGCGGCCCGCCAGGTGGGCACGTGTGTCGTCGCCGCGTTTCATCGCTTCGGCGAGGTCGAGCAGGGCGCACATTTCCTTGGCGGAGAGGTCCTGTATTCGCAGGATGTGTCGCGCGCTCACGTGAGGACTCCTGTCTCGGTGGGTGGGGTGACGCGCTTGCGCAGCCACCGCTCGGCGATGACGGAGAGCAGCAGCATCGCCAGCGCGATGACGAGACTGACGCCGAAGAACGGCAGCATCGCGACGGTGGCCGCGATGACCGCCAGATTCAGCCGGGCGGTGCCGCCCCTGGGCAGCAGTCTGGCCGCGGAGAGAAAGGCCATCAGGAAGATGAGCAGGTAGGTGGCCGACGACGCCTTGATGAGGGTGGTCTCACTGGAATCGGTGACGAGGAGGAGGACGACCGACACCGCGTAGCCCGGCAGGAGCGCGAGAACGGCGCGCGCCGGAATTCTGCCCCGGGCGGAGAGCTTGCTCAGCCGGGCGGGCAGGAGGCCGTCGCGGGCGAGGGCGAAGACGACGCGCGAGGTGCCCAGGCACCAGGCGTTGGTGGTGAGCAGCAGCAGAATCCCGGCGACGAGAAATCCGCTGCTCTGCAGACTGCTGCCGGTGGCCACCTGGAGGAGTCGCACGAACGCCGTCAGATCCGACTGTCCCGACCCGCCGGAATGGTGCGCGGACGATTCGGGCAGCGCCACCGAGACGGTGAAAGCCATCGCGAAGTACAGGAGCCCCACACAGCTGACGGCGTAGAGAATGCCTTGGGGAAAGGTGCGTTCGGGATCCCGCACCTCCTCGGCCACCGGTGCGGCGTTCTCCCAGCCGATGAATCCGAAGAAGCAGATGAGCAACGTACTGCCGAGGGCGCTCCAGCCGTGCGGTGCGAACGGCGTGAGGCGCGTGTAGTCCCCCTCGGGCAGCGCCAGGCAGATGACGACGGCCAGCAACAGCACCACGGCGCCGAGAACCACCAGCTGGGCGCGCGTACTCACCTTGATTCCCCAGAGGTTGAGCGCCACGCAGAACACGATGACGGCGGCGCCCGCGAGCAGCGCCGCCCGGTTCGAGGCGGTGGGATCGACGGCCGAGAGCAGATAGCGGCCCGCGGCGAGGCCCAGCACGGGATTGCCGGCGAGCAGGGTGATGAGCAGGAAGACGGCGGCGATCCGGCCCGCCCGGGCGCCGAAGGCCGCTTCCACGAACTGGGCGACGCCCTTGCTCGTGGGATGCCGTACGGACAGCTTCGCGAAGATCAGGGCGAAGGGGTAGCTGTAGAGGATCAGCAGCCCCCACGCGACCAGGGACAGCGGCCCCGCCTCGGCCCAGGCCAGCGCGGGGATCAGCAGCACGCCGGCGCCCATCACGGAGGTGATGTAGTGGACGACGAGCCCCGATGTGGTCAACTGCCGCGGCAGTTGAGGGGGCTCGGAAGCTGGTGCGGGAGCCCCCTCGACAGACGTCATACGGTCTGTTCCGCCTGTTCTTCGCGCGAGCCGCGCCAGAGCCCGTCCATGGTCTCGTGGCTGATCTGTTTGTGCAGGTCGGCATGGGAGGCGTAGCCCATGTTGATGATGAGCCGACGGCCGCGGCTCAGTGGATAGACGCGGTGCAGGGTGGTGTCGGTGCGCATCAAGTAGAGGTCGCCCGGCCGTAGTTCGAAGGAGTGGATGGGCTGCCTCAGGAACTGCCGGTGCACTTGCGGGTCCTGCTTGTTCCAGTACGTGCGGGGCACGCACTGGACGAATCCGCCGTGCTCCGCGGGCGGGCAGTCGACGACCCAGACGAGCGCGAAGCTGTAGTCGTCCCAGTGCCAGCCGTGCGTGTCACCGGACCGCTCCAGTTCGGTGATCACGTACCGCTCCGGCTCGTAGGGGCACATGAGCACCGGCTCACCGGCGACCTTGCCCAGAGTTCCGAGGAGCTCCGGGGACGAATACACCGCCGGAATGACGGATCCGTGGTCGCTGATTTCTCTGTGGCGGACATTGCGCATGTGCCGGGGCGTATGTCCGGTCTCCTTGAAACTGATTCCACGGCGTACGCCGTGTTCCGCTACGAGGCTTTCGATTTCGTCCGCAATCGCTGATTTGACACGGTCGGGCGCGAGGAAGGGCAGTGTGGTGAATCCGCGCTGGAGGAAATCGCGGCGCGCGCCCTCCAGTCGGTGTTCCTCGACATTCCTGACCAGGTGTTCCGAGAGGGACTGAACGAGGCCCCCGATCCGCTCGTCCGGTCGCATGACCAGCTCCCCACGTAGTCGGCAGGAGGTGTGCTCACTTCGGCCTATTTCGAGGACGGAAGCCTACCCGGTCACTCTGTGGGCACCAAAGAAAGGGATGTATTCAAGCCAGCCGACGGGGAAGGCGGGCGCACTGCGTTGCGCAGATCGCACAGAATAATACGATCCGATTTGCATGATTCAACATGATTGTTGCGACATTGTTTTTGACGCAACGATTATTTTTGTCATGCTCGGCGGCCCGGTTAATCCGGTGGCCCGTTCGGCCGGTGCGCGCGAGGCGTCCGTCGCGTGTCAGCCGGCCGACCGGTCGCCGACCCGCACCGAAAGCCCGTAGTCCAATTCGGCCCCGTCGACGAGCAGCGCCTCGACGGCACGGGTCGCCGGATCGATGTCCGCCTCCATGCCGTCCCCCGCGTACCGCGGATAGCCGGAGGCGCCGGTCTCGCCGGTGGCCACCACCACCGCGGAACGCAGCGCGCCCGCTGTGCCGTCCGGACCCGCCCCGCCCTCGGTGAACTCGGGCACAAGCAGCAGCTCGTAACTCTGCGGTTCAGTCGTCATGCCAGTGACGCTAGACAGGAGTCGCCCGCGCCGCACGTCCACACCGCCGCGCGTGGGCCCGTCGACGCCGCGCGCGGCCCCTTCCCGCGAGGGCGCCTCACCGGTCCAGGGCCCGCCCGGCCGCGGCCACCACCGCCTCCGCCAGCGCGGCGAGCGCGGGCGAGTCGAGCTTCCACTGCTGCCAGAACAGCGGTACGTCCACGACCCGTTCGGCGTCGAGCAGGGTCAGCGTCCCGGCACGCAGCAGCGGCTCGGCCTGTATCCGCGGCACCACGCCCCAGCCGAGGCCCGCCTCGATGGCCTCGATGAACCCGCGCGACGAGGGTACGTAGTGCCGCAGAGGACCGGCGCCACGCCCGCCCGTCACCTTGCGCGCGAAATCGTCCTGCAGGCAGTCGCGCCGGTCGAAGAACATCACGGGCGCGTCCGCGAGCACCTCGCCGAGCGGCACCCGAGGCCAGCCGCCGAGCCGCCGTGCCGCGAACGCGGGCGACGCCACGGGCAGATACCGCATCCGGCCGAGGCGCCGAACGGTGCAGCCCGCCACGGCGTCCGGCGACGACGTCACCGCGGCCATCACCGAGCCCTCGCGCAGCAGCGACGTGGTGTGCTCCTCGTCCTCACGGCGCAGCTCGAAACAGATCCGCAGCTCGTCGGGGATCCGGGCCAGCGCGGACAGGAACCAGGTCGCGAGCGAATCGGCGTTCACCGCGACCGGCAGCGCGGCGGGCTCGCCCGTGTCGCTGATGCCGAGCTCGGTGCGCGCGTCCCGCTCCAGGCGCGCCAGCTGCCGGGCGAACCGCACGACGACCTGCCCCGAATCGGTGGGCCGCACCGGCTTCGTACGCATCAGCAGGACCCGGCCCGTACGGCGCTCCAGGGCCTTGACGCGCTGACTGACCGCGGACGGTGTGACGTGCAGCGCGGCCGCCGCGGCGTCGAAGGTGCCCTCGTCGACGACGGCGAGCAGGGTCCGCACGTGCTCCAGCGGCAACTCCGACACGGCCCCCGACAGCGCCCCCGCTCCCGTTTCCGCGTCCGGCACCGGTCCGCCTCCTGCCCTCGTCATGACGATTGCTTAAGCTACATGAGAATCTTTACCTGTACTTATAACATCAAGGATCCTTAACGTCGGTGTCCATGGGAACAGCACTGACCGCCACAGCCGCCGGATTCGGCACCGGACTCTCGCTCATCGTCGCCATCGGCTCGCAGAACGCCTTCGTGCTGCGCCAGGGCATCCGTCGGCAGGCGGTGTTCAGCGTGGTGGCCATCTGCGCCGTGTCCGACATGGTGCTGATCGCCGCGGGCGTCGCCGGGATCGGCACCGTGGTCACGGCCTGGCCCCCGGCGCTGACCCTCGTCGGCCTGATAGGCGGAGGCTTCCTCCTCTCGTACGCCGTGCTCGCCGCACGCAGGGCGCTGCGCCCCACGTCGATGACCGCCACCGGCGCGACGGCCGGGTCACGGCGCGCGGCGCTCCTCGCCTGCCTGGCCATGACCTGGCTCAACCCGCACGTCTACCTCGACACGGTCCTGCTCCTCGGCTCCGTCGCCGCCGGTCACGACGGGCTTCGCTGGGCTTTCGGCGTCGGCGCGATGCTCGGCAGCATCTGCTGGTTCGCGGCGCTGGGCTACGGCGCCCGACTGCTCAGCGGCTTCTTCGAGCGCCCCGCGTCCTGGCGGGCCCTGGACGCCCTGATCGCCGCGACGATGGCGGTCATGGGCGTGACGCTGGTCGTCGGGGTGCTGTGACCCGCGCGGGTGGGGCCGGGCCCGACCCGCACGGGTGAGGCCGGACCCCGACCCGCACAGGCGTCTCGGGGCCGGGAGAGGCTACGCCCGGGGCCCGTCGTCCCACAGTTCGCTGCGGTGGCCCGCGACCAGCGAGCCGATACGGGACAGCGCCTCCTCGCTCGGCAGCGGATCGAGGCGCCGCCCGTCGCGCAGCCGCAGCGCGACCAGGTCGTCGGCGTCCTCGCGCGCGCCGACGACGGCCTGATAGGGCACGAGACGGGCGGCCCGGACGCGGGCGCCCAGGGACCCCTGCTCGGGTGACGCGAGCTCGGCCCGCAGCCCGAGCTCGGCGCACCGGCGCAGGAGGCGCTCGGCGCCCGGCAACTGAGCCCCGGAGACCGGCAGGACCACCAGCTGGGTGGGGGACAGCCAGGCGGGGAACGCCCCGCCGTGCTGCTCGATGAGATGAGCCACGGCCCGCTCCACGCTCCCGATGATGCTGCGGTGGACCATCACCGGACGGTGTCTGGCGCCGTCCGCGCCGACGTAGTGCAGATCGAACCGCTCGGGCTGGTGGAAGTCGACCTGCACGGTGGAGAGGGTCGACTCGCGCCCCGCTCCGTCGACGACCTGCACGTCGATCTTCGGTCCGTAGAACGCGGCCTCGCCCTCCTCGGACTCGTAGGCCAACCCGGAACGGTCGAGCACCTCGGTCAGCAGGGCGGTGGAGCGCCGCCACTTCTCGGGGTCGGCGACGTACTTGCCGCCGGGTCCCGGAAGGGAGAGCCGCAGGCGGGACGGACGGATGCCGAGGGCGTCGTACGCACGGCGGATCATCTCCAGCGCGGCGCGCGCCTCGTCGGCGACCTGGTCCAGGGTGCAGAAGATGTGGGCGTCGTTGAGGTGGATGGCCCGGACGCGGCTCAACCCGCCCAGGACACCGGACAGTTCGGCTCGGTACATGCCGCCGAGCTCGGCCATGCGCAGCGGGAGGTCGCGGTAACTGTGCAAGAGGGAGCGGTAGATGACCGCGTGGTGCGGGCACAGGCTCGGCCGCAGGACGACCTGCTCGCCGCCCAGGTCCATCGGCGGGAACATGTCGTCGCTGTAGTGCGACCAGTGGCCGGAGATCTCGTAGAGCTCGCGTTTGCCGAGCACGGGCGAGTACACGTGCCGGTAGCCCGCCCGCCGTTCGGCGTCGCGGATGTACTCCTCCAGGGCGTGCCGCACGGCCGCCCCGTCCGGCAGCCAGTACGGCAGCCCCGCGCCGATCAGTGGGTCGGTGCCGAACAGGCCGAGTTCGCGGCCGAGTCTGCGGTGGTCGTTCGGGTGCTGAGGGGTGTGAAGGTCTTGGTCGTGCATGGGGTCAGGTCTCCTCGCGGATGCTGGGCGAGTGACCGCAGGACGAAGCCCCGGGGCACTCGCCCCGGGGCTTCGGACTCGAACATCGGTCAGCGCGCCGGGACACTCTCCGGCGTCGTCGTCATCGCAGCGCGCTTCTTCATGTCGGCGACCGTAACAGTGCGTGCTGCGTCACGGAATCGGTTTTTTCAACGCCGCTTCGTCGTGCGGCGCCAGCCGAACGGGCCCGGCAGGTCCATCGACGTGGTGCGTCGGCCGGTGCTGCTGTGGGTGCGTCGGGGTCCGTGGCGACCGCCCGTGGTGAGGGACCACGAGCGCTTGTTGATGTTCAGCCGCACCCCGGGAAGTATCCGGAAACTCTTGCGGAACGTGAGTGGCATGGGCTCCTCCAGATGTCCGTCTGCGGGTACCCGGACGGGGCCGTCCCTCACGCGTGTGGCGGCGCCGCGTTCGAACCCCCTAGGTGATCGTTCGGGGTAAAACCCCACCCGTAGCGGCCAGTTGGGAGGATGTGGCCGTCCGTGGAGAGCGGTGAAGCTCATCCGCATGACGAAGAACATCACGAAGAGCACGACGAAGAGCAGGACGAAGAGCACGACGAAGAGCACGACCAAGAACAAGCGCACCGCTGCCCTGCTCACCACTTCCGCCGCCGTCCTGACCCTCACCACACCGCTCGCCGCGACCGCATCGCCCTCCTCGCCGGAGACGACGTCGACGAGGACGGCGCCCCGAGAGTCTCCGGCGCTCGACTGGACCTCCTGCCCGGGCCACGGCCCCGACTCCCGGCAGGAGTGCGCGACCCTCGACGTCCCGATGGACTATGCGCACCCCGACGGCGAGAAGATCGAGCTGGCCATCTCCCGTGTCCGCGGCGAGAAGCCCGCAACCCGCCGCGGCGCCCTCCTGCTCATCCCCGGCGGACCCGGCGGATCCAGCATCGACGACCCGTCCCGCAAGGGGCAGAAGCTGCCCCGGAGCGTGCGGGACAGCCACGACCTGATCGGCTTCGACCCCCGCGGTCTCGGCCGTTCCACGCCCGTCACCTGTGGTTTCGAGCACGCCGACCTCGCCGCTTCCAAGCTGCGCCCCTGGCCGGCCCCCGACGGCTCCGTCACCGAGAACATGGCCGCCGCGCAACGGACGGCTGACGCCTGCGCGCGCAACGGCGGCGAACTCCTGCGCCACATCAGCACCGCCGACAACGCCCGCGACATCGACCGCATCCGTGCGGCGCTCGGCGAGGAGAGACTCTCCGCGTGGGCGGTCTCGTACGGCACGTACGTCGGCGCGGTCTACAGCCAGCTGTTCCCGCACCGTACCGACCGCGTCGTCCTGGACAGCAACGACGATCCCGATCCCACCCGCGTCGGCCGAGGCTGGCTCGCGGCCCACGAGCGGGGCGTCGAGGACACCTTCCCGGCGTTCGCCGCGTGGGCCGCGGCGCCCGGCAACAAGGACCGCCTGGCCAGGACGGCGGCCGAGGTGCGCCCGCTCTTCCTCCGCCTCGCCGCCCGCCTGGACCGCGAACCGATCCCCTGGGAGGGCGCCAACCCGGCGGAACTCAACGGCAACGTGCTGCGGCAGACCATGCTCAACGCCATGGACGACCCCGACGACTTCCCCGCCCTCGCCCGACTGATCCTCGGCGCCCGGCAGGGCAGCCTGCCGTCCGCGCCTCCCGCGCCTCCCGAGAAGGCGGTCCAGAACTCCGTCGCCGTCGGCTCCGCGACCCTCTGCAACGACGTCGCGTGGCCCAGGTCGGCGGCCGTGTACCGGAAGGGCGCCGCCGAGAGCCGCACCGCCTTCCCGCTCACCGCGGGCATGCCCAGGAACGCGATGCTCTGCGCCGCCCGGCCGTTCGAGCCGAAGCAGGCGCCGGTACGCATCACCGACCGGGGCCCGTCCAACATCCTGCTCGTCCAGAACGAGCGCGACCCGAACACTCCGCTGGCCGGAGCCCTGAAGCTGCGCGACGCCCTCGGCCGCCGGGCCACCATGGTGACCGTCGACGCCACCGGCCACGACTCCTACCTCGCCAACGGGAACGCCTGCGGAGACCGGACCGTCTCCCGCTTCCTGGCCACGGGTGAGCGGCCCGACCGCGACACGTACTGCTCCTGAGTCACCGGGACGGACCCGATCGCCGCGTGTGAAAGACGTCACAAGCGGCCATCTCATGATCGGGGTCGGGTGCCATCGACGCACCGAGTTCGCGTAAGGTCGCGGGTCGGCCGCACACGGCCGACCCGAGCAACGCAGTCCCCGAACCAAGGAGCCGCAGGTCATGCCGGCCAATGACGCCACCCAGGCGCCGATCTACCACACCCTCGTCCAGGAACACGGCGACGTCGTCGCCACGGCCCGCAAGGCCGCGGAGGAGACCCAGCAGACCGCCGAGGACCTCCTGGACTTCAGCACGCCGACCCGGGCGGGGGCGCCCGGAGGGGGCTCGTGACCGCCCCTCTCGCACCGCCTCGCGTCGACGGCGGTCGATCGGCCAAGATGGCGTGATGGACTACCAGTTCTGGAAAGACATCCACGCACGCGGCGGCATCCCCGCGGTCAAGAGCGCGCTGGAGGCCCTGCCCGGCGACCTCCCGCCGCAGGAAGCGGACGCCGCGACCGAGCTGGCCCTGAAGGTCATCGAGGACGACATCGCCCGCATCAACGCCCGCGCGGACCAGGCCGAGGCGCGGGCCGGCCGGCTGGCCGAGCAGGCCCGCGAGGTGAACAAGCAGCTCACCGAGCACGCGACGCGTGAGGCGGACGGCGCCGACGGTGGGACGGAGAGGTCCGCGGGGTGACGCGCCCCGTGGTGTGACGATGCCCACGGTGTGAAGCGACCTTTGGTGGAAGCCCGTACCGGCGTCGGCGCCGCATAAGTGCTGGCCTGCGCTCCCGGCGATACGCGCACGCTCACGGCCGCGCACGGTCACGCTCACGGACGCGCACGCTCACGTACGAGCCATCAGCCGCACCATCGCCATGTCGTACCGCGCCTGCAGCCCCGCGTCCGCCGACACCCGCAACAGCGCCCCGAGCGCGCGGACAGCGCCGTCGTCGTAGCCGCAGGCCTCCGCCTCACGCGCCGCGGCCTCCAGCCGCCGGATGCCCTCGGCCTCGTCGCCCATGCCCAGGAGCGCCTCCCCGATCACGGTGCGCAGCAGCACCCTGGCCGCGGTCGAGGCCTCCGAAGGGCTGTCCAGGTCGAGCGCCGCGACCGCCGTCTCGAACGCAGGCTGCCACTCGCCCGCGTCGAGGCGGTGCCGGGCGAGGTGGTACAGCGCCAGGCGCTCGGTGTTCCGGTCGCCGACGCTGTGCGCCAGCTCCGCCGCGAGCGCGCACCCCTCGGCGGCCTCCTCGGGGCTGCCGAGTTCCGACTGCGCCAACGACAGGTTGATCAACGCGGTCGCCTCGCCGCGGGTGTCATCGGCCCGGGCGGCGAGCACGGGCGCGGCCTCCAGATGGGCCAGGGCCTCCCCGGTGCGCCCCTCCTCCGTCAGCACCCACCCGAGCAGGGCGAGGACCCGTGACTCGGCGCGCGCGTCACCGTCGGCCCGCGCCGCCTCAAGTGCCGTGCGCAGCAGGGGAGTCCAGTCGTCCCGCACCCGCCACACGATCTGCGGCCACTGCGCGAGGACGATCCGCCAGGTCCTGGCGTGCAGCCCGGCGGCGTGCGCGGCGGCCGCGGCCAGCGTCAGGTCGTCGCGCTCGGCCGCGTACCAGTCCATGGCCTGCTCGCGGTCGGTGAACTCCCTTGTCGCCCGCGGCTGATGGAAGTCGGGGGGCAGTGAGAAGCACGACTCGTCGCCGGGTTCGGCGGCGTCCGCCGCGGCGAGCGCCGTCGCGACGCTGTGGTCGAGCCCCCGCGCCAGGGTGTCGGGACCTGCGTCGAGGCCGCGCGCGTACAGCCGTACGAGGTCGTGCAGGGTCCAGCGGTCCGGTGCGGTCCGGATGACCAGGTGCGCCGCGGCGAGCTCGTCGAGGGCTGCCTCGGCCGACTCCGGATCCGTGCCCGCGAGGGCCGCGGCCGCGTACCGGTCGACGTGCGTGCCCGGGTGCTGCCCGAGGTGGGCGAAGTGGTGCGCGGCGTCCTCGGACAGTCGGCGCACCGTCAGCCGCAGCGCGGCCCGTACACCCGTGTCCTCCACGTTCAGAAGGCTCAACCGGCGTGACTCGTCGGACAGTTCGTCGCCCATCGCGCTCAAGGACCAGTCCGGCTGGTCCGCGAGGCGCGCGGCGGCCACCCGCAGCGCGAGCGGCAGCCCGCCGCACAACGTCGCGAGGCGCCGGGCGGCCACCTCCTCCGCCAGTACCCGCTCCTTACCGAGCACAGCGGCGAGCAGTGCGGTGCTGTCGTCCGCTTCGAGGACGTCCACGGGGACGGGGCGGGCGGCGTCGGACGCGATGAGGCCACGCAGCCGGTACCGGCTCGTGACCACGGTGACGCACTGCGCCCCGCCCGGCAGCAGCTCTCTGACCTGCTCGGACGCGCGGGCGTTGTCGAGTACGACGAGGAGCTCGCGCTCGGCGCACAGGGAACGGAACAGCGCGGAGGCGGCGCCGGCCGACTCCGGGATCCTGCGCGGCGCCACACCCAGCGCCAGCAGGAACTCCCGCAGCACTTCGAGGTGGGCGGGCTCGCCCGTGTCGCTGAACCCGCGCAGGTCGGCGTAGAGCAGCCCGCCGGGGAACTGGTCGCGGTTGCGGTGGGCCCAGTGCGCCACCAGGGCGGTCTTGCCGACGCCCGCGGGCCCGGTGACCAGACAGACGGGCGCTTCGCCCGCGGCGGCGCGGGACAGCGCGGTGAGTTCCCCGGAGCGCCCGTGGAACCCGCGCGGCATGCGTGGCAGCAGGTCGATCAGCCCCGGGGGAGGGGAGACGGGGAGGCCGGAGACTGGGGAGGGAGAGGGGAAGGGGACGGGGTCGGGGACGGGGACAGCTATTGGAACTGGGGCCGCGCCCGGCGCCGACACCACGCCGGAGGAGGGAGGAGCGGAGACGCCAGAAGCGGGAACGGCGGCCTGGGGACCGGCAGCAGTGGGGTCCGCTGCGGTGGGACCGGTAGCAGTGGGGCCCGCTGCGGTGGAACCGGCTGAAGTGGACGCGAGGGCCGTGGGCGAAGCCTCTGACGGGTGCGACGGCAGGCGTGACGGCAGGTGTGACGGCGCGTGCGAGACCGAGCCCGGTCTTCGCACCGCGTCGTGCCTGTCGTCCTCCCCGCGGAGCACGACCGCGTACGCGTCGGCCAGTTCCCTGCCGGGGTCGACCCCCAACTCGTCGGCGAGCAGCCGTCGCGTGCGGTGGAACCAGTCGAGCGCCTCCGAACGGCGTCCGGCCCGATGGAGTTCCCGTACGAGCGCGGCGGACAGCGATTCGCGCAGCGGGTGGACGCTCGCCTCCGCCCGCAGCACGGCCGCGGCCCGCGGGTGCTCGCCCATCGCCGAGTACGCCGTGGCCAGCGACTCCACGGAGGCGAGGCGCAGTTCCTCCAGGGCCTGGGCGGCCGCCTGCAGGGGCTGACTGGGATACGCGCCGGTCAGCGCGGGCCCCTGCCACAGGGACAGCGCCTCTTGGTACATCGCCACGGCGTCGGCGGGCGCGCGCTGACTGCGGGCCAGCGTCACGAGTTCCTCGAAACGGTGGGCGTCGAGGAGCGATTCCGGCATCCGCAGGACGTACGCCGTGCCCTGCGTGAGCAGTTCGACGCCGAACATGTCGGCCTCCGCACCGGCGAGCAGGACCCGGAGCCGCGAGACATGGCCCTGGATGACACCGCGGGCCCGCGCGGGCGGCTCGTGGTCCCACAGCGCGTCCGTCAACTGTTCCACCGGCACCGGGTGATTGGGCCTGAGCAGCAGGGCGGCGAGCAGGCTGCGCCGTTTGGCGGGACCGAGCGGCAGCACCCCCACCTCAGTGGCGACGGAAACCGCTCCAAGCAGCCGGAACTCCACTGATGCAACTCCTCCGCGGGAAAAGATCCAGATTACCGGAGGCGGGGACCCCGCCCGCGTACGGTTGACGCGGATCCGGCGAGAGGCGGCGAGCGGGCATGGTGGGCGGCTGGGAGTGGGACGACACGCTGTTCGCGGGATCCGCCCCCTATTACGCGCGCGGCAGGCTGCCCTACGCCCCCGGCCTCGCGGAACTTCTCGCAGAGGTACTGGACCTCGACGGACGCGGGCGGCTCATCGACGTCGGCTGCGGTCCGGGAACCCTCGCGCTCACCCTGGCCCCGCTGTTCGGCGAGGTGGTGGGCGTGGACCCGGACCCCGGAATGATCGCCGAGGCGGGGCGCGAGGCCGCCGCGCGGGGTGTGGCCGCTCGGGCCCGATGGGTGCGGGTGCGAGCGGAGGAACTGCCCGCGGGGCTCGGCACGTTCACCGTCGCGGTGTTCGCCCAGTCCTTCCACTGGATGGACCGCGACGTGGTGGCCGCGACCGTCAAGGGCATGCTCCGCCCCGGCGGGGCCCTGGTGCACATCTCGGACCTGAAGAGGGCGGGCCGGACTGCGGACCAACGCGCGGACCAGGGCATGGGCAGGCTCCCGCACCCCACGCCACCCCACGAGGCCGTGGCGGACCTGGTCAGGCAGTACTTGGGGCCGGTCCGCAGGGCCGGCCAGGGCGTGCTGCCGCAGGGCACCCCGGGCGGCGAGACGGCGGTCTACGCCCGGGCGGGCTTCACGGGACCGCACCGCTATGTCGTCCCCGGCGGACAGCCCCTGGTGCGCTCGGCCGACGACATCGTCGCGGGTGTCTTCTCCCTGTCGAGCTCGGCCCCGCACCTGTTCGGCACCCAGCGCGCCCGCTTCGAGGCCGACCTGCGCGGGCTGCTGCGGGATGCCTCCGCGTCGGGCCGGTTCTCCGAACGCGTTCCGAGCACCGAGGTCTTCGTCTGGCGGAACGGCACCGCGAGGGAGTGATCGAACGTGGCCGGGCCGACGCCCGCGCTTCCGCACCCGCGGAGCGTCTCGTAACGCCTTGGGAGCCGGGAGCCGGGAGCATCTTTGGAACCACCCCGAGATGCACCACACTCAACAGTCATGCGATATCCGCGAGCCACGTGCGGATACCGCTGCCTCATTGGATAGGCTGAGGCCATGGGGATGTCTTCCGTGGAGCGACTGCGTGCCGCGGTGGCCGCGCTGATGCAGGCCACCGGCGACACGCAGGCAGGTCTCGCCGCCGTCCTGGGCGTCGACCAGACACAGGTGTCACGCCGTCAGTCCGGCACCGCCGCCTGGGGCCTGGACGACTGCGACGTGATCGCCGCGCACTACGGCATCGATGTGCTGGACCTGCTGGCCGGTCCCACCCGCGCGTGCGAGGCGCTGCCCGCGGACCGTCGCCGTACGGTCCCGAGGCGCCGTGCCGCGACCGCTGCACCGACCTCCCCGGCTGCCCCGGTCACCTCGACTGCTCGGACCCCTCAGGCTTCGGCGAAGGAGGCCCGACGGTGAGTGACTTCGACGCGATCGACGCGCTGCTGGCCGCCTCGGGCCCGGAGGTGGAGCTGCCGCCCGCCGAGGAACGCCGCAGGCTGCGTGAGGCATTGAGCCTGTCGCAGGCGCAGGTGGCGCGCGCGATCGGGGTGCGCCCGAACACCGTGGGCGGCTGGGAATCAGGCCGCGAACCCACCGGCGGCATTCGCGAGAAGTACGCGTACTTCCTCGACTCGGCCCGCACCAGGCTCGCCCCGCAGCCCGAGCCCGAGCCCGAGCCCGAACCCGCCCCCGGGCCTGTGGCCGACCTCGCGGGCGAAACCGTACCGGCGACGGCGACGGCGAAGTCCCCGGAGGACAACGCGTCCGACAGCACGGCCGACAGCACAGCCGACGACACGGCCGACAGCACTGCCGAGCGCCTGTCCCGCCCCGAACCGTGCGTCCTGTGCGGCCGACCCGCCACCCACCAGGTCGAGGGCTTCCCGCAACACTTGGACTCGGCCGAATGCGGTACCGGCGCTACGACGGAGCCATCACCAGCCCCACCCTCCGCAACCCGGACCCCCACCGCTCAGGCTCCCGCACCCGCCCGCCGGGCGGACGCGGTGAAACTCCTCCCCGCAGGTCGCAGGACGCAGACCGCCGCCGAGGTGCCGGACGCGATCGGGCAAGCCGTGAAGGAGGCGCTCGCCGCCCACGCGGGAGACGTGGAAGCCGCCACGGCGGCCCTGGTCAAGCGCGCCATCCCGGACGCGATGGCCCTGCTGGACGAGACCCGCAAGGGCGGTCGGTACGACATCGTGGCGCACCCCTGGATCCCGGACATCCTGCGCAAGCAGACCGCGCGCGGCGCGGACCAGATCTGGGAGGCCCGGCCCAAGTGGACCCGGCCCGAACTCCCGCCCGGCGCCCACGAGGTGACGGCCCTCGACGTCAACGGCGCCTATCTCTCCGCGCTCAAGACCCACCTCCCCATCGGCCGGCTGGAGCACTCCACCGGCTTCGACCACGACCGTCGCCGCGCAGGCGTCCACCTCGTCACGCCGCCCGCCTGGGACCACGAGGGCGTCCTGCCGAACCCGATCGGCAACCGCGACGAACCGGGCCCTCTGTGGATCACCGAGCCCACCCTGCGCCTGCTCCTGCGCCTCTCGTCGCCGAAGTACGGGCTGTGCGACCCGCCCCGGATCCACGAGTCGTACACCTCCGGCGCGACCGAGGGACTTCTCGAAAAGTTCCGCATCGCCCTGAAGGACGCCCGCGACCGGGCGATCGCCGAGGACGACGAGGTGACGCTGGAGTACGTGAAGGCGATGTACTCCAAGTTCGTCTCCACGATGGGGGAGTCGAACTACAACCGTGAGCTCAACCGCCCGGACTGGATGCACCTCATCCGCTCGCAGGCCTTCGCCAACCTCTGGATGAAGGCATACAAGGCGTACGACGAAGGGCTCACCGTCGTCCGCGCGATGGGCACCGACGAGCTCCATGTGATCGGCGACTGGCGGAAGGTCTTCCCGGAGGGCCGGTCGGTCACCGAGGTGAAGGTCAAGGACGAGTACGGCCTCGGCTCGGCGTAGCCGAGAAATCGGTTGGGCCGTCCAACCCGGCTCAGGCATGATCGACTTGTGGAGACCTACCTGGAGACCGACCGCCTGACCCTGCGCCACTTCACCGCCGGCGACGCGGACCTGCTGATCGAGCTGGACAGTGACCCGGCGGTCATGCGCTACCTGTCCGGTGGCAGTCCGACCCCGCCGGAACTCATCCGCGAGCGCCACCTGCCGCGCATCCTCGCGGGCTACGAGAGGTGGGGCGGCGACCTCGGTGTTTTCGCCGCGCACGAGAAGGACGGGGGCGCGTTCATCGGCTGGTTCATCCTCCGTCCCGAGCGGGAGGGCCCCTTGGACGAGGTCGAGCTCGGCTACCGGCTGCGCCGGGCCGCCTGGGGCAAGGGGTACGCCACGGAGGGCTCGCGGGCCTTGCTGGACAAGGCATTCACGGGGCGCGGCGCGCGCATGGTCTGGGCCGAGACGATGACGGTGAACAGTGGTTCGCGCAACGTCATGGAGAAGCTCGGAATGACGCTCGCGGAAACCATCCCCACTCCTCCCGACATGGAGATGATCGAGGGCGCCGAGTTCGGAGGCGTACGGTACGAGATCGCCATGGAGCAGTGGGAACGGCGGTAGCCGCTGTCTGAACGCGTGAACGCGTGAACGCGGCTCCGCGACCGCACCCGGATCGGTGTCGGCGGACCGGTGTCGGCGGCCCGGTGTCGCCATGCAGCCGTGCCCGATGGCGTAATCACACCCCTCACGCAATGTGACACACGCCACATAAGCCGCAGTGGGCCCACGTATGACACCTTCCGCAAGGCTACTTTGGGAGGATTTGGGCGGCCATAAGTGCTTACTTAGCGCTCTGCCCTTTCCGGCTGGTTGTGGGCGGTACAAAGCGGCCCCGTCCTGTTGAGGTTGCGTCGCCAGGGAATGGCGGGGTAAGCGAATTGCGTAGCCCGTGCCGTCATTGACTCATTTGTTGACGCCGCTACGTCATTTCCTTAGTGTTCATGGGGAGTTCACGGAGGATTTCGGGCCGACCCTTTAGGCGCCCGTCGAATCGCGGACCTTCTCCCAAATCCGTCAGTTCCGGCAGTCTCTCGTTCCGGAGGGCGACCTCATGACCACTGTCGACAAAATTTCTGTGTCCGACGACTCTCTCCCTTGTTCGCCGATTGTGCGCGAAGGTGGCGTTGTCTGGATAACCGGCCTTGCGGAGTCGGGCAAGACGACGGTATCCAACGTTCTGTCCGATCGGTTGCGCGGCCTTGGCGTCAAGCCGGTCCTCCTGGACGGCAACATAGTGCGGGAGGCCGTCGGGGAAACCAGGTCATTCGATCGCGAGAGCAGGCGAAAAATGGCCTACACCTATGCCCGGTTCAGTCGAATGCTGGCCGATCAGGGGCAGTTCGTCATCTGCTCGACCATCTCTCTCTTCCACGAGGTTCACGAGTGGAACAGGAAGAACATCGATCAATACCTTGAGGTGTTTCTCGATGTTCCGCTGGAGGAGCTGAAGAGAAGGGACAGTAAGGGGGTCTATGGCCAGGCGGATGACAAGGAGATCGTCGGGATAGGCGTCAAGCCTGAGTTTCCCGTGAAGCCCGACCTGCAGATCGCCAACTTCTCCGACGTGGATCCGGGGGCCGCCGCCTCGCGCATCCTGGCGGCATGCGTGGAGGAGTCCACCTGCCGGTGACTCCGCCATCGCGAGCGAAGGTCTATCGCCTTCGACCCTCCGACGTAGAACGTCCGACGTAGAAAGGCCTCCCTATGACCACGACACTCAAGCACGGCGACTTCACGAGTCTGGCAGAGGACTACTCCAAATACCGGGAAGGCTACGCGCCATCGGTCGTCTCCGCGCTCATCGGTCTTCTGGGCGGGGCGGCGGAGAAGTGCGACGCGGTCGATGTGGGGGCCGGTACCGGAATCTGGAGCCGCACCCTCGCCGAAGCGGGATTTCGAACGGTTACCGCCGTCGACCCCAACGACACGATGCGGGCCACAGGAGCAAGGGACTCGGCCCGCCACGACATCACGTGGCGTGCGGGGAGCGGCGAGGACACTGGTCTTCCCCCGCAATCGGCGGATCTCGTGACCATGGCCTCCTCATTTCACTGGGTGAACTTCGACAAGGGAACGAAAGAATTCAGCCGGGTACTACGACCCGGCGGTTGGTTCGTCGCCCTGTGGAACCCGCGATATATCCAGGCAAGCCCACTGCTGACGGACATCGAGGCAGAACTGGGCAGGCTGAAGCCGGACATGAAACGAGTCTCCTCCGCCCGGCAGGGACTCATGGACGAACTTTCCGACCGACTTGCTGCCAGCCCCGAATTCGATGACGTGATCCTCTTGGAAGGGCGCCACGAAGTAGAGCAGTCCGTGGAGCATTACATCGGGGTGTGGCGCTCGGTCAATGACGTACGTGTGCAGCTCGGGGAGGAGAAGTTCGAACAGTTCCTCGGGTACGCGCGCGAGCGCATCGGGGACGCCGAAACGGTGAAGACGACCTATCTCACCCGTGCCTGGGCGGCCCGGCGGGCTTCCGCCTGACCTCGCGTCACCGGCTCGACGTACGCGTGACCTTGATAGGCGCCGCCCGTATCCGGGCAGATTGAGGATCATGACTGGCTCTCGGATCCCCGAGCGAGCGCACCGTCATCGGGCGCTCCTGCTCACCGCGCTGCTCACCACGACCAACTTCCTCGTCGTCTTCGACGGCCTGGTCGTCACCGTGGCCCTGCCGGCGGTGCAGCGCAGCTTCGACCTCGGCCAGGCAGGCACCCAGTGGGTCATGACGGCCTACACCCTCCCCCTGGGAGGCATGCTGTTGCTGGGCGGCCGCCTCAGTGACCGCTACGGACGCCGCCCCGTCCTCGTGACCGGCCTGGCACTCTTCACCGTGGGCCTGCTGCTGGCGGGAGGGGCTCCGGCTCCGTGGCTGCTGCTGGCGGGCCGGATGCTGCAAGGCGCGGGCGCCGCGCTCGCGGTTCCCACCTCATTCGCGATCATCAGTGCCAGGCGCTCGTCCGACGAACGCAACCGACTGTTCGCCGCGGTCGCGGTAGCGGGCGGCCTCGGGGCGGCCGGCGGCGCCGTCCTGGGCGGTGTGGTCACCCAGGGCCTGGGCTGGCGGTACGTCTTCCTGCTCTCCGCGCCCCTCGCGCTGCTCGCCGCGCTGGCCGCGGTCAGGCTGCTGGACGCTCAACCCTCGACATCGAGGGTCGGGCGCCTGGACCTGCCAGGCGTCGCTCTGTCCATGGTCGGCCTCATGCTGCTGGTCTACGCCATCACCAACACCGAACACGCAGGCGTCCTGTCCCTCGACACCCTCGGTCTCCTGACGCTGTCCGCCACCGCGTTCACGGGGTTCTTCCTGCACGAGCGAAAGACCGACGAACCCCTTCTGCGACTCGGAATCCTTCGTGTGCCGTCCTTTCGCACCGCGGTACTCGCCATGCCGGCCAACGAATTCGCCTACCAGGGCAGCGTCTTCATCGGGCTGCTCTTCCTCCAGCAGGCCCTCGGATACAGCGCACTGGCGGCGGGGCTGGCCTTCAGCCCGCTGGGTGTCGTGGTGCTGCTCGGCTCGCCCCTGGCCAACCGGCTGCTCCGCGGCCACCCCTGGACGGTGGTCGCAGCCGGGGCTCAGTTCACCGGCGCGGCAGGCCTCGCACTCCTGGCCCTGGCCGGACCGGAATCCTCCTACCTGCTGCACATTCTGCCCAGCCTGATCATCCTGGGGCTGGGAACCGTAGTAGGGGCGGTTTCCTTCAACGTCGCCGCCGGAAAGGACCTCCCCTCCCACGACAAGGGAGTGGGCTACGGCGTGTTCGAGACCGCCAAGTACGTTGCCGGCGCCCTCGCCATCGCGGGCCTCGGCACCATCGCCGCGGCACGCGCCGCCTCTGTGACAACGCCGGATCACGCCTCGGCACTCGCGTCCGGATACCGGCTCGCCTTCATCGTGGCGGCGGTCATCGCCGTCCTCGGCGGAGCGCTGGCCCTTGCTCTGGGAGACGGTACGGGGCGGTCGAGAAGCCGGCCGCAGCAGGAATCCGCACCGATGACCGAAGCCGGCGCACTACGGACCACTGAACCCTCCGCCAGGAATCCGGAACCGGAAAGGGAAGAGTGATGAGCGAGAAAGTCCACTACCTTCTGCACGGAATCCAGGACCGCTACAGCGCTCTCTACCAGGACAACATCGCCGAACTCGGCGACCAGGACATCGCGGTGGCCAGCATCGGAGGCTCCGGCCAGTCGCTCCTGGGCAACATTCTCCTGGAGCTGGGATTGAACTACGCAGACCCTTACATCGACTCCCTGAGCTCCGACGGAACCAGCCGCCCGGTGCGGGCCTACGCCGACTACCGGAGCAGGCTGGCCGCCACCGATCGCAACGTCCGGGGCGGAACAGAGGGGGAGGGGGCGCGCTGGCCCCGCTTCGTCAAGACCCACCTCACACCGGACTTTCTCGCGCACCGCCCCCTGCTCGGAGCGTGGATCCTCACCCGGGACCCGCGTGATTCCCTCTACTCCTGGCACAAGTTCCGCACCGACTTCGCGAAGGACCCCCTCGACATCAGGGCACGGTCCTTCGAGGAATGGCTGGAGCAACCGGGTCCCACCGGGGCCAGCCGACTCGATGACTGGACGAACTTCTACGACGCGTGGGACAAGGCTCGTGGCACCTTCCGGCGAACCACGGTGACAACCTTCGAGGACCTGAAAACCGACCCGGTCCCCGCGCTGCGCAAGAGCCTCGCCGATCTCGGCATCGCGGTCGGCGCGGCAGAGCTCACACGGGCCGTTGAGCGAAGCAGCTTCGAGAGCATGCGAGCGCACGAGGAGAAACACCCGGACAACGACAAGCGCGCACCCATGAAGAAGACCCGCATCATGCGCAGCGGCACGCCCAATGAGTGGCACACCTGGATGACCCCCAGCCTGCACAGCAAGTTCAGTACGGGTGACATCGCGGAGGTGGCCCGTCGCTTCGGCTACCGAACGGCCGACGACAGCCCGGTCCGGTCGGCTCGGTGACTCCACGCGCCCTTGCCCAGCGCCACCCCGTCGCCTGCCCCGCACCCCGCACGAAGGGGGCTCTGCGGTCAGATCGCCGGTGAGCGCAGCACGTCGAAGGGGTCCCATTCCAGATCCCAGAAGGCTTTGGGCCCCTGCTCGTCGATGAACTGCCGTTCGGCCTCGTGGATGGGGTACATCCCCTGGAGGTTGATGAGGTCGTGGCCTTCGTGTCCCGGGGGCCCGACGTTGATGCCGAGGTAGTCCGCCCGGTCGAGTACCGCGGGTGCGAAGACGAGGAAGGCTGTCATGCCGGACTCGGGGACCACGCGTTCGTTGAAGTCGATGGTGCTGCCGTAGGAGAAGGGGCAGCTGCCGCGCAACTGCTCGGCGAGATAGCCCACGGCGTGCGCCCAGATGACATTGGCTGAGTTCACGCTGAGGCAGAGCTCGGGGGTGCCGTGGCGCCAGTCCGGGTGCTCGGCCAGGGACAGACCGTAGGTGAGCGCCGTGAGCAGCCCCTCGGGCATGTCGTCGTACACGAGGGTCGTCACTCCGGGGAGACCGGGCTTGGTCGACTCGACCGGAAAGAACCTGGGCTCGATCCCGCCGGAGAGCTGGTCAAGATGGGCGAGGTACTGCGCAACACGGCTGGCCATGGACAGAGCTTGCACGAACGTCCGTACGGTCAGGTCAGCGGGGTCGGTAGCTGCATTCCAGGGCGGCTTGAACGACCGGAGATACACGTGCCGCTACCGAGCCTGTCCACGTCCACCAATAGCCGTTTCACACCGGCCGGTCTGCCGTTCGCGCAATCTCTGTCCACTTCTTGGTCTTCACCGTGCCGGGCGACTTCGCGCAGGCCGAGGCGCTCGCGCTCCCCCTCGATGCCCCTGGCTGGTTCTGCATCACGTCATGAAAACTACTCAAACGGTAGAGGCTGCCTCCGGGGAGTGGAGGAGGAGCATGGGGCGCCCGGCAGGGTCACCGAGGAGAAAGGGTCGCGAATGTCTGGGTTACCCGACGACAGGTCGCCGAAGGCCATCGAGAGACAAAAGATCGTGTGGATCGAGCGAGGGCTTGCCAAGCCTGACGCGGAAGTGAAGAAGCGGACTCCGCGCTTCGTCACGCGAGGTGAGTGGGGAGCCGAGAAGGCAGCCCAGGAAAGCAGCGAGTTCTTCCCGCAGAACGGCGGCATCGCCATCCACCATGAAGGTGGCGGCCACAAGATGAGGGGCCATCACTCGCTGTTCGACTGGCCCAACCTTCCCGACTTCGCCGACAACTGCTACACGCAGGTACTGCAGATCCAGCACAAGCACATGCATCCGCTGCCCTGGATAGGAGGAGAGCGCTACTGGGACATCGCGTACAACTACCTGGTGTGCCACCACGGTTACACGTTCGTGGGCAGGGGCATCGGCATTCAACCCGGCGCGAACGGCACGCACTGGGCGAACGTGAACCTCTATGCCATCTGCGGCCTCATAGGCGCCGACGACGAACCGACGCCGGAGATGCTCGACGAGATCAAGACCGTCTGTGACTGGGTGCGCAACAACGACGACGCCGGTGCCAATCTGCCCGGCCGCAAGGTCGTCGGTCACAAGGACCTGATCCCCGGCAAGACCGACTGCCCCGGAAATCTCTACCCGTACGTAGAAAATGGACGCTTCGAGTGAGTCATTCCCGAGGTGTCCGATAAGGGCAGGGCGGCCTTCCTGCTGGGGGGTGCGCGAAATGGTGCGGGTCCGGCAACTGCCCCCGGCTTCGCCGCCGAAGGTAGTTGCCGGACCCGTCAGTCACAGTGCGGCTGGCGCGGATCAGGTACCGGACTTGCGGCCGTAGACGAAGACGTCGTCGCCCTTGCGCAGCATGTTCCAGTACTTCACGGCGTCCTTCTTCGTCATGTTGACGCAGCCGTGCGAGCCCGGCGGGGACCAGACGCTGACGCCGACCGAGTGGAAGGCCTGGCCGCCGTCGAAGAACTGGCTGTACGGCATCGGCACGTGGTACAGGCTCGACACGTGGTCGATGTCCCGCCAGTAGACCTTCTTCAGGCCCGTGCGCGTCTCGTGGCCGTTGCGGCCGGTGCGCACCGGCACTGGGCCGTACTTGAGGTCCTTGCCGTCCTGGATCCAACTGAGCTGGAGCGTCAGGTCGACACAGGCGATGCGTCCCTTGTCGGTCGGGCACTTGCCCGCCTTGTTGGGGTTGTCGCCGACCGCCTTCTGTTTGTTCATGAGGTTCATGACCCCCCAGGTGACGCTGCCCGCGTACCCGGCGTTCGGGGTGATCTTGTGCTTGGTCTGAAAGGCCTTGATGGCCTTGCAGTCGGCCGCCGACTGCTTGCCGTCCACCGGGCGACCGAGGAACTTCTCGACCTGCTTCTGGTACGGCCCGGTCTGCGTCGAACACGACGCGGCCTGCGCGCTTCCGGTGCCGAGCGCCATCGTGAGCGGGGCCACCAGCATGGTGATCCCCAGCGCCACGGCTCCTCGTCTGCGTATGTCCCCCACTGTCGCCTTCTCCTGTCGTCATTCGTCCGCGGGTCGGATTCATCGGAATCCACCTGCTAGACAGCGCGGACCCGGGGTCCGTTGCAGCATGAGATGACACAGGTGTGTAACAAGGGGTGGTTTGTCGGGCCGTGGTCCGGCGTTCGGGGCCCGGGGTCCGGAGTCCGTCGTTCGGCAGGTCGACAGGGCTCGATGGGGAGTTTGTCGGTTTTGCGTCGGAAGCGCTCCGGAGCTAACGGTCCTTCCGCGTGCCGAGCGGCTCGGTCGACCGCGTGGCGGAGAGCAGGACGACGCCCCAGATCACCAGGATCGCGCCCGCCACCTGCGGCGCGATCCACCAGCCGCCGCGCAGCCGGTCATGGGTGAGGGCGATTCCGAGGGCCAGGCTAGCGGCGGCCTCACCCAGGGTGAGGGCAGGTTGGGAGGCGATCAGGGGGCCGGACTCCATGGCGTTGGCAAGCAGGAACAACGCGCAGGCGCCCGCCGCCACGCACCCGTAGGTCTGCCACGTGGTGGCCAGCGCGTGGGCCCCGGAGTCGGTGAAGGTGCCGATGGCGGCGTTCATCAGCGTCGCGGTGAGGGCGTAGGCGAGCGCGGACGCCGTGCCGAACAAGGCGGCACGTGCCTTGCCCCGTGGGCGTACCAGGGCGATGGCGGTGCATCCGCCCGTACCCAGGCCCACGGCCAGAAGAGCGGCGGCCCACCCGGCACCGGAGACATCGCGCCCGCCCTCGGCAGGCGCCGCCGCGCCGAGGAGGACGGCCAGGCCTGCGGTGGTGAGGAAGCACGCGCTCCAGCCGCCCGCCGGCATCGGTGTCCGGGTGAAGAGCTGGGCGATGACCAGGGCCAAGGGCAGCTCGAGGACCAGGAGGGGCTGCACGAGCGAAAGCGGGCCGAAGGCCAGGGCCAGCGCCTGCGACGCCGCCGCCGCGACGATGACGGCGATGCCCGCCAGCCAGGCGCGATGGCGCACCAGGTACCGCACGAGGCGCGGGCTGAAGGCGTCTCCGGGCGGCACCGTGCGGGCGGCCACCCGTTGCAGGACGGTGCCGGCGGCGTTGGCGAGGGCGGTCAGCACCGCGAACACGGCGGACAGGACGGACGCGTCCACGCAGGCTCCTCACACGGCCTGGTCGGGCGGCAGGTCCGGCGGCAGCGGAGAGCCGGGGGCCGCGGACGGGCCGTTCCGTGCTCTGCGGCTCGCTCCGCCGCGCGAACCCCGACCCGTGGACGGGTGCCCGGCTGCGGCTGCGGCTGCGGCTGCGGCCCCTGGCCGCGCCGCCCACGCGCTGAACGCGAGCATCGCCAGCCACGCACCGACCAGCAGCACATGACACCGCTGGGCGACGCCGTGCCATCCGCCGTATCCGATCAGCGGCCCCACGGTGCACAAGGAGGAGACCAGGGCCGCGCCGCCGAGGGCGGGCCCCCAACGGGCGATCAGCTCGGGACATCCGCGCTGCCGCGCACGCCAGATGATCAAGGTCATGGAGGCGAAGAGGCAGAAGTGCGCCGAAGCGCTGGTGAGCGTATGGGCGGGGTGTACGGCACGGCAGCCGGGCTCCAGCGAGGGCGCGCACGTCATCGGCATCAGCACATCGGCCACCGACGAGACGCCGAGACCGGCCAGCGCCCACCATCCCGCCCGGACCATCCGGCCCCCGGTGGCCGACACGCCACCGGCAGCGGCACCGGCGACGACGAGAACGGCACAGCTCAGCTCCAGCCCACCGAACAGCCAGCGGTACGGGCTGTCTTCCGCGTACAGCTCGCTCACGTAGGAATGCCGTGCGTCGAGCCCCGCCGGGACGACGGCCTGGAGAAGCCAGGCGTTGTACAGAAGGGCGGCCAGCCCCAGCGGCACGGCCACTGTCCAAGGATGCCCGCGCGGCCCGTGCGTGCGGCGACTGTGCGTCATCGTGCTGATCATGAAGCCTTGTTAGCGGCTTTCGTTGCCTCACGGGGGAGTAGCCCGGCCCAAGTCACCCGTGCGGGGGTGCCCCCGTGAGGTTCACCGCCCGGCGCCCATCCGCTCTTCGTCCGTCCCCACCCACCTACCCGTCCGGCCTCGCTGTCGGCACCCTGTGTCATTATTCGGGCGCGTCCCAGGGGAGTGGGCCGCGATCTGCCGTTGACCAGGGGGTTGGAGATGGGTGCGGGTACGGAGCCGGACGGCTCGTCCAGGTCGGACGAGGAGTGGGAGCGGTTCCTGCGCGAGTCGGTGGCGGGCGCCGCCGACGCTCCCAAGGAACCGTCGGCGCGGGCCCGTGAGGTGTCGAAGCGCTTGCGTGCGGAGTCCGGTGGCGGTCCGGAGGGCCGGCGCACATCCGCGCCCGCGCGGCCCCAGCGGCGTACGGGTTGGTACGTGCTCGGGCTGCTGGCCTCGGTGGTGCTCCTGGTGGTGGCGCTCGCGCCGGGCCGCATAGGGGACCTGTTCGCCGACGACGACGCCGCGTCCACGCTCGGGGCGGAGACCTCCCGGCCGAGCCAGGCGCCACCGGCAGCGGCGGACCAACGACCCACCGAGGAGCAGCCGTTCCGCGGCTCACCCGCGGCGAAGTGGGCCGACGGGGCGGCGGGGATCACCGTTCCGAAGGCCAGGGCGGTCGGCTGGATGAGCGCGGCAGAGGTCGAGCGGGCTCTCACCCGCAGCCGGGACTTCCTCGTCGACGCCGACCTGGACCGCGGCGTGCTGCGGGGCGCACGCCCCAAGGCCGCGATGGCGCTGATCAATCCGCACCAGGAGGACGTCCAGGCCCTCCTGAAGACCGCCTTCCGCACCCCGAGCGAGAAGAGCGACCCGCTCCTCCTCTTCAGCCGCTTCCGGCCCGCCCGCACCCACCTGGTCGGCGACGTCGTGAAGACCCGGGGCAGGCTCACCTACCGGGAGGGCCGGCGCGGCGCACTCCAGGTCACCGCCGACGTCACCTTCGTCTACCCGGTCACTCCCGCGGACGCGAACGGCCACGGCGAGATCGTACGTACGATCGTCCGGCGCGAGCTGGTCCTGAGCTGGGACAACCCCGACAAGGTGATCACCGAGCCGGGCACGTTCTCGATCGTCTCGTACAAGTACGACATGACCAACGGCGGCTGCGGCGCCCCGACGGGCTACTTCACCCCGCCTTTCGGCACGGACCCCGACCGCCGGACGGACGAGGCCAGTACCGAAATCGACCCCTACGACCGCAGCACACCGGTCGGGCAGGGCAAGTCCCCCAAGGACGAGTGCAGGAAGGCCACGCGTTCCTAGTGCCCCGCGTGAGGCGAGGGGCGCGCTCCGGAGCACGTAACGTGCACGTGGGACGGCGACCCTGTAGAAATGCGAAGCGGAAGGAGGGCCCCTCATGCCGGAACGCAACATCGAGTTCGGCAAGTTCGGCGCGCACGGCATCAAGGGCCACGAGGCTGTCGCCCGTCGGCTCGACCAGCTCGCCGGCGGCGTCGCCACCCCCATCACCGCCCGCCGCGGCCTGATGGCCCGCCTGAACTACCTGACCCGCACCGGTCACGCCCTCAAGGCGGCGCGTGCGGCCGGGCTGACCGCCACCGCGCGCACCATCAAGGCCTGGCGCGAGGGGCGGCAGGCCCCCAGCCGCAAGAGTCTCCAGCAGATCGAGACCGCTTACCGCACCGTGCGCCGCGCCAACGTCGCCCGGCACCTGCTCGGTCGTCTCAACCGAGCCGGTCGTGGCACGCGCGTGGAGATCCACCCGCTCAATCAGTCGCAGGTGGCCCGCCCCCTCCAGCGCACCGTGGAGTACCGCACGCTCAACATCCGCCACTGGGACCGCATCGTCGGCGCCTGGGTCACCGGCGACGACGCCGAGCTCGACGCGGCCTGGGTCGACCAGATCGTGGATCTCGGCAGCCAGTGGGGGCAGTACGAGTACGTCTCCAACATCGGCTTCGCCGCCTGACGATGCGGCTTCGCCGCCTGACGATGCGGGTCGCCGCCTGACGACGCGGGTCGCCGGGTTCGTCTCGGGTGCCGCGCTCTTGACACATGCGTACGGTTTCGCGACCTTTGAGCCTCGCAGGGGATGGGGAGCGGGGGAGCGGTCAGCCATGAGTTCCGTCAGATCCGGGTCGAGAACCGTCACATCCGCCGAGGCCGCGAAAGGGCGGTCGGCCTGAGATGGACATCACCGTCCACGGGCTCGACGGACTGGACTCCTCGCTGTGCGGGGCCTGGCATCGGACGATGGAAGCCTCACCCCAGTACGCGAACCCGTTCCTGGCACCGGAGTTCGCGGCCGCAATCGCCAGGCACCGGGGGAGGGCGCAGGTGGCGGTCCTGCGCGAACGGGGCGAGCCCCTCGGCTTCTTCCCCTACGAACGCAACGCCTTCGGGGTCGGCCGGGCCATCGGTCTCGGTCTCTCCGACCGCCAGGCCCTCGTGCACCGCCCCGGAGTCACCTGGGACACCCAGGAACTGCTGCGGGCCTGCGGTCTCTCCGTCTTCGAGTTCGACCATCTCGCCGAGGAGCAGAAGCCGTTCGGCGGCTGCGTGACGGGGACGTTCGCCTCCCCCGTCCTCGACCTGAAGGCCGGGGAGGAGAGCTACGCGGAGTGGCTGCGCGGTGCCTACCCGGGCCTGGCCAGGACGACGCTGAAGAAGGAGCGCCGGCTGAGCCGCGACATGGGCGAGATGCGGTTCGTCTACGACGAGCGCGACCCGAAGGTGCTGCGCACGCTCATGCGCTGGAAGTCGGCGCAGTACCGCAGGACGGGCCGCATGGACCGGTTCGCGCGAGCGTGGATCGTCGACCTGGTGGACGACCTGTTCCAGGTCCGCGAGGAGCACTTCACCGGAGTGCTGTCCGTCGTCTACGCGGGTGACCGGCCGGTGGCCGCGCACTTCGGGCCGACGTCCAGCACGGTGTTCGCCGCCTGGTTCACCGCGTACGACCCCGAACTCGGCTACTACTCACCCGGGCTGATGATGCATCTGCGGATGGCCGAGTCCGCGGCCAGGGACGGCGTGCGGCTCATGGACATGGGCCGTGGCGACAAGGAGTACAAGGACTGGCTCAAGACGCGCGAGCTGCGCGTGGGTGAGGGGTTCGCGACGCGCCCGCACCCCGTGGCGGCGGCCCACCGGCTGTGGCGCAGACCGGTGCGCGGGCTGCGCAACACGGTCCTCGCCCACCCCGGGCTGCGGGAGCCCGCCGACCGGCTGCTCAGGACCGTCGGGACACTCCGTACCCGGAAGGGGTGAGGATGCCGTACGGATCACGGCTCTCCACGGTGATGACGCGGCGACTGGGTCGCGCGTGCCTCTACACGCCCTCGGCGCGGCTGGCGCTGTATCTGGCGCTGCGGCACTGGTGCAGACCCGGCGCGCGCGTGCTGATGTCGCCGGTGAACGACGACGTGATCCTCTTCGTGGTCCTCGCGGCCGGGCTGCGCCCGGTGCAGGCCCCGGTCTCCGTATGGGACGGCAACATCGACCCGGCCGCCGTGCCGGCGGAGACGTGGCGGAACGTGGACGCCGTCCTGACCACGAACCTGTACGGAATGCCGGACCGTGTCGTCGAACTGCGCCGCCGCTGCGACCAGTTGGGGATCCCGCTCTTCGAGGACGCCGCCCACGCGATCGGCACCCACGTCGACGGCCGGCCGGTCGGGACCTTCGGGCGGGCCGCGGCGTTCAGCCTGTCCAAGCACGTGGCGGCGGCAGCGGGCGGATTCCTCGCCGTCGAGGACGTACGCACCCGCCACGAACTGGAAGAGCTGCGCGACGAACTCCTGACGCCGCGCGGTCTCCGCAACGACCTGGCCACCACGCTGCGCCCCCTGGCACGTTCGGCCGTACGCGGCCTCCATCTCGTGCGCCCCGTATGGCGAACGCTCCAGCGCCTCGGAATGCTGGAGCGCGACGACTTCCGCATGGACCTGCACGTGCCCCGCCTCGCGCGCTGTGCGGCCCGGGCGCCGAGCCTCACCGCGTACGAACCGTGGATACGCGTCGACCTGCACGGCTTCCGGTCCCGCCACGGGGCTCTGGTCCGCGTCCAGTTGGCGCTGCGGGCGGCCCGGCTGGAGCAGGACCTCACCCGGCGCATGGCCGGCACCGCGCTCCTGTCGGGCACCGGCTGGGCCTCCCCGGCGGTGCTCCGTGACCGCCCGCCGGGCGGCGGCCCGCCGCCTCTGTTCCGGGTGCCGCTCCTCGTCCAGGACCGGAACGCCTTGGTGGACCGTCTGGTGCGGCACGGTGTCGTCGCCGGGTACCTCTACGATCCGCCCCTCGACGACTACGCGGGCGCGGAGTTCGTCGAGCCGTCCCCCGATCCGAGAGCCGCCCGCTGGTTCGCCGCGCACGTGCTGCCTGCCGACCCGCTCCTGGCGCGCAGGATCACGAGAGCGCTGACGAAGGAACGGGCGGCACCGGCACGCCCACCGCTCGCGTCCCTCGACGGTCGAGCGCTTCCCGTCCGAGCTACTGACGGGTAGGGTCAAGGGCCGAGGAACGGAGCATTCCCCATGACCCGCACGTTCACCGTGTCCCGCAGCATCGTGGTCCAGGCGCCGCCGTCGGCGGTGTACGAGCAGGTCAGCCGACCCGCGCAGATGGGCCGCTGGAGCCCGGAGAACCTCGGCGCGACCGTGCCGGGGGCGGACGAACCGGCCCGGGTGGGCCTCGTCTTCGACGGCCACAACAAACGCGGAGCGTTCCGCTGGACCACCCGCTGTACGGTGACCGCCGCGGACCCGGGCAGGCGCTTCGCCTTCCGCGTGCACGCGATCGGCCTGAAGCGCCCGCGCCTGCGCGCCCCCATCGCCACGTGGGAGTACCGCTTCGAGGAGGAGCACACGGACGGTGTGCCGGGCGGAGTGGCGACGCGGGTGACCGAGACCTGGACGGACGACCGCCGCACCTGGCCGGATTCCGTGGCGGCCGCCTTCGACCGGATCGCCACGAGAGGGCAGCCCTTCGCGGTGTTCCAGGTGGGGAACATCGACAGGACGCTGAGCAACTTGAAGCGGGAACTGGAAGCGGCGGCAACCGTCTCGACGTCGCCGAATACCGGGGCCCGACAGCACACGGCACAGACTCCGAGCGCGCGACCGGGGGAGTGAGGGCCGGGGCTGACCTGCAGGGGTGACCGTCGACTTGGCCCTGCTGCCGCGTGTCGCCTTTCGCGGACGCGGAGACTGCGGCACGCCGCATTCAGCGCGGTTGCACGCCGGTTTCACGCCGGTTTCAGTGCCGAGGAGTGGCGGCCCGTACGTCGGAGGCGGCCGGGCACATCCGGCGGGTGGGGCCGCTCACCTGGTGGGAGGGGTGCGCCAGGGAGCCCGAGGCCCCACCCGTCGGGCGGTTCCCGGTGGTGGGCGAGCGGCCGGTTGCTCCCGCGGCGGCCGCTCTGCCGGTTGGTGCGTACACCGGGACCCTGGGGTGGTGGTTGGGGTGCGAAATCCGCTGATCAACGATCGGTGGAGCCACTGATCGGCTGGGACAGAAAGACCGGTCTGTCTCGTGAGCCGGTGCTTAGACCATGGCAGCGGGCGGCGGCTCTGTCCAGGGCTATTCTGGACGGTGATGGACAGCGGCCCTCCGGCAGAGACGTACCAACTGACGCCTCGCGAACGGATATTGAGAACCGCGTACGAGCTCTTCTCGCGACGCGGCATCCGTGATGTAGGCATCGAGGAGGTCGTGGCACGTTCGGGCGTCGCCAAGGCGACGCTCTACCGGCACTTTCCGTCGAAGGACGCGCTCGTGCTGGAGTTCCTCGCCCGTCGTGAAAAGCAGTGGACCCTGGGGAAGGTCATGGCGGGCGCCCGCAGCCGTGGCGGCACGCCCGAAGAACGACTGCTGGCGATCTTCGACGTCTTCGACGAGTGGTTCCGCGGCGACGACTTCGACGCCTGCACGTTCATCAACGTCCTGCTGGAGATGGGCGGCGAGCACCCACTGGGCCGGGCGAGCATCGGCTACCTGCGGAACATCCGAGCCCTCGTGTGCGGCCTGGCGGAAGAGGCGGGGCTGTGCGACGCGGACTCGTTCGCCCGCTCCTGGCACATCCTGATGAAGGGCTCGATCATCTCGGCGGCGGAAGGGGACACCGACGCGGCGCTCCGGGCCCGCCGGATGGCCAGCATGCTGATCGCCCAACACCGCCCCGACAACCGACGGACGGATGGGTCTGAGATCTCATGACGAAGACCTCATGACGGAGACCTCATGACCGGCACCGACTGGCGCGAGGACCGCATCGGGAGTGCCCTGTCGGGCGAGAACCCCGCAGTGATGCGGCGGTTGAGGGCGGGGTTCGCCGCGCTGGGGGACGTACAGTTCCTGCCGGGGTACTCGGTCCTGCTCGTCGACGATCCGTATGTGGAGCGCCTGTCGGACCTTCCAAAGGTGAAGCGGTCGGCTTTCCTGTCCGACATGGATGTGCTCGGTGAAGCGGTCGAGCGTGCATGCCGGAGCCTGGACCCGGAGTTCCGGAGGGTGAACCTGGAGATCCTCGGCAACACCGACGGGTTCCTGCACGCGCATGTGTGGCCGCGCTTCGAGTGGGAGCCGCCCGACCTGGTCCGCAAGCCGGTCTGGCTCTATCCGCGAGAGAACTGGCAGGACGAACGGCATGCTCTGGGGTCCCGGCACGACGCTCTCCGGGCGGCGATCACCGAGGAACTCGACCGGCTGACCAGCGGCGACTGAGAGGTCTGCCCGTGTCAAGCCTCCGGCCCCCGCCCGCGGCGGCCCGCGCGGACCTACGATGAGGCCATGCCGGAGCGCGACACATCCTCACCTGCCCATCATGGGCACCAACGCAGCCCGAGCAGAGCTCAGTTGGAGACCGCGACGACGGTGTTCGCGCTGCTCGCCGATCCGACCCGCCTGCACCTGCTCTGGGTGCTCGCAGGCGGCGAGGCGGACGTGACCGGGCTGGCCGCCGCCAGTGACGCGGCGCGGCCCGCCGTCAGCCAGCATCTGGCCAAGCTGCGGCTCGCCGGTCTCGTGCAAGCCCGTAAGGACGGGCGCCGCATGGTGTATTCGATGCGCGACGGCCATCTGCGCCGCCTGGTCACCGAGGCATTGAGCCACGCGGACCATCAGGTGACCGGCGAGCCCTGGCATCCCTGAGCCGGGCGCGCCACCCTCCTTTTCAGTGATGACGTGTGCGCACCTGCGCACACGTCATCTACCGTGGAGCCGTCCGGGCTGCCGACCCAGGGGGACGCCACCATGCGTTCAGTGCTCCGCGACCGCACCTACCGCCGCCTGTTCACCGCGCAGATCGCGGCCCTCGTGGGCACGGGCCTGGCGACCGTCGCCCTGAGCCTGCTCGCGTACGACCTCGCGGGAGCGGACGCCTCCGCGGTCCTGGGCACCGCCCTGGCGATCAAGATGGTGGCCTACGTGGGACTCGCCCCGGTGATCGGCGTACTCGCCGAACGCATGCCCCGTCGGGCCCTGTTGGTGTCGATGGACATCACCCGGGCCGCCATCGCGCTCGCCCTGCCCTTCGTGAACCACGTAGGACAGATCTACGTCCTGATCTTCCTGCTGCAGGCCGCGTCGGCCGCCTTCACCCCCACCTTCCAAGCCACCGTCCCCGACATCCTGCCCGCCGAGCGTGACTACCTCCGCGCCCTGACCCTCTCGCGCCTCGCCTACGAACTGGAGAGCCTGCTCAGCCCCGTGCTCGCGGCCGCACTGCTCGCACTGATCACCTACAACTGGCTGTTCGTCGGCACCGCCCTCGGCTTCCTCGCCTCCGCGACGCTCGTCATGTCGGTCGTCCTGCCGACTCCGCTCCCGGTCGGGCGCGACGGCGCCAGCTGCGCCAGGGCGACGTTCGGCACCCGCCTGTACTGGGCCACACCCCGGCTGCGCGCCCTGCTCGCGCTCGACCTCGCAGCGGCCGCCGGTGGCTCCATGGTCATCGTCAACACGGTGGTGCTCGTCCGGGACCACCTGCGCCGCGGCGCGGGCGACGTATCGCTGGCCCTCGGCGCGTTCGGGGCCGGTTCGGTGGCGGCCGCGCTGCTCCTGCCGCGCGCCCTTGAACGGTTCGGCGACCGCCCGGTGATGCTCCCGGCCGGGTTCGTGCTCGGTGCCGTGCTCGCCGTGTCCTCCGCGGGACTGGCCTACGGCGTGGGGACCTGGGCCGGGCTGTTGCTCGCCTGGGCCCTCCTCGGCGTCGGCACCTCCATGGTGCTCACCCCCGCGGGGCGGCTGCTCCGCCGCTCGGCCGCGCCCGCCGACCTGCCGGCCGCCTTCGCCGCCCGGTTCGCCCTCACCCACAGCTGCTGGCTGCTCACCTACCCGCTCGCGGGCTGGCTGGCCACCACCGCAGGAACGAGTACGGCCGCCGCGGCGCTCGCCGGGATCGCCCTCGCCGCGGCCACCGCGGCCGCGATCCTGTGGCCGGCCCGCGATCCGGCCCGCCTCCCCCACCTCCACACCACCCTGCCCCCGGGCGACCCCCACCTCGCCGACGCCCACGCCGGGCCGCACGGCTGGCACCACGCACACGACTACGTCATCGACGCCCGCCACCCGCGCTGGCCCGCCCGGGAGCTCCGAGTCGCGGGCGGGCGCACGACGCCTTAGACCAGACGTATGAGCGACCACCAGGAACAGACCGAGCGGATCTACCGGCCCGGCGAGATCGTCCCCGAATCCGGCATCTACGAGTGCGAGTGCGGGCAGCACCACCGGTACAGCACGGATGTGCGCGGCCACCGCTTCCCGCCACCGCACCAGGGATGCGTCGGCACCGGCTGGAAGCTCGTGACCGTCGCGCACGACTGACCGCGAAGCGGCGGGCGGGCCCGTCAGGGCACACCGCTGTCGGCCGGTTGGAGCAGAGCCGCGCGCTGATTCCCGACCGGTGGGTGACGCTGGACGCCCCACCGCGCCCCGTCGACCGCCCACGCTCCGGGAGTCCTTCCGTGCCAGTCCCCGATTCCGCGCAGGTCCGCCTCCCTCTCGTCGCTCTGCTGGCCGCTGCCTGTACGGCGGCGCTGGTGTACGGCCCGGCCCGCGCCGCGGATGCCTCCGCCCACGACGACCGCTCACTGCGACGGCAGTTGCGGGAACTGACCACCGCACCCGGCGGACCGCCCGGAGCGATCGCCGTGCTCAAGAGCGGGGCCCGCACCGAGGTGTACCGGGCCGGAGTCGCCAGGACCCGAACCGACCGCCCGCCCGAGGCCACCGACCACATGCGGATCGCCAGTACGGCCAAGGCGTACAGCGGCGCGGTCGCCCTCCGGCTCGTCGACCGCGGGAAGCTGCGCCTGAACGACGGGATCGGGAAGGTGCTTCCCCGGCTGCCGCGTGCGTGGCACCGGGTCACCCTGCGCCAGCTTCTGAACCACACCAGCGGACTGCCGGACTTCAGCGCGGACCCGGAGTTCCGGGCCCTGCTGACCGAGAACCCGCGCCGTCACTTCGACTCCCGCCGTCTGCTGGACTTCGTGGCGGACAAGCCGCTGGCGTTCCGGCCGGGGTCCCGGTACACGTACTCCAACTCCGACAACATCGCCGTAGCCCTGATGGCAGAGGCGGTGACGGGCCGCCCGTACGAGGACCTGCTCGCCGAGCTCGTGTACCACCCACTGGACCTGCGCACCACCAGCCTGCCGCAGGGCTACCGGATGCCCCAGCCGTACCTGCACGGCTACGACGTCGTCCCGCCCGACCCACCGGAGGACGTCAGCGAGGTACTGAGCGCCTCGGGCGTGTGGGCGTCGGGCGGGATCATCTCGACGCCGAAGGACATGACGGCCTTCGTCCGCGGCTACGCGGGCGGAAGGCTGATCTCCGACCGGACGCGGCGCCAGCAGCTGACCTGGGTGAACGGCGCATCCGAGCCCGCGGGCCCCGGCAAGAACAAGGCAGGCCTGGCCCTCTTCCGGTACACCACCCGCTGCGGCGTGGTGTACGGCCACACGGGCAACTTCCCCGGCTACACCCAGCTGATCGCGGCCACGCCGGACGGCAAACGGTCACTGACCGTCTCCCTCACCACCCAGGTCAACAAGACGAACAAGCCGGAACTGCTGGAGCGGCTGCGGACGGTGGAGGAGAACTTCGTCTGCGCGCTGCTGCGCGAGCGGTAGGCAGCTCCCGTCCCGGTCGGCCCTGGGCACCGGGCGAGCCGGGCGAGGAGACGGCCGCCGCCCCCGGGCCTGGCGCCGGTCCGCCGGACTCCGGTACCAGGAAGCGTGCTTCAGCGATCCCCGACCTCCGCCAACTCCTGCCCACCCGCCAGCCGTGCCCGTACCGTCACCCGGGCGTCCTTGGGGGCCCGGACCGCCATGAGCCGGCCCTTCTTCTCGGCGTCCACGTCGCCGGTGACGGAGATTCGGGTGACCTCGCGGCTGCCCGCGGCGAGCAGGAAGCGGTGGCCCGAGCCCGACGTCCAGCGGGCGTCGGCCACGACGTGCTGGCCGAAACGGCTGCAGGCCGCCGTCGCGCGGGCCCGTCCGACGATCCGCGCCGGCGCCGTCGCCGACTGGGCCGACGTGCGGAACTGGAGCAGTACGCTGCCGGGTCCGCGCCAGGTCGAGGCGCGCGTGCAGGACCACACGGCACGGCCGCTGTCCTCGGGGAGGCCCTGTTCGGCGAAGTCCCACTGGTTGACGGCCCGTACGCCGTTCCCGCGCAGTTCGGACAGGCGGCACGCGCCGTGGGCCCAGCTCAGCAGCGCCGCTCTGCTCGTGGCCTCGCGCGGCTGGCGGGCCGGGGCGCCGGTTCCCGGCAGGGGCGTATAGCTGAGGTGAGCGGGGGAGAGGCCGCCGAGGTCGGCGACCAGGAACGCGTGCTTCTCCACGATCCTGCTGGACGAGCGCAGTTGCAGCACCGGCAGGGCATCACAGGCGCCCGCGGCCGACGGTGCGCCGACCGGCTCCGTGAGGCCCTCGCCGGAAACGTCGAGCGGGCGGCCGGGGTCGTTGGGGCGCAGCAGGTCGCGGGTGCGGGCCTCCGCGATCCAGGGGGCGGTGAGGTAGCGGGCCTTGCCACCCGCGCGACTGACGGCGAGCGCAGCCGCCGTGGTCACGTCGGAGTCGTCGGCGCGCGAGAAGTCCAGAGAGGCGGGTGAGGAGGGCGAGAGCGGCTCGCCGTAGCGGACCACGCGGAGGCCGTCGTGGAACAGCACGACAGCCTCCCGGCCCACGACGGCCGCGTACAGCAACTGGGTCGCCTTGGTCGGCGGTTCGGTGGTGGTCGCCGCCGCGGCGCCGACCCGGGTGCCCGGCGGAGGATCGGTCCAGGCGCCGAGCGCGCGCGTGAGCAGTGCGCGGTCGGCGACGCGGGAGCCCCGGGCGGGCCACGCGGTGAAGTCGACCCGTGAGGTGTCGGCCCACGCGCCGGGCGAGGTGCGCTGCAGCGCGTCGACGCCGATCGCGGGAGGTCCGGCCGAGGGCCGGTGCGGCGCGGAACGGGAGACGGAGCCGAGCGACGCCAGCGCCCCGCAGACGAGGGCGAGGGCGCCCGCCACGCACCAGAGCAGCCGGACCCGGCGCCTGCGGCGCAGCAGATCGGTGGGGCGGGTCTGCACGGAACAGGCGTCGAACTCCTGGGACCGCAGCAGCACCTCCGCCGCCTCGCCCACCGTCTCCTCGATGCCGCAGGCGGCGTCGAGGGCCTCCTGCGGATCGGACACGCCGGCGGCGGCGAGCAGCTGCGCCACCTCGGGGCGGGGGAGTCCGTCGAGGCGGCACAGCACGAACGCCGCGCGGGCGGGCGCGGACACCTCCGCCAGAAGCCGCGCGAGCGCGATCTCCTCGGCGCCGCCGGCGCGGGGGAACAGGCGCAGTCCCCAGACGACGGGCAGGACGGGGCGCAGCGCGCGGGGCGGCGGCAGCCGGTCGGGCCACCCGCGCGGCCGGTGTCCATGGGCCAGCGCCGCACCCAGGACGCGCACCGTCACCCACGCCGCTCCCGCCCGGCCTTTCGGCGCCCGCGCCCCGCCCGGGGCGCCGTCCTGCGCGTCGCCCGCCCTCGGCTGCGGGACCCGCGCGAGTGCGTGCCGCGCCCGGAAGCCGGGCAGGGCGCGCTGTACCAAGGCGTGGGCGACGAGAACGCGCCGGTGTCGGCTGAGGGTGCTGGGCAGGGTGAGGTAGGCGAGGCGTACGAGCCGGGTGTACTGGTCGACGATGACGGCCTCGGCATGGTCGAGGGCCACCCGCTCGGATCCCCTCGCCCGGCGCCGTTGCGATGTGCTCATCGGTCAAAGAGCCTTCCGAGAGGCTGATGACGTTGCGTCCTGACCTCCATCAAACGAGTGAATACTGCGATGGTCACAGCTGAGGCGCGAAGGGTGCCGGTGGCCGGGCGTGGCTCGATGGAGACGACTCCCGTGCGGCGGCGCGCTGTTGCGGTTCGGTGACACGGGAGACAGAGCTGTGACGTGCGCGAGGGCAACGCCCGTACGGGGTCACGGGTCGTATGTGGCGTGGGAGCGAAGGGCGGCGCTTTCCGCCCGAACAAGCAGGCAGACCAAGTCAGATGGGGGAAAACAGTGGAGAAGAACATGCGCGTGAACAAGGGACTGCTGGCGATGGGTGCCGCCCTGGCGGCAGCGGGCGTGGCGGCCGGTACGGTGCCCGCCGCCGCGGCCGGTACGCCCCGGTTCCTGTCCGCGTCCGAGCTTCCGCCGCACGCCTCGTCGCAGTGGACGGCGGGACCGGTGACGTCCGGCCAGCCGGACCCGCTGCCGATGTGCGTCGGCGGGGCGCTGCCGTCGATCTCCGTGCACCGCGCCTACCGCACGGACCTCGACACCGGTGCGCTGCAGGTGACCGTCGTGGAGCGCAGCGTGCAGCGGGCCAAGGACTTCGCGGCCCTGCTGCGCAAGGACCTCGACGGCTGCGCGAAGTCGGTCATGCAGCAGAACCCCGACATCACCGCGAAGCAGAAGTACTACGGCAAGGTCGATGCCGAGGAGGGCGCCCACGTCTACGGCGTCCACACCACCGCCACGTGGGGGGCCTCGGACATCAACATGTTCTCGGTGGGGCGTGACGGCAACACGGTGACGCTCGTGCAGTGGGGTCAGATGGGCGGCTTCGCCGACGCCCAGGTCGCCGACTTCAAGGCCACGACCGCCACGGCCGTGAACAAGCTCTACTGACCCGCGCCCCGGCCGGATCCGGCGTGCGCAACGGCGCCGACACCGATCTCGGCACCGCCGCGAGGGGGTGGGACAATCGGCCGACGAGGCCGCCGCCCGCGCTCTTCGCCGGTGTGCCGGTCTCGTTGCGCGTGGATCCGGCTGGGGTGAGGCCGGCGCCGGGGTCGCACCCGGCGCCCGGTGGTGGGGAGGAACGACGGTGGTGGAGTGGCGGTACATCGCCAAAGGGGCAAAGGCCGTTCCCGAACCCATGGCCACTCCGTTCGTCTGGACGACGGCCTGCTCGGGCTCCTTGGTGCTGGTCATCACGTTCGACCTGCTCGGCGCCCTCGACCGCACCGGACTCGCCCTCGCGGCACTGTCCGTCCTTGCCGCGCTGCTCGGCATGCTCGGCCGGTTCGTGGCGGCACCGGGAACGGCCGTCCTGTGCTGGGCCCTGCTGAACGTCTTCGCCGCTCACCCCACCGGTGAGCTCTCCTGGGCCGTTCACCGGGACCTGGGCTGGGTGGCATGCCTGCTGGCAGCCGCTCTCATCGGCACGGCGACGGCCCGGGTGTGGTACGCCCGGGCCGCGTACCGCCGTGTCACGCCCTTCGACGGAGCGGCCTGACGGCACGTCGCAGGGCCCGGCCCGTCGCGCCGGCAAGGCCACACACATGAGCCGGGAAAGTCACACACATAAGCCCGGGAAGGTCACACACAGTAACAGGGTGGGAGCACCTCCAGACCGTCTTTGCATGACCATGCGCGATGATGCATACTCTTCCTATGTCTAAGGTCCTCACCTCCCTCCCCGCCGGCGAGCGCGTCGGCATCGCCTTCTCGGGCGGTCTCGACACCTCCGTCGCGGTCGCGTGGATGCGCGACAAGGGCGCCGTCCCGTGCACCTACACCGCCGACATCGGGCAGTACGACGAGCCCGACATCGCCTCGGTGCCCGGCCGCGCCAAGGCCTACGGCGCCGAGCTCGCGCGCCTGGTCGACTGCCGCGAGGCGCTCGTGGAGGAAGGTCTGGCCGCGCTCACCTGCGGCGCGTTCCACATCCGCTCGGGCGGGCGCGCGTACTTCAACACCACGCCGCTCGGCCGCGCGGTCACCGGCACGCTCCTGGTCCGGGCGATGCTCGAGGACGACGTCCAGATCTGGGGCGACGGCTCGACCTTCAAGGGCAACGACATCGAGCGGTTCTACCGGTACGGCCTGCTCGCCAACCCGCAGCTGCGGATCTACAAGCCCTGGCTGGACGCGGACTTCGTGACGGAGCTCGGCGGCCGCAAGGAAATGTCGGAGTGGCTGCTCGCCCATGAGCTGCCCTACCGGGACAGCGCGGAGAAGGCGTACTCCACCGACGCCAACATCTGGGGCGCCACCCACGAGGCGAAGACGCTGGAGCACCTGGACACCGGCGTGGAGACCGTCGAGCCCATCATGGGTGTGCGGTTCTGGGACCCCGAGATCGAGATCGCCGCCGAGGACGTGACGATCGGCTTCGAACAGGGCCGCCCGGTGACGATCAACGGCAAGGAGTTCGCCTCCGCCGTCGACCTGGTGATGGAGGCCAACGCCATCGGCGGCCGCCACGGCATGGGCATGTCGGACCAGATCGAGAACCGGATCATCGAGGCCAAGAGCCGCGGCATCTACGAGGCGCCGGGAATGGCCCTGCTGCACGCCGCGTACGAGCGCCTGGTGAACGCGATCCACAACGAGGACACCCTCGCCCAGTACCACAACGAGGGACGGCGTCTCGGCCGGCTGATGTACGAGGGCCGCTGGCTCGACCCGCAGGCGCTGATGGTGCGCGAGTCGCTGCAGCGCTGGGTGGGTGCGGCCGTCACCGGCGAGGTCACGCTGCGGCTGCGGCGCGGCGAGGACTACTCGATCCTCGACACCACGGGCCCCGCGTTCAGCTACCACCCGGACAAGCTGTCCATGGAGCGCACCGAGGACTCGGCGTTCGGCCCGGTCGACCGGATCGGCCAGCTCACCATGCGCAACCTGGACATCGCCGACTCGCGCGCCAAACTGGAGCAGTACGCGGGCCTCGGCCTGATCGGCAGCTCCGACACCTCCATCGGCGCCGCCCAGGCGGCCGCGACCGGCCTGATCGGCACCATGCCGGAGGGCGGCGCCCAGGCCATCGCCTCGCGCGGTGAAGTCTCCGGGGACGACGAGATGCTGGACCGCGCCGCGATGGAGTTCGGCACGGACTGACCGATCGGTTTCAGTACGGACCTACTGAGTTCGGCACAGCACCGACGGAGAGGCCGGTCCGACGCCCTGAAAGGCGTCGGACCGGCCTCTCCCGCGTCAGCATCCATACGTGCTGCCGCGTCACCCCCGCGCCCGCCACACCACCCGAACGAGCGCAGTTCGCGGAAGCGCACCGCGGACTCGGCCGCCGCAGACCGCCCCGCGTCACGCCGCGTCGAGCTCTCCGCCTCCCCCCACGGCCTCACCGCCCACCGGCCCGCGACCTGGGCAAAGGATTCCGCACAGCCGTCGACCGAACCACCGGACCGCACCTAAGCCGTCACGTGACGCCTCTCCCGCACGGCTGTGCCCGCGATCAGAGGAGTTTTACGCGGCTGTAGAAGTATGGCTAGGGTGCCGGAGATGCCCAGGTTCACCGTGCCCAGGTCCATTGTGGGAGGCACCTTGAAGGAGCCGTCACGGCCGACAGGCCGCCATGCGATGCCGCTGCCTCCTCAGCGGCCCGCCGCGAGTTCGGCTCCCGCCGGGCGCGCGGTCCCGGAGCAGAGACCCGCACAGCCGGCCAAGCGGCGGGACGCCTTCTTCGACAACGCCAAGTACCTGGCGATCGTCCTCGTCGCCATGGGGCACGCCTGGGAACCGCTGCGCGGGGACAGCCGGGCCGCAGCCGCGCTCTACATGACCGTCTACACCTTCCACATGCCCGCGTTCATCGTCATCTCCGGCTACTTCTCGCGGAGCTTCGACGCGAGCCCGAACCGGATCAGACGCCTGGTCACCGGGATCGCGGTGCCGTACGTGATCTTCGAAGTCGCGTACACGTTCTTCAAGCGGTGGGTGGGCGGCGACCCGGACTACCCCATCAGCCTGCTCGACCCCTGGTACCTGACCTGGTTCCTGGTCGCACTGTTCATCTGGCGGCTCACGACCCCCCTCTGGAAGATCGTGCGGTGGCCGCTGCCGCTCGCGCTCGCCATCGCCGTCCTCGCGTCCGTCTCCCCGGACATCGGCGACGACCTCGACCTGCAGCGCGTACTGCAGTTCCTGCCCTTCTTCGTACTCGGCCTCGTCCTGAAGCCCGAGCACTTCCGGCTGGTGCGCCGCAAGGAGGCCCGGCTGCTGGCTCTGCCGGTCTTCGCCGCGGCGCTGGTCTTCGCCTACTGGGCGGCGCCCCGGATGAGCGCGGCGTGGTTCTACCGACGCGACAGCGCCCAGGAACTGTCCGCGCCGGGCTGGGCGGGCGTCGTCATGACACCGGCCATGTTCGGTTGCTCCCTGGTCCTTGTCGCCTGCTTCTTCGCCTGGGTACCGGGCCGCAAGCTGTGGTTCACGGCCCTGGGCGCCGGGACGCTCTACGGCTACCTCCTGCACGGCTTCCTCGCCAAGGGCTCCCGCTTCGGGGACTGGTACGAAGCCGACTGGCTCCACCGGCCGCTCGGTGAGATCACCGTGACCCTCGTCGCCGGGACGGTGATCACGCTGCTGTGCACGCCACCGGTGCAGCGCATGTTCCGTTTCGCGATGGAACCCACGATGGAATGGGCGTTCAGGCAGGACGCCGCCGCCCTGGCCAAGGGCCGCAGACCGGGCCGCAGAGCCGAGTGAGCAGCCCGGCCCGGCCGCCCGCCGTCCATTTCGAGCACGCCGTCGAGACGGCGCCCGCGGGCCGCCGGGCCCTCACCATGCTGGACCGTTCCGACCGGCCGGTGGGCTGCCTCGAATATCAGGTCTGCCACCCGTGCCGACGCGGCTACATCGGCAACATCGCCGTCGCCACGCACTGGCAGGGCCAGGGCCTCGGCCGCCACGCCCTGCATACGGTCATGGCCGCGGGTGCGGACTACACCTGGTCCACGTCCCGCCAGACCGCCGAGGGCAAGCGCTTCTTCGCCGCCATGGAGGAGGAGTTGGAGACCGCGTTCCCGGCGTGCGGCACGCGGTGCCCGCACATGGCGCCCTGACGCCGCGCGGTGGCCTGCGCTCAGCGGCACACAGGATCGCGGTAACGCCGGTGGGGCGGACTCCCTCAAGAGGAGTCCGCCCCACCGGCGTTACCGGGTTCGGCCGACCGATCGACAGGTCGCCCGATCGGCTGCTGGATCCGTCGGCAGCCTAGCGCTTGCCGACGTCCTTGATCTTTTCCTTGGCCTGGCGGGCGTCGCCCTGCATCCGCTCGGCGCGGCCCTCGGCGGTGAGGCGTTCATTGCCGACGGTGCGGCCCGCGGTCTCCTTGGCGGCGCCGGTGGCCTGTTCGGTCTTGGCCTTGGCCTTCTCGTTGGCGGTCATGATCCGCTCACGCTCCCTTGGCTTCGACATCATGTGCTGCAGTCCGCTTGACCGCTGACCGTGATCGCAAACATCGCCGCGGCGATCGGATCCACCCGAGCGGCACCCGTGCGGCAGTGGCGGTTCGGACAGGCCGGTCATCGGTTCGCAGGGATTTGTTTAGTGATGTCCGCGTCGGAGAACCGAGGGGTGTCGCCGGAACGGACGCACGGTGCATCCCCGCACCGACCGACCGCAAGCGACCGATACACGGAGGTACCACCATGACCGAGAACATCTGGCACTACCCGGCCAGTGCTGGTCACACTCCCGACGCGGACCTGACGGGCTACAAGGTCGAGGCCACGGACGGCCACATCGGCAAGGTCGACAAGCACTCGCAAGAGGTGGGTTCGCAGTACATCGTCGTGGACACCGGTGTGTGGATCTTCGGCAAGGAGGTCCTGCTGCCCGCGGGCACCATCATCGGGATCGACGCGGAGGCGAAGACGATCCAGGTCGCGCGGACCAAGGAAGAGATCAAGAACGCCCCCGAGTTCGACAAGAACAAGCACCTCGGTGACGCGGGCTACCACGACCAGGTCGGCTCGTACTACGGCTCCCACCGGCCGGCCACCCCCGGCTCCCCGGGCACGCCGGAAGCGGGCCCGAGGCCTCCTGGCCCCGCCACCTTCTGAGCGGACGCCCGACCGCTCGCAGGAAGAGACCGGGGCCGGACCGCGAGAAGCGGTCCGGCCCCGGCCGACTGCCGGCCCGTCCGCGTCACCTCAACCCCGGCAGGCTCCGCAGTTCGCTGATCCGGAAAGCGCGAGCGAGGACCAGGAAGAGCAGCGCCATCGTGGCACCGCCCGCCGCCAGGGCCAGGGCGGGGGCCCAGGTGGCCGAGTCCAGGTTCGAGGAGCAGGCGCGGGCGACGAGCCAGCCGAGCGCGCCCGCCGACACGGCGGAGGCCGCCAGTTTGCCGTAGGTGCGGCACAGGCGTTTGCCGTCCATCCGGCCCTCCAGGCGCCGTCGCAGTCGCAGGGCGGTGATGAGCAGTCCGATGGCGTACGAGGCGGCGTACGCGGCGGCCATCCCGGTGACCGCCCAGCGCGCGGGCAGGAGCATGTGGCAGCCGGCCACCAGGGAGATGTTGACGGCGCTGATCCATACGGCCATCCAGAACGGTGTGCGGGTGTCCTCGAAGGCGTAGAACCCGCGCAGCAGCAGGTACTGGGCGGAGAAGGGGATCAGGCCGAGCCCGAAGGCCTGGAGCATGTGGCCCAGAGGCCGGGCCGATGCGGCGTCAGCCGCGCCGTGGGCGAACAGCACCTGCGCTATCTGCGGTCCGAGGGCGAGGAAGAAGAAGGCGGCGGGGACGATGACCACGCCGCTGATGCGCAGCGCACGGGACAGGTCGCCTCGCACGTCGTCCAGGCGCCGCTCGGCGACGGCCCGGCTCATCCGCGGCAGCAGGGCGGTGACCAGGGAGACCGTGATGATCGCCTGGGGCAGCATCCAGATCGTCTGCGCGTTGGAGTAGGCGGTGAAGCCCACGCCGTCCTGCGGCAGCGCCCGGTCGGCTGCTGAGGCGTAACGCGTCACGACCGTGCCGGCGGCCAGATTGGCCAGCACGAACAGCAGCGTCCAACGGGCCGCGCCGATGCTCTTGCGCAGACCCGTGCCGCGCCAGTCGAAGCGGGGGCGGAAGCGAAAGCCCGCGGCGCGGACGAAGGGGATCAGGGCGAACCCCTGGACGGCCAGCGCGAGCGTGGTGCCGAGGCCGAGGAGCGTCACCTGGGTCCGGCTGATGTCCTCCACCTCGTCCGGAACCGTCATGAGCCCGATGTAGATGCCGAACATCGCGATCAGGACGACGTTGTTGAGGACAGGGGTCCACATCATCGCCCCGAATCTGTTCCGGGAGTTCAGGACCTGTCCCAGGATGCTGAACAGCCCGTAGAAGAAGATCTGCGGCAGCAGGAACCGGGCGAACGTCACGGTCAGCTCGAACGCCTCGTGGTTGTCGGGCGTATCACTCTGATAGAGGCTGACGATCTGCGGCGCCGCCCAGACTGCCAGTGCCGCGCCGACCGCCAGCACGCACAGGACGAGGGTGACCAGGCGCTGCTCGAAGGCCGCGCCGCCGTCCGGCTGTTCGACTCGCGCCCGGACGAGTTGCGGCACGAGAACGGAGTTCAGCGCCCCGCCGATGAACAGGAAGTACAGGCTGGTCGGCACGGTGTTGGCCTGGTTGTAGGTGGTGGCGAGCAGCCCGGTGCCCAGGGCGGCCCCCTGCAGTACCAGTCTGATCAGCCCCGTTGCCCGCGATACCACCGTCCCCGCCGCCATCAACAGGGACGACCGCATTAACCCGCTCTTGCCCCCACCTCCCTTCGGCGCGGCATGCCGTCCTCGCTTCTGCCTCTTCCGTGACCGCGTCGTCGCCCCGGTCCGCGTCCCCTCCGTCATGGGCACAATCTACGGGCCGAAGATCAGGATCGGGGCGTCGGCGTCTCGATGGGGGAGGGGACCTGCCCGGCGTCCGCGGCCGGGCGGGTGCGGCGGATCGCCCAGCCGACCAGGGCCGCGGATACGAGGGTGAGCACGGTCCCCGAGACGGTGACCGCTTGCCTGAACTGCGCGGTCTGCTCCGGGCTCCAGTGCCCCGTGGCGACGTTCCCGAGGAACAGGGCGGCGAGCACGGTGCCGACCACGGCGACCCCGATCGCAGCGGTGACCTCGGCGGCGGTGTCGATCAGTGCCGCGCCGGTGGAAGTGCGGTTGCGAGGCAGGCCGTTGAGCACGTTGACCCCGGCGGCGGCGCCGACGACCCGCATTCCGGCGGCTACGAGGACCAGCGCGGCCGCCACCCACGGATAGCCGAGGTTGCCCGACAGGGTGTAGACGGCGAGCCCGGCCACGACCGAACCCGCACTCATCCAGGCGGCACGGTCGATGCCGACCCGTCCGACGAACCGATGCACGAACGGCCCGCCCGCGATCAGCACGACGACCTGGGGCAGCATGCCGATGGACGCGAGGGCGGGCGACCAGCCCCAGTCCAGCTGCAGTTGCAGCGTCACGAGATAGGCGAGCCCGGCGTTCGCGAGGCCGGCTGCCGCCTTGTAGGCCAGGCCGCCAGAGACCTTGGGCCGGGTGACGAGCGCGAGGTCGAGCAGGGGGTGCCGGGCCGACCGCTCGCGTACGACGAACAGGACCGCCGCCACGACGACTCCGGCGACGGCGGCCCACGGCGCCCACGACCCGGTGCCCGAGCTCTCGAACAGAGTGGGTGCGACGAGCGCGAGCACGATCGTCGCCGTGCCCAGGACGCCGCCGATCAGGTCCGCGGGCGCCCGGTGCAGGTCGGCGGCATCGTCGGCCGGGACGCCGATCCGTATACCGGCGATCGCGAGGGCCACGATCGGCACGTTCACGAGCAGCAGCACCTGCCACGGGGCGAAGGAGAGCACGAAGCCGCCCACCGTCGGGCCGATCGCGAGACCGACCATGCCCACGGTGGAGATCAAGGTGATCGCCCGTACCCGCAGGCCCTCCTCCTCGAACAGCCGGAACGCCATCGCCATGGTCCCCGGTGTGGTCATCGCGGCCGCGAGGCCCATCACCGCACGGACGGCGATCAGTTCGCCGGTGTCGTCGACGGCCGTCACCGCCAGGCTCGCGACGCCGAGCAGGACCAGCCCGGCGAGCATCACCCGGCGGCGACCGAGCCGGTCGGCGATCACGCCGAACACCAGCATCAGCGCGCCGAAAACGACCGAGTAGCCGTTCGTCACCCACTGCAGGGCGGCCGTCGGGGCCGCGAGGTCGCGGCCGATCGTGGGCAGCGCGACGTTGAGGACGGTGTTGCTCATCATCTCGAAAAGGAAGACCGCCGAGAGCCCCGCCAGGGCCACCCACGCCTCGCGCAGGGAACGGAACGGGCCGGACGGCCCGGGCGCCGGGGGCGGCAGGGTGGCCTGTGGGGTGGGCATGGGTGCATTTCCTCTCGACGAACAGCGTTCGTGTTGAACGAACACTGTTCTACTCAGGAACGGTGTTCGGGTCAAGCTATGCTGGCTCCATGAGCAACGAACGGGCTTCGGGGCGCGCCGGGACGCGTGAGGCATGGGCGGCGAAGATTGCGGCGCTGGGCGAGCCGAGCGGCAGCGAGCGCTCGGGCAAGGCCCCCATCACGGTCCCGCGGATCATGGCCGCGGCCTTCGGGATCGTCGAGACCGAGGGCTTCGAGGCCTTGACGATGCGCCGGGTCGCCGCCGCGCTGCAGACCGGTCCGGCGTCGCTGTACGCACACGTACGCAACAAGGCCGAGCTGGACGAACTGCTGATCAGCGACCTGTGCGCGCGGGTCGCGGTACCGGCTCCCGATCCCGCGCGGTGGACGGAGCAGATGCTGGAGATCTGCCGGGCCCTGCGCGACGAGTACCTGCGCTACCCCGGCATCTCACGCGCCGCCCTGGCGGCCGCCCCGAACAGCCTGGACGCGCTGCGGCTGAGCGAAGGCATGCTGACGATCCTGTTGGCCGCCGAGGTTCCGGCCCAGTCCGCGGCGTGGGCGATCGACGCCGCGTTCCTCTACGTCTCGGCCTACTGCTTCGAGGTGTCGTTGCGGTACGACCCCGACAGCGGAGTCGACCAGCGTGTCCTCGACCGGGACGCGCTCGTGGAGCGGTACCGGATGCTGCCCGGCGATACGTTCCCGAACACCGTCGCCCACATCAGCGAGCTCACCTCCGGTGAGGGCCACGAGCGCTTCGAGTTCACGCTCAGGGCGCTGCTCGGCGGACTCGTCCCGGGTCCGCCGAGCAGGGACCCGGCGACTGACGCGTAGACGCTGCCGGTCTTAGGCTCCTTCCACCATCGCGGGCCCCCAGGGCGCCGGTCCCGAGCCCTCCGCCCAGGCGGCGAGCTCGGCGCCGTCCACGCAGCGGATGCCGCACGACTCGGCGTACTCCAGGGCCGGTTCGGTGAACTGACTGGTCGTCACGACGACGGCCAGCTGGGCTCCGTGCACGGACCAGCACGTGCCGCCGAAGCGCTGCAGGTCCTGGGAGCCGACCTTGTTCGTCGGACCGTACTGCTTGCACTGCACGACGACGCGTCGGCCGTCGGGCGCGATCGCCAGGACATCGGCGCCGAGGTCACCCGCACCGCCGACCACCTCGGTCTCGCGGCAGCCGTCCCGTTCGCAGAGCCCGGCGACGGCGGCCTCGAACCCGTCGGGGTCGAGAGCCGCGAAGTCGGGGGCGGGCGGGGGCAGTACGGCGGTGAGGCCGTCCTGTGCCTCCACGGGGGCGGCGGGAAGGGTCTCCGGGCCCACGGGGGCCGCGACGGGCGTGGCCCCGGGGGCGGTCGGTGCGGGTGTGTCGCAGAGCTGCGCCGCCTCGGCCAGTTCACGGTCGGCCTGTGCCATCCCCGCGCGGGCCGCGCGACGCAGCTCTCTGGCCCGTGGCATCGCGCGCAGCAGGACGTAGAGCACGGGAACGGCGAGCAGGCCGAGGAGCACGGCCGCGATCGGATGGGCCCCGGCCCAGTGGGCGAAGCGCAGGAAGAGCAGCACGGCGGCACAGATCACTGCGCCGAAGAGAGCCAGGACGACGACCGGCCCCGACAGCGCTCGCGCCGCTGTGGAGCGGCCCGTATCAACTTTGGTGTCCCGGACGAGCACGGGGCCTCCTCGACGTCGTTCACGAGTATGTTCGAGCGACGAGTGCCCCGGATGGAGCATTCCATGATCGACAGCGGTCCGGGTCCCTACAGGCCCTGGACTTGTCGCCCGAGGAACGCCAGCAGCCGCACGTGCGCCGACGCGGTCTCCGGGGCCGGGTGTTCCGGATCGAACATGCCGGGGCCACGGAAGGCGTCCATGTCCACCTGGCGCAGGTGCGCGAGCAGGTCCTCGCACAGCCGCTGGTCGACCAGGTCGGCCCGGTCGACGGCGACCGCCAGGTCGACGCCGTGGACGAGTACTTCGGTGAGGTGGATCAGCGCCGCCATCGGCCCCGGGACGGACCCGAATCCGAGGCGGACCGTCGTATCGGCCAGGTCGGCGTCGGTGGGTGTCGCGTGGTGCCAGGCCGCGCGGTCGGCCTCGGCGGCGGCCCGGTACGCGCCGGCGGGGTCCGCGCCGAGCCAGTCGTCGTGGTGTTCGCCTCCCGCGTCGGTGCGGGTCAGTTCCGCGGTGTAGATCCGTATGCCGCCGACCAGGTGGTTGAGCGCCGTCCGCACGTCCCACTCCGAGCAGGGGGTGGGGCTGTCCCAGCCGCCGTCGTTGTCGTCGAGCGCCTCGACCACCGCGCCCGTCATGGTCAGCGCCCGTTCGATGCGGCGGACCGCTGCGGGCCGACGGACCATCACCCGGTCCAGCCAGTCGTAGATCCGGGCGAACGCAAGCCGCTGGGCACCGGACTGGCAATGCGCCTCTGCGCCCTCTTCGTCGGTGAACGCCATGAACGTCTTCTCGCAGGTGAGGTGGTCGTACAGCTTCTCCGGCTGGCCTTTGAAGAAGCCGTCGTCCTCGCCCGAGCAGACCAGTACCGGGCAGGCGATCCGCTCGGCGATGCCGTCGCGCAGGTGGTAGTCGAGGTAGGCGGCACAGAACGCGCGCGGGCTGTCGGCGCCCATGGCGAACATGCCGTGCTCGATCGCCCACTTGATGACCGGGGTGGCTGCCATGGCCTCCTCGAGCATCGCGTCGATGGCGGGGTCTGCGGCGGCCCGCAGTCGGCGCTCGGCTTCCGCGCGGGGCTGGGGAAGGAAGGAGGTGCTCAAGTCGCCGAGGTCGAAGATGCCGTCGAGGGCGACGACCGCGGCGATCCGGCGGTCGAAGGCGGCGGCGCGCGGGGCGAGGTAGCCGCCCATGCTGACCCCGAGCAGCGCTATCCGCTCCGGGTCGACCCCGGGGAGTGTCACCGCGTGGTCGAGCACAGGGGTGACGACGTTCTCCCAGTCCGGGCGGAACATCAGTCCCTGGTGGTGGCGGGTGCCCGGCTGCCCGGGGCCGTCGAAGACAAGGACCGTGTAGCCGCGTTCGGCGGCCGCTGCCGCACCGAAGAAGTGCATTTCCTCGGCGGTGCCGTCGAAGCCGTTGAACATCACCATGGTCGGGCGCGGACGGCCGGAGTCGTCGGGGCGGTAGAGGTACCCGGGCAGGGTCGTGCCCTCGTACGGGATCTCGACCGGCTCGATCGTGGGGGTGAACAGCTCCGCGGCCTTGCGGAAGCAGGTGACGGAAGCGTCGTAGGCGTGGCGGATGCGGGAGTCGGCGGCGTTGCCGTGCAGGAAGAACTCGGCGCTGCGGTAGTAGTTCGAGGCGCGCAGGAACCCGTCGCGGGCGCTGACGCGGTGGCCGTCCGTCTGTGAGGTGCGCGCCTGCTCGGCAACCCGGTCGGCGCTCGCCAGCCACTGGTCGTGCCAGCTGTCGTAGTCGCCGGGGGTGATGCGCTGGGAGGTGGCGGCGACCTCGCCGAAGTCGGCGCCGCCGTAGGAGATGTGACCGAGCGTCCGCAGGGTCTCGTACCAGAACGACGGGTTGTCGGGGAAGAAGATCGGTTCCATCGTAAGCTCCTAACGCAGTGGATTACTGCTTTAGTGCGACCGTAGACCCGGCGGCCACACAAACGCAAGCCGACACTGCGTTAAGATGGCTCTCATGAAGGAGACTCCGACGCCGACCGACGCGGCGGCACCGCCCCCCGCCCGCCGCCCGGGAGGCCGCAGCGCCCGGGTCCGCACCGCCGTCCACCAGGCCGTCACCGAGCTGATCGCCGAGCGCGGCTACGGCACCTTCGCGGTGGCCGACATCGCCGCCCGCGCCGGCGTCGCGGACAGCAGCATCTACCGGCGCTGGGGCTCTCTGGAGGCGCTGCTGATGGAAGTCGTCGTCAGCCGCCTGACCGACCACTCACCCGTGCCCGACACCGGAAGCCTCGACGGCGACCTGCGCTCCTTCGCCGCCAAGGCCGCCGAGGACGTCACCGGTCCTGACGGCCTGGCGCTGCTGCGCACCGTCGTCACCGCGCTGGCCACCGGCCCTGACGGCGAGTCGGCCCGCGACCGGTTCCTCGTCGTCCGCGCCGAACAGCTCCAGGGCATGCTGGACCGGGCCCGCGCTCGCGGCGAGGAAGCCCCCGACGTGCTGGAGGTGCTCGACGGTCTCCTGGCGCCGATCTATGTCCGGGTGCTGTTCGGCGTCGTACCGCTGACACCGGACTACATCGACGGCCTGGTCGACCGCATGCTCACGAATCAAGGCCGCACCGCAACGGCATAGAGGCCACCCGACAGCTCCTCGCCGGGCCCGCCGACCCGGCCGAGGCGCTGCCGCGGGCGGCACCGACGGGCCGCCCCCGCGGCGGGACCGGCCCCGAAGAACCGGCACCCCGCCGCCCGCCACGACATGGACACATGTGAGCTGAGAGCTCAGAGCTCGAAGTCGATCCGCCCCAGCAGTCCCACGTTCAGCCCGAAGTAGTCCGCGTGCACCAGACGCCGGGCCGCCGGGACGGCCGCGCCGTTCAGGGTCACCGTGTCCGTGGCGGTGTCCTGGTCGGTGCGGTAGAGCTCGTACTCCTGCACGAGCAGCCGGTACGAGGTCAGCAACTGGCCGACCGGCGCGGGGATGCCGCCCGCCCAGGCGAAGGAGCCACCGTCGGCTTCGCACGTCAGCTCCACCGGGGCGCCCACCTCCTTCCAGTCCATGTCGTCCTCCTGCAGGCTCGCCCGGCTCTGCACGCTCACCACCACCTTGCGGCTCGCCGCGACGGCCAGCGCCCCGGTGCCGCCGAGCTCACCGAGTTCGTTGTACGTCGCGGGCCCGGACAGCCGCACGGTGAGCCGGTCGTCCTTGCGGCGGCCGGTGACCGTACGCGGCGGGACGAGCTGGGCGAACTCCGCGCGCTCCACCTTCGAGAGGTGCAACGGCTCGACGGAGTACGGCTGGTAGCGGGCCAGCGCGAGCCGCACGTACGGGAAGTACGCCGACCCGGCAACCGACGCCGCGGCGAAGTCCACGTCGATGTCGACGTACCACAGCTGCCGCTCGGGGTGATACGTCGGCGCGAAGGCCACGGCGTCGACCGGCACCGGTGCCGCGTCCGGTGACTCCGCGAGGCGCAGGCCCCGCAGGCTCCGCGCCGCGTTCGGGAAGTGCGCGGCCGACGGCGTCGGCAGCACCGTTGCGTCCGCCCAGACGGGGTCCACGCCCCAGCGGGTGAAGAAGGTGTCGGCGGCGTCGTCGGGCACGGTGGTGCCGCCCGGGTCGAGCAGGACGGCGAGCATCTCGTCGTCCCCGGAGGAGAACCACGGACGCTTCAGGTAGACGCGCAGGCCCGCCGGGCGGCGCTGCCTGGTGACGGCGTCGTTCTCCCGGTCGACGGACCGCTGCCAGCGGAAGGTCGGCACGACGTACGCCACCGCGGGCGGCTCCGGGCGGCGCGAACTGGGCACGGCCAGGGGAGCGGCCGCCGGACCGACGCGGATGACGTTGGTCCGGTCGTCGGTGATGCTCGGGTGGAAGTACTCGCGGAACCGCGTGACGGCGGTCGGGGTGTAGCGGACATCGCGGTGCCGGGTGTCGCCGAACTCGTGGGCGCGGCCGACGGCTTCCTCGTCCGCGGTGTAGGACAGGGTGATGTCCTCCAGGTGGGTGTGTCCGTCGATCCGCCGGGGCGCGGGCTGGGTGACGTCGTCGAGCCACTCGCTCCAGTGCGCGTCCACCTCGACGTGACCGCTGCTCGCGGCGTGACTGCTCACCGTCCCCGTCAACTGTGCCGCGGTCTGCTCGGCCGTGCGGTAGGAGACGAGACCGTCGAGCTCCGGGCGCTGGACGGGCTTCTCCACCGCGTGCACCAGGGTCAGTTCGACCCACGGGGTGAGCATCCAGTTCTCGCCGTCGGCGCTCGCCCGCGTCACGAACGCCTTGTCCCCGTCCGGCAGTCCGGCCCAGAACGACGAGGCGGTCAGCAGGCCCCACTGCCGCAGCAGCGGCAGCTTCCGCGCGTCCAGGTAGCAGCTCAGCCGGACCGTGGCGATCTCACCCTTGGTGAGGAACACCTCCAGCACCCGCTCGCTCACGCCGTCGCGCCAGTGCGGCTCCCGGTTCCCTTCCTTGATCCGCAGCTTGAACGGCTTGGCCTGCGGCCACGGGCCGGGGAAGGGGATCTTGCGGTTCTCCGTGTCGCCGGGCAGGCCGCGCAGCATGACGCCCTCGGCCAGTACGTCCGGGAGGTACGGCAGGATCAGCTGGTCCGCGCTGTGCACCACGAACTCGCCCTGCGCCAGCTCCGCGCCGCGCCGGGGCAGCGGGAGGCGGGTGACCGGCAGCGGATCGTGCACGTCGTGCTTGGCGATGTGGATGTCGCCCGAGCGCAGCAGGTCGTGCTCGCGGTGGGGCCACTCGGGGTCCCGCACCTTGGTGTCCAGGAAGGACCCGGACTCCCGCGACGCGACGGCGACGTACTCCTCGCGGACCTCGTCGGGCTTGCCCGCGCCGAAGACGGCGTCGAACACGCCGTGCTCCTCGGCCATCTGCAGGGCGGTCTTCGGCGGAGCCACGTGCCGCTCCGACACCGGCTTGTACCGCCGGTCAAGACCGTCCACCTCCGAGCGCGCCTCGTGGTCGGGGACGTTCGAGCGCCGCACGGCGTACTCGTCGGTGGAGATCTCCCGGCCGTCGTCGGTGACCGTGCTGCGGATGACGAGACGTTCGGTGGACTCGCCCTCGTTGAACGGCAGGAGCGGCAGCACCACGGGCTGCGGGACCGGCTCCCAGCGGCCGTAGGTGATGGCGTCGGAGTGGACGGCGTCCGGTGTCGTCGCCGTGTGGTCGAGGCCGTTGCCTGCCAGGTCGACGGTCCTGGCCCGCATCCGGTAGGTGCGGCCGAAGCGCAGGGCGGGCAGCGAGCCGGGCTCCGCGGCGAACTTGGTGTCCAACGGCACGTCCGGCGAGACCGGCGGTTCGGGCGCCTTCGGCTGGTCGTCCAGAGCGATGGTCCGGCCGGGGCGCGGCGCCGCGAGGCTCCAGCCGTGCCAGCCGAACACGGCCTGGTGCCCGTAGAGCTGGCGGTCGTCGGCCGCGTCGACGGTGACCGCGCTGGCCCGCACCAAACCCTCGTCCGGGCGGACCTGGATCTCGACGGGCTGCTGTCCCGGCCGGCGCACGGTGTAGCGGCCGCGGCGGCGCAGCAGTGACCGCCACTGCGTGACGCGGCCAGTGGCAGGGTCGACGGCGCCGATGTCCACGCGGTATCCGCGCAACAGGTCGATGGCGGTCAGGACGGCCCCCTCCGGGGCGACCCGGCGGCCGACGTCGGCGCCGATGAGTCCGGCCAGGTGCCGGTCGCGGTCGGTGTGCAGCAGGGTGAGCCCGGCGCCGCGGGCCGCCGGTGTGCCGGTGCCCGACACGAGTTGGGCCACCGATTCGGGACCCGACGGCAGGTCGGCCCGCCGCATGCCGGCGATGGAGCGGGCGTAGTCGAGGTGCTTGAGGGCCGCGCCGTCCACGTCGAGCTCGGTGAGCTGCCACGCCTCGGGGTCGCCGAGGTTCAGCATGCGCTCGCTGAGCACCGAGCCGTCCTCGACGGCCGCCTGGAAGACGCTGCCCGGGGTGAACCGGATCTTCGTCCACGGGCACGTGCCGGGAGCGTTGAGACGGCCCGCGTCGGCGAAACGGTCGTCGAAGTGCACGCGGATCTGTGCCCCGTCGACGACCCCGGCAGGCATCGTGAAGCTCAGGTCGAGCACGAGACCGAACCGGCGCTGCAGCTCCGGATAGTCCCCCAGCAGACCGCACGCCTCGTGGAAGTCGATCCGGTGCTCCGGCTCATCGGCGAGCGAGGCCGGTGCCGGTTGCTTGCCCCGGTCGTAGAAGCGGGCGGCTTCCGCGAGCGGCAGGACCCGCTTGTTGTCGCCGGTGTACACATCGCTCGTGCGGTCCATGTAGCGGGGTTCGTGGCCGTCGTCCGCCGCGCGGACCCCGTGCGGGTCGAGGGCGTCCTCCAGGATCGCGTACCCGGTCCGCAGATCCTGGCCGAGATCGAGCACCGGTTCCGAGATCATGTCGGTCAGCCGGAACAGCGCGGGGAGTTCCCAGCCGCGGTGGTCCGTCGGCGGCTCCTCGCACAACAGCCGCTCCTCACGGGCCCATTCGGTGCGCAGCCTGCTCTCGGTGGTGTACACCGCGACCGCCTCGTAGAGGCCGGTGATCTCGTCGTGCACCAGCCTGCCGGGATACGAGCGCAGGGTGCGCCGCCCCTGTGCGGCGAGCGCGGGCGGCGCCTGCGGCGGCCGGACGAACGTGTCGTCGTGGAACAGGGTCCGCCACAGGGCGGGGTCGGCTGCCGGGTAGCGGCCGGTCGGCCGCAGCTCCTTGGCGAACGTGTCCGCAGGGCTCTTGAACTCCAGCCATAGCGCGGGCAGCAGCGTCGCGAGCCGCTCCGGCCACTGCGCGAAGTCCGCGGACTGCCCGAGCGCGCTGATGCCGGTCAGGGTGGGGCTGACGAGCACGGACACGCGTACCGTACCGGCGTCGCCGACACCGTCGGGCAGAACGGTCCATCGGATGCTGTCCATGTCAGTGCACCTCCGCGAACGCCGTGCAGTAGTCGAAGACCGGATCCACGGGGAGGCCGGTGACGGGGTCGTCGTACGGAGACATGAGATCCACGAACGAGGGCGGAGTGACGTGGGGTTCGGCGAGCCCCGACGCGAGCGCCGCGGTGTGGGCTCCGCTGCCCGCGAACCTCCGCTCGCAGCGAATCGTCACCGACGTCTCGAAGAAGCCGATCTCGATGCTGATCGTCAGCGTGGCCCGGCCGACCGCGTACCCGTCCTGATAGCCCAGCTCCATGTAGAGCTCGATCGAGGCGGAGACGATGCCGAGGACGTCGACCTCGCCGCGGGCCCGCAGATAGCCGACGAGCGTCACGCTGTTCCGGGCCAGATCGAGCCGGAAGTAGATGCCGGCCATCACCGACAGGCTGCCGCTGGCCACCCCGAAGTTCATGGAGACGGCGGCCCCGAACTCGATGGCCGCGTCCAGCACGGCGATCTCTTTGGGGTTCAGGACGATCCCGAAGTAGCCGCCGCCGCCCAGCATCGACACCGTGAGGCGGAAGGGCGCCTCGCGGCGGCAGAAGGAGAAGCCCGCCTGGAGCGGGGTGTCGCCGATGAACGGGACGGACAGCACGGCGTTGAGGGAGAGGTTCTCCAGGCTGAAGACGCCGACCGCCGCGCTCGGCAACTGCATGGAGTAGTTGGCGTGGATCCCGGAGGGGTCGACCGTGATGGCCGGTGGATCGCTGAACCCGTCGAGCGGAATGATGTTGCGCAGGGTCTGGACGAAGTCCAGGTTGCCGACGAAGTCGACGCCGCCGAACTTCACCTCGACGTCGGGTTTCTTGCCCGCACGCATGCTGAACCGGATCTGGTCGAAGTGCAGCACGACCGCGTCGAAGCCCGGGACCATGCGCAGGTCGAACTTGCCGAGGGTGCACGTGACGTCCGCGGCCTGCGGCACGTCAGGGCGGAGCGAGCCGCGCAGGTCGGTGACGAGCGTCAGCTTGCCCGTCGGCCAGAACACGGCGTCCTCGGCGCGGGTCGGCGTCGGTTTGCCCGGTGTCCAAGCCTTGATGTCGGGCTGCCACTGCATACGCGAGTTCACGACGTCGGGCAACTTGGCGCCCAGGGCGGCCTGTTCGATCGCCTTCTTCAGCGCGAGGGCCTGACCCACCGTGCTGTCCCAGGTGGCGGCCTGTTCGGCGATCCGCTGGAGCACCTGCCGCACGCCGGTGTCCACGGCCGCGGGCAGGCCGAGGCGCAGCGCGGAGAGCGCCGCGGAGAAGGTGTTGAAGGCGGCCTCGACGTCCCCGATGGTGGTGGGTTCCTGCGCGTCCTCCAACTGGCTGGTGATGTAGTCGACCAGGGCCTGCGCGAAGGCGGCGGCGGAGTCGATCACCCGGATGACCCGGTCCCTGGTCTCCGGGAACTGTTCCTGGACGGACGCGAGCAGATCGCGGAGTCCGAGCAGGTCGCCGAGGAAGCCGGTGACCGCGTCGACCGTCGCGGTGAAGAAGTTCGGTGCCTTCAGCTTGTCGAGGCCGATCTCGCTCAGGATCTCGGTGAGCGGGAACATCCCGAACAGCTTGGCGCCGGCCAGGTCGCCGAAGTAGTCGAGCGGGTTGAACTTGCCCTGGGCGAGCTTGGCCCACTTGTCCACCGGGACGGCGTCCGCACCCGCGCGAAGGGGCCGCTCCGGGGTCGCGGCGACCGGCCCGGTGAGCCGGGAGAGCCCGGCGACCGGGAAGTTGGGCTGGGCGAGCGCGCCGGACGACTTGCCGTCGTCACGGAAGGTCAGGCCGACGGGCTCGGCCAGTTCGACGAACACCTGCCCCTTGTTCGCCTCGGAGAAGGCGTCCCGCACGTACGGCTCGGGATAGAACACCGACTGGGGCTGGTCGGCTCCGAAGCCGCCGCCGAACTGCCCGAGCGCCGGGACCATGGCCCGCGCCCAGCGCACGGTGGGTACGAACCGGGGATGATCGGTCGCGTCGAGCGCGAGGATGGCCTCGGTGGTCGCTGCTCCCCAGACCAGTTGCCCGGTGGACAGCGTCGTGTCGCCGGGCTTGAGGCTCGGGGCATAGGCGATGGACTGGCCGCGCACATCCGCCACGACCCGCCTGACGCCCGGATCACCGACGTCCGGTGGCAACGGGACCGGATCGGAGCACAGGCCGCGGTAGTGCTCGATGAGCGTCCGCACGTCGGCCTTGTTCGCGTGCACCAGTTGTCCGACGAACGCCATCGGCGTGCGGAACTCCAGGAGACGACCGTCGAGGTCGACCATGCTCACCTGGAACTGGAAGGGGTCCTCGGCGGCGGACACCGGGAAGAAGGCGAGCTTCTCGTCGGGTTCGGCGCCGGGCGAGGACAGCCCCGGAATCGTCTGCGGCGGCTGCAGATCGGGGGTGACCAGGGTGAGCACCCGGACGCTGGTGAACGGGAACAGCCGGTGCAGCCGTTTCTGGTCGTCGTTCTCCTCCGGCTTGCCGTAGCCGCGCACCGGCTCGCGCACCATGATGAAGAACCGTTGGTTGAGATAGGCGGCGTTGTCCGTGCGCGCGTGGTCGAACTTGCGCTCGGTGACCTTGACCAGGTCCGCGAGATGCCCGAACGGCCACAGCCGCCCTCGGTACATGACGCGTACGTAGTGGTCCCGGCCCAGCGAGGCGCGATGGCGCCACTGCGTGACGTCGAAGCCTTCCGGGGGCCTCTCCCACTGGCCGAAGGAGTCGAGCCAACCGCCCATGGTGGACAGTACGAGGTGGTCGACGTCGAGCGGCGCGGGCGTGAAGCCGCCCGCCAGGTTGTGGTTGGAGCTCAGGTGCACCACCGACGACCGGTCCTTGCGGTCCATCGCCATGCGGAATTCGTTGCCGCCGGCGGGGAGGGCGCGCGGGGTCGCCGGATCGAATCCGGGGTCGCGGGTCCACACCGCGCGGGCGTGGCCCGCGGGCATCCGGGTGTGCCAGAGCTCGACCCGGTCACCTGGATCGGGCAGCTCGACGAGGTGTGTCCAGGTCGCCGACTGGGGCGGGGACAGGAGCAGGCGGTAGGGCAGTTCGATGCCCGTGCGCGGGTCGGCGGCGTCCGCCAGGGGGTTCTCGGGACCGGCAGCGGCTGCCGCGTCACGGGCTGCGGCCGGGCCGGGCGCCGCGAGGAGTTCGGCGGCAACGAGCGCGTGCGGCCCGTGCCGCGCGGCCAGTTCCGCGGTCGTCCGGGCCAGTCGCAGCGCCTGGAACACGTCGAGGGGCCGGCCGGTGACGGTGTGCGCCACGCGGGCCGCCGACGCGGGCTCCCGGGCGGCGTCCACCACCCGCAGCGGAAGCGTCCGCATGGCGGTGAGCAGGCCCGCTTCGGTGTAGTCGACGGAGGTGTCGGCGGCGACGCCGAACACCAGGAGACTGCGGCCGCCGATGCGGGAGGCGACCGGCGGCGGTTTGTGCGGCTCGCTGTCGGCGGCGACGGAGCCGGGCTCCCGCGCCGCCGGTTCCGGCAGGCCGGGGCTCAGCTCCAGGAAGGCTTGCTCGACGACGTGTTGGGGCCCGAACGTGACCACGAGGAAGGCCGGTTGCCCGGGATCCTTGCGGACCAGCCGTCGTGGGCCGAGGAGGGGGCGTTCGAGGCGCAGCCCGAGGAACGCGAAGTGCAGGTCCAGCAGGTCGGTCGCCCGCAGTAGCCGGTACGGCTGAGGCGATGGGGAGGCGGCCATGTGACTCTCCCGTCAAGGGAATGCTTCGAAGCACGGATCCATCACCCGCCCGGCGGGGACGCGGCGCGGGCACCGGAAGGAGCCCGCACATGCCTGGACGAGGAGGATGGGTGGTCCTGTGGTGGGTGGCGCCGATCTCAGAAGGCCGACCTCATGGGCGCAGGGCCCCGGAGGGCCCCGGCCGTGCGTCCGGGCTCAGCGGTACGAGGCCTCGGAGGTGTCACTGAGGAAGGCGGCCGGGAAATGCGTGCGGTGGGTGCCGGAGGCACGACGTATCAGCAGGGACCCAAGTATCAGCAGAGTTCCGCCGCGCACGGCGACCGCTTTATCCATGCCTCTGCCCCCCTGCCCCCGGTGCGCACAATGGCTCCCACCTAGGCTCTCGGGCTCACCCGAGGCCCCGCACGCAGGCAGCCCTATGTCACCCGAATGAGTGAATTGGGTGGCGATCAAGAGCCGGGTATGCGCCTCCGGAGGTGCGGAATACCTTCTGTGGCAGGCGAGTTGAGGATCATGACGGGACCGCACCGCGAACGAAGGAGATCCCCATGCCTCTGAGTGTCGAAGAGCGCGAGCAGTTCCTGGCCGAACCGCACATCGGGGCGCTGGCCGTGGACGCCGGTGAGGGAAGGGCCCCGCTCACGCTCCCGATCTGGTACCAGTACGCCCCCGGCGGCGAGCTGTGGGTGATGACCGCCCGCGACTCCAAGAAGGGGAAACTGCTCGCCGCCGCGGGGCGCTTCTCGCTGATGGTCGACCGACTGGAGCCGACCGTGCGCTACGTCTCCGTGGAGGGCCCGGTGGTCCGCACCGAGGACGCCACCGTCGAGCAGCTGCGCGAGCTGACGGCGCGCTACCTCCCGGCCGACAGGGTCGAGCCGTACGTGAAGTCCGCCGTCAAGGAACACGGCGTCGAGGCCGTCTACTACCTGCGGCCCGAGCACTGGTACTCGGCGGACCTGGGAACCGTCTGACCGTCCGGTCGTTGACGGAGAGGTAACTGCCGCAGGGCAGCCCGCCCATCGGCCGGGCGGCGATGGCGTGCGCGACAGCCTGGGCCACATCGCCGCCGCAGGAAGGCGCGGCCGCTTCGGGCGACGGTGACGATGCCGGGGAAGACGGCGCCGCACGCGTCGCCCGCGGTCAGCGGATGTTCACGTCGATGCACGCGTAGAAGGCGTTGGACGTGTCGCCGATGTTCCACACCGCGAGGACCTTGTGCCTGCCGGTGGCGCCGCCGAGGTTGACCTGGTGCGACACAGTCGCCGGTGGCTGCTGGTTGTGGCCGTCGACGGTGGCGACCTTCGTACCGTCCACGAAGTACTCGTAGTTCAGGGTGCGGTGCCGTGCGGTGAACGTCCAGGTGAAGGTCTGGGTCCTGCTGACGTCGCTGACCTTCCAGCCCTTGCTGTCGTTGTCGAGCTCCGCGAACCTGGCGTTGCCGCCGCTGCAACTGCGCAGGCCCTTGGGGCCCTCGACGCTCTGGGGCTCGTACTTGATCTCGCCACAGGCCACCGTACGCGCGGCGCACTGCGCCTGACGGCTCGCCGGGGCGTTGACGTATCCGTGCGCGCTGGCCGAACCGGTCGGCAGCGTGAGGGCGAGCACCGGCGCGAGGCCGGCACCGATCGCGGCGGCGATCTTCCGTTTCCTGTCCATGCGTACTCCTTCACTGCATTGCTTCATGGGGGTGTGCAGCGTGAAGTGCTCTGGTGGGGCCAGATGTTCTCGACGGTCGATTAGTCCGGACCATAGACTTCGGCGGGCCGCGGTCAAGGTCGGTTTCTCGCCATGCACCGGGGGAGTGGGCGGGGCCGCGCGTGCCGACGTGTGTCAACGGGTCATGTACGCACCTCCGTTGACATGCAGCACCTGCCCAGTGATGTGGCGCGCCCCGGGGGACGCGAGGAACGCGATCGTCTCCGCGATGTCAGCGGGTGTGCCGGCGCGGCCCGTCGAGGTCGCGTCCACGAGTTGAGCGCGCCGGTCGTCCGGGAGGCGGTCCCGGAAGAACTCGGTGTCGGCGATGTATCCGGGCGCGACGACGTTGGCGGTGATGCCGCGCGGCCCGAGCGTCTGCGCGAGGTCCAGGTTCCAGGTGGAGAGGCCTGCCTTGGAGGCGCCGTAGGCCCCGTAGGAGCCGGATCCGCGATGCGCTGCGATCGATCCGACGTGGACGACCGCGCCACCGGCCGCGAGGCGGTTGTCCAGCGCCCGGGTGGTCAGCGCGGCGCTGACGAGGTTCGCGTCCAGGTTGGCGCGGAAGGCCCGCGCGTACGCGGCCAGGTCGGCTTCACCGCCGAACGCGAGGTCCGGCTCCGGGGCGTCGTCGAAGTCCGTGTTGCCACCGGCGTTGTTGACGAGGACGTCGATCCGCTCCGGCAGTTCGGCCAGGAGGGCGGTGAGCGCCTCGGGCCGGGTGTGGTCGCACACCAGGCCGCGTACGCCGGTCTCCGTCGCGAGGCGGTCGAGTGGCGCGCGCCGACGGCCGGTCACGAACACGGTGTCGCCGCGCTCGGCGAAGTGGAGGGCGGTCGCGCGGCCGATGCCGGTGCCGCCGCCGGTGATCAGGACGGTGCGTGCCATAAGGTGAACTCCGAACATCCATTGAGGCCTAAATTTAGAGCTAAACGTAGCATCGTCCTGGATGTGATGGGAGAGGGAACATGACGGCAGCGGCCGGAGCGGAAGATGCCGGGACGAGCGGCAGGGAGACAGGGCGAGGCGAGACCGGGAGAGGTGAGACGGGGAGAGGCGAGACTGGAGGAGGGCCGGGTGAGAGGGGGGCCGCCGGGAGCAGGCCGCACCCACCCACCGGCGGCACCGCCACCTACACCGCACAGGACATCGCCGCTGCCTGGGAGCGCGAGCGTCCCGGCACCCCGGCCACGTCGATCGGCATCGTCACGCCGATCTGGCAGCTGGCCAAGCTCTTCGGCGACGACCGGCGCCGCGTCCTCGCCCGGGCGGGCGTGGACACCGCGACCCTCGACCTGCTCAGCGTGCTGCGCCGCAGCGGAACGCCCTACACCTTGACCACGCGCGAGCTGGGCCACCGTTCCATGGTCACGGCGGGTGCCGTCTCCCAGCGGGTGGCCCGCGCGGAACGCGAGGGGCTGGTCGCCCGGCGTCCAGGAGAGGGGCGTCCCCGTACCGTCGAGGTGACTCTCACCGAGGCCGGTCACGCACTCGTCGAAGTTACAGTGGACCAAGTCCTCGGCAGGGAGGCCGACTTGATCGGTGGCCTCACCGCGAAACAGCAGTCCCAGCTCACCGAGCTGCTTGGCATCCTCCTGAGTGACGTCCAACGCAGCCTCGGGGATGAACGGATCACTCAGGTGGGCCAGATGGAGTGATGACGGGCCGCGGCCGGCACCCTGTGGCCCGACCGCGGCCCGCGAAGTGGGAAGACCCCGAACCCGCCTTCACTGCCCGGATCTGCACGTGGTGATGTGCTGTGCCGTTACTGCGCCGATCGTCACGGCGAGCGCGGCGAGCTCGGCGAGCGCGGCGAGCGCGGGCGTCGGTACGGCGCTGATGATCTGTGCGAGAAAGATGGCGAGTTGTGTCGTGACGCCGAGCCGTAGCGCCAGGAGTTGTTTGCCGGGAGGTGGGAGAGCGGCATGGACTCACGCGGAGCGTGGGAACGGCGGGCGAGACCCTTATTTCGCCACCAATCGAGCTAAGTGCGCCATTCGCAAGTCTGGGGATCGCAGGCGAGCCCGCCATGCCCCAGCATCAAGGCGGTGGGTGAGCAGGACCGGGCAGCGTGCCCCGTGCTCGGCCTCGCCCCAAAGAGGGGGAGAAAGTGAGACGTTCACGCCTGATGGCTCTCGCTCTGGCAGCGGCCACGGCTGGCACAACACTCGCAGGCATCACGCCCGCACATGCCGATGGCTGGTTTATGTTCCGCAATCTGAGTAACGAAAGATGCATGTCCTCGGCACAGGACCCCGCGAATACGTACAGGGACACGGCTACATTCGCCAACTGCGATGCCACCGATTCCCGGCAATGGTGGACGGTTCGGCGCCCACATCGCCACGAGCCCGACCGTCCGGCTCAAACACTCACCTCGTAGCCTCCGCGTATGACTGCTGATCCGTTCCAGTGCCGCTGCGTCCTCTGCCATGACTACGGTGACCGAGATGAAGCGGACCGGATGGATCTGAGGATCATAGAGAACGTGCAGCGGCACGGATGGCACGTCGTGATGGTTCCCGAGGACGAGATCGGCCCTGGATTCGCCTACACGATCGGCCTGTCACACACTCACGGCGCATCTGAACTCGCCGTGTTCGGACTCGATATCCACGTTATGCACCAAATACTCAACAGGCTCGGAGAGAAGTCCGCCGCGGGCGCTGTACTGGCTGACGGCCAGAGACATCCTGACGTTGTTGACGGTCACCAAGTCGCGCTCAGGCAGGTTGATCTGCGCTGGTACAGGACCTTCTTCGGACAGGCCATCGGGTTCTACCGGCGGCCTCCCTTCCCCGTGCTGCAAGTCGCGTGGCCCGACGCGGATGACCGCTTTCACTGGGAAGAAGCCGCAGGGGAGAGGCATCGGGGTTCCCAGCCGCAGTTGTGGCTGCTACCGAGTGAGCACCCTGTCGGAATCTGGACGACCGAACTCTGACCCCGTGCCGACCAGCGACGGAGTAAAACCGTCGCGAACAGCTACAGGAGCAAGATCATTTTGCGGAGCAGAATTCTGCCCGACTGTAGAGCTGTCGCTTGATCTTCTTGATGCGGTTCACGGCGCCCTCGATGCTGCCGGAGCTCCAGTCCAGAGAAGGCCCAGCTGTCACGGCGTCGAAATCTCGGAGCAGATGGAGTGCGAAGCCGGTGGGGCCGGGTAACTGGCTGGCATCGACCGCGTCGATCCAGGTGGGAAGCGTGGAGCCGAGGTGGTCGGTGAGTATCTCGCCGAAGTCGCGGACATGTCCGGCTTCCGTGTCCAGTTTCGGTGCAGCGGGCCAAGACATCCTTCAGACCGGCCCGGTCCTCCTCGGTCAGGGTCGTGGGGTGGCGGGTGAGCCACCCGGTCACCTGCCGCACCGTCGGCGGACGGGGCGGCGCGCCGGCCGGAGCCCCGCGGAGGATGGCGACGTGCTACGGGCCATCTGGTAGGTCACGGGCGCGTTGTCGGCAACGAGTTCGCGCCTTAACACCGTGCTCCGGTACGCATGCTGGACCCTTACAAGCCCACCTGGAGCAGCGCTTCGCCGAGGGATGCACCAGCGTCAACCACCCACCTCCACACAGGCGACCAGCGGCCCAGCTTCGCGGGTCGGGAGTGCGTCGACCATGCGATGGTCTTCGACGCTGGTCAAGACGGTGGAGTAGGTCTGGCCCCGGCGGATCGCGAAGTCGTCCACGCTCAGGACGCGCGGAGTACCAAACTGCGGATCGGGCAATGCCATGACCCTCCGTAACAAGGTCATCCGGCCGGCCCCGAACCCCAGCTGAGCTGCCAGCCGGGCGCCAGCTCGCCCGGCCAGCGCGAGCCCCACCCGCTCCAGGGCGTGACTGAGCTGCATGGTGAACCGCGTGTGTGCGGGGCAGCCAACTGCGAGAACGGCTCGGCGAACGTCCGGCGCGGGCAGTCCGCCGACCCGCAGATGAAATGCCGGACCGTCAGCAGGATCACAAAGCCCTGTCAGCGAGCGGAAGGTCTTTCAGCCTGAGCCGATAGCGGTCGTGGACTCGGTCCGAGAAGCGGGCCGCAGTCCGGACATGAAGCGCCGGCCGCGCGGTCTCTCGCCGCCACCTCGACCGTGCCGAACGCGGCTGTGACCGCCTCGACATCCACACCGTCGACTCCGTCGAACACCAGCGAATCCCAGAACGGTGCATCGATCTGCATGACCAGCACCATCACCGGCCATATCCGGCTGCAGCAGCGGGCGGCAGGTTCCTGATGGAGCGTCAATTCTGCCCGCCGCACGACAAGGCGTACGCGCAATCGAACAACGGGGTAACGCTCCGCGACGACTTCCCAAGAACTGTGCCAGAACCGAGTTTCGACAGCATCTCTGGCTGTTGCTGTTCGATTGCGGAGCTGGCCTTCTGCGCTGGACTTGCCAGGCTCGTGATGGAGTCGGGCGAGTCCGGTGGCTAGGGCTGGGCTGGCGTCAGGGGAGGGTCTTGATCCACTCGGTGATGGCGTCTGTGTACTGCTGCGCCATCGGTTCGTGCATGGTGTGCGGGGCGTCGGGCGGTGTGAAGGTCACCGGCTGGCCGGTGGATTCCAGCAGCCGTCGGGCCTGGGCGGCCTGGATGTCGGTCATGGCGCCCATGAGCCGGCCGGTGTCGGGGTCGGTCATGTGGAAGTGGTGGGTGAGCAGCACCGGCGTCTTGACCTGGGCGAGGAGGGTGGCGTGGTCGACGCCGGCGTTGGCGGTGTCGTTGGCCCATGCCTGGGCCCATTCGGGGTCGTACTCCTTCAGGTGCTGTACCGGGGTGGGTGAGGCGCCGGCTTCGGGGTTGCCGTCGCCCATCATGAAGCCGATCCCCGGGTGCAGGAATTCGGGGAGCTCGTGGGGGGCGGCGTCGACCATGCCGGTCCAGTCGCCGATGGACCATTGGGGGCCGAGCCACTTCGCCCACAGCGCGAAGATCGGCCCGAGGGTCTGCGCCATGCCCGGCCCGTACGGCGGGGTGGCCTGGGAGGAGAACAGCGGCGGGTCCTCCAGGATCGCGCCGCGCACCAGTCCGGGCTTGGCGTAGGCGGCGACGTAGGCAGTGATGATGCCGCCGGAGGAGTTCCCGGCCACGATCGTGGGGCGCCCGATGACCAGGTCGATGAACCGCTCGACGTCGGCTCCCCAGGTGTTCAGGTTGTAGCGGCCCGGGGTCCAGGTGGAACGGCCTTGGCCGCGCAGGTCGATCGCGTACACCCGGAACTCGGAGCTGAGCAGCCCGATCGCGTCCTCGTATCCCCACCAGGACTCGCCCTGCGCGGGGACCAGCAGGAGCGCCGGGGCGCCCGGGTCGCCCTCAGCGACATAGTTCATACGAATCTCGCCCAGGTCCACCAACTGCTCACGGTAGCGGTGGGGGATGAAGCTCTCGGCGCGGTCGGCGGCCTCAGAGATGCTCACGGTCGTACTCCTTGCACAGGGGACAGGCAACCAGAGGTCATATGCCACTACCTGCTGTCATCGTCGAGCGAAGGGTTCCGGATCGGCGAACCCGGCACGACCGTATGCCCCCTTGCGGACTGTTTCTGTCCTAAGTCGAGGCCAGGTGTGGTGGCTCAGGTTGTTCGAATCAGCACGTCCGGGGCGCTGCCGGAACCCGTGAACATTTGCTGCCCGGAAGTCCTGGACAAAGCCAACGGCACCTTTGGCGTGGACGTTGCGCTGTTCGACGATGACACCCGCCAGCTCCGCAACGTGGGGCCGACGAGGGTCCCGTTCTGTAGGCCCTTTCCCACGGTCGGTGGTGGTGGAGCCCGGCCCCGGACACGCCATGCGTGCAGCCGTGTTTTCTGTTCCTCCAGTCCCCAGGCCTTCGGTGCGAGAAGATGGGCGAGACGTATTTCAGGTAATACCGTGCGGGTGTCTGCGAAGGGATTCCGCCATGTAGTGAGAGGACCGGGACCCGTGGGCGGGGAGGGCAGGACATGGACGTTCCTGACGAATCACGCGCCGGTGCTGCTGGCCATCGCGCAGGACCGCGCGGCGTCCAGTTGCGGCAGAGGGCCGCCTCCTGTCAGGTCACCGAGCGCACGGCCCAGGCCATCGTGGCTGACCTGGAAGTGGCGGGTTGTCTCCACCGCCGCCGGGTCGGACGGCGCCACCACTACACCCTCGAATTGGACGAACCGTTCAGGCACCCGGCCGATGCCGGGGTCTCGGTCGGCCCGCTGATGGAGATGTTCAGCGGTCAGCTGCCTGAGACCGTGCCGGCCGCCGATGGGAACAGAAGCGGCGCGTATGGGGCCTCCTGACAGCTCCAGACTGGTCATCCGCCAGGTCACGGCAGCGCATTCAGTGGTGTGGATATGCCTTTTCGGAGAGCTGGACCCCGACACCACGGGAGCGCTGAGCGAGGCGATCGTGCTGGTGGCTTCCCGCCCGGAGGAGCACCGTCGGCTGGTGCTGGACCTGTCCGGCCTCGCTCATTGCGACGATGCCGGGCTCTTCACCCTGCTAGGTATGTGCCAGGCTCTGGACGCGGTCGGCGTCAAGGTTCCTATCGCCAAGACCGGCACCGCCACCGATGCGGCCATCGAACGGGCGGGCCTGCGGGACCAGTTGCCACTGAGTACGCCTTGACCGTCTATCAGGCTGGCGCGTTGGCGCTGACGTTCAGCTGGCTGCTGTCTGGTCGCATCGGGCCGTAGTGAGCGAGTCGGCAGGAGTCGGCGCCGGTCTCGATGATGGCGCCGTTGTAGGTGAACCGGTCGACAGTGGCCGCGCACAACCGGGGGGCGGTGGAGGTCGTGGTCCACCGCGAGAGCGACTCGTTGGAGGCGATGGCGACCCTGTTCTTTTCCGCGCGTTCGGTCAGCACCTAAGGGCTGTCCCGCAATTGATCTCCGGCTCGGGTCGGACGCGGGTCGTCCCCTGGCGTGGCTTGCTCGCTCATCCGCCGAGGGTGAGGCTGTACAGGCGGGCAATGCCGAGCATGGCGTGGTGGACACCGTCGCCTTTGAGGCGGCAGTCGCGCAGGATCTTGCAGCCCTTCATCCGGGCAAAGACATGCTCGACGCGGGCCCGGACTCGTTCGTGGGACTTGTTGTGTGCCTGCTTCCAGTCGGGCAGCTCTTCGCCCTTGCGCCGGTGGTGTGGGCGGAATCGCTTGCGTGCTTGGAGCGCGAGCTTGGGGCCGAGGTGGTCGATGACGCGGTCAGCTGCGGACTTTGAGATGCCGAACAGCGGAGCGAGCTGCCGCATCGTCAAGTTCGTGCGCCAGTGGGCCGTTACGAGCAGGACTCGGTCGTCGAGCGGAAGGCTCAACGGCCGGCCTCTGCGAACCGCGTCCGCGCCTTCCCGCCGCAGTGCGCTCACCAACTTGGTGAAGCATCGCAGGCCCAGCCCGGCGAAGAGGCCTTATCCAAGACGGCTCCGCCGCCGTGATCACACCAGCTACGCAAAGATCATCTCTGCCGTGAACAGCGTTATGAGACGACCGTCAGGTGTACAGAAGGCGCACAGCGGTCAGCGTCTGCCAGGTCCAGCCGATCGTAAGTGAGACGCGCTGGATCAGCCCGCCCAGATCCACCCAGCGTCGATGCTGGCCGAACGCGGCACTGGCCAGCGCCATCGTGGTTGTGAAGAGCACACCGCTGACGATCGAGTAGAGGGCCCATCCCAGCGAGGTGGAGAGGGCGAAGACGAAACAGGCCACGGCAAGGGCGAGGAATCCGATGAGGGAGAACAGGTCATGCAGAGCCCCGAGGCGGGTGGGGTGCTGGAGCTGATCGGGGGTGCCGACTGGGTAGCCACTCACCGGATCCGTGGGGAAGGCGCCTGCGCCTAACAGGCCGACTGCCCAGACGCCGATCAGCAGTGCACCCCAGCGGGATGGCCCGGTACTCCACAGGCCCACGGCGAAGAGCAGCGACAGCAGGCCTGTGAAGAGGAAACTCGAGGTCTGCGCCCACCCGGCGCGGCCAAGGGCGAGCGAACTGACGGGGTGTCGGAAGGGCTTATAGTCCACGCGGGTGGCGCCTTCCAGCAAGTACGCGACGGTGAAGAGAGGTCCAGCAGCCATCCCGCAGGCAAGCAGTACTTGATTCTCCATCCTGTCAACATAGGTTGACAGGATGGTTCGCGTCAACCCTGGTTGACGGGAGGTGGTAGCCCTCTCGGCTGACCCCAAGTGATCATTTACGGGACAGCCTTCAGTGCCGCATCAGGCAACGTTCGCCCCGGGTGGTCTGCGACGATGACTCTATGGACGAGGAAGTCATCCCCATTCTTCGCGTCGAGGACGCTGCGGCAGCGGTCGCCTGGTACGAGCGACTGGGCTTCGCCAAGCAATGGGAACACCGCTTCGACGCGGGGCTTCCCGCGTTCGTCGAGGTCGCCCGGGGCGGGGTGCGGTTGTTCTTGTCGGAGCACAAGGGCGACGCCCGTCCCGACACGTTGGTCTACCTTCGCGTTCGTGATGTCGAGGCCATCGCCTCCGAGTTCGGTGTGCAGGCGAAGGACTCTCCGTGGGCGCGTGAGATCGAGCTGCGCGACCCTGACGGCAACCGGCTTCGGATCGGCACGCCGACGGAATGACACTCACCGGCAGCGCGCGGCAGGGAAGCTGGGTAGAGGGCTGAGCGACGAGGGGCAGCGCCTGCTGCGGATCATCGGCCGCCGAGTCGTCATGGGGCATCGGGAGGCCAGTCGATGGAAGACGCAAGCGGCAGAAGTGTGACAGCCACACCCGATGCCCCTGGGTGGGCCAACCATACGAAGGGCTCGCCCGGCCCCGCAGAACAACGTAGGGAAGTTGGACTGCTCGCAGATGCTCCTGCGGTGCTCAATATATGGAACAGGTTGACTTGATTCTTCGGTTAATCGGAGTTGGTGCGTGACACGATCGCCGCGACCACAACACGGTTTCCCAGAGGAGAACGCCCATGCGCCTGAACCGACGTATCGCCGCCACTGTCGTGTCGCTTGCCATGGCCTCAAGCGGCCTGGTCGCTCTTGCTGTTCCGGCCGCGTCGGCCGCCCCGTCCGGCGCCCTGAGCTGTAACGGCGGATCCGTCACGGGAAGTGCCGGGCATGCCGGCTGGCGTTTCACGTGCAACAGCGGGACAGGTACCAACTGGCGGGCCAGAATCACGTGCCTCGGCGCTCCCCAGCCCTACACGCACTACGGAAACATTGTGAGCGGGAGCAGGTCGGGCACCTCGACCGTGTGGTGCGCTGTTCCCGGCCACCGGGTGGACGTGGATTACGACTACCCGGCCATCGTCCCTGCGTAGATCTCGGGCCCTGCGAAGTTGTCCGGACTTCGCAGGGTGGCTTTGTTGACGGGTCCGACATTGGCCTGGGGAGCCGGGCGGGGCGCCCTCTGGCCGGTCGGACTCCAATATCAAACGGGTTCAGATTCGATGTCAGAGGACACTCATCGCGAAACGACTCCCCAACTCATGTCGGCAGCCACCCGCGGGTGACAACTCCCTGAGCCGGTAGCGGCTGTGGAGTTGGCGGCCTAAACGTCTTCGGTGCGATGACCCACTGAAGACCAGAAGGGCGCGATGACCTGCTCGTGGGCCAAGTCCAGCTGGTCGATCACTTGCTGGAAGACACGTGGCTCCCCGCTGAGGCGAGCAGTCCACGGTTTCGCCCCCGGTTGGAGCTTCGCCCATTGCGCCAGATCCTCACGCAGGTAGCCCTGGGAGTGCGGCGGGCCTCCTTGATCAAGTCCGACGTGCAGCCGTTTGCGACCGGGTGGAGGAAGTCGACTGACCACCCTCCTACCGGAACCAGGTCGAACAGCGGGCAGGCCCGGCCGCCCAGGGCTGTGAGGGCCTGGCGTCTCCAGGCGTCGAAGCGCACAGAGGGTGCGCTTCGCTGCAGTACCCACAACGCCATCCGCAGCTCCAGCAAAGGGGTGGCTCCCTCAGCCAACCGTGTGCGTGCCAGGTCACCGGCGGTGAAGTGAATGCGTAAATGCATGGTGCGATTTTTCCGGTTGGCCCCCTAGGCCGGGAAGCGGACGCTGGTCGAACAATCCAGTGACGACAACTACCACGTCAGCGTGCACGGGACCGTCACAGACACGGAGGCAGACGGAGCGGGCGCTGCCGTCGAGGTGAAGTACGACTACGACGACGGCTCGGGCTGGAAGACCACTCAGCGCTGGCTCGTGAAAGCCCCGGGAGGAAAGGGCGACTACCAAGTGGCCGACGCCCAATCAAAGGCCAGCATCAGGGTGGCGTACCTGAAGGTTCAGGCGTGCACCGTAAAGAGCGGCGTGAAGGTCAGCTGCACGGGCTGGAAGTAGCAAGATCTCGGTACGGTCGCACAGGCCTGACCGCGCCGTCTTCCGACCCGGAGCCATCCATCTGGTTCGGCTCCGGGGCGTACGTACGTCGTGCAGTGGACCAGTCGTATGCCCGCTTCCACCCGGTGCGAGCCCAATCAGGCCGCGACGAGCTCCCGCTCGCGGTCCGGCGTTTTGACCTTGGGCTTCTTGTTCGGCAGCGAGAGCCGGAAGACCTTGCGCCACGCGGAGGCCACCTGCTTGGGCAGCGGCCCGGTGACGTACTCCAGCTCGTACTTCTCGAACAGCGCGCGCACCTTCACCGCGACCTCGGCGTACCGGTTGCTCGGCAGGTCCGGGAACAGGTGGTGCTCGATCTGGTGCGACAGGTTGCCGGTCATGAAGTGCATGGCCTTGCTGCCGCTGATGTTCGCCGAGCCCATCATCTGGCGCAGGTACCACTGGCCGCGTGTCTCGCCCTTGATCGACCGGCGCTCGAAGACCTGCACGCCCTCGGGGAAGTGCCCGCACATGATCACCGAGTGGGTCCAGATGTTGCGGACCAGGTTCGCGGTGAACGTGGCGCCGAGCGTGGGGAGGAACGAGGGGCCCGAAAGCAGCGGGTGGATCACGTAGTCCTTGAGTACCTGCTTGCGGATCTTGCGGCCCACGGCCTTGGCCTGCGCGCGGAACTCCGGGTTCTTGCGGCGGCGCTTGTTCAGGTTCTTGCCGAGTTCCAGGTCGTACGCTGCGATGCCGTACTCGAAGAAGCAGGCGTTGATGAAGTTCCACAGCGGCTGGCCGAGGTGGAGCGGGTGCCACTTCTGGTCCTCGTCGACGCGCATGATGCCGTAGCCGAGGTCGTTGTCCTTGCCGATCACGTTGGTGTACGTGTGGTGCAGTTCGTTGTGCGAGTGCTTCCACTGCTCGGACGGTGAGACGTGATCCCATTCCCAGGTGGTGGAGTGGATCTTCGGGTCTCGCATCCAGTCCCACTGGCCGTGCAGGATGTTGTGGCCGATCTCCATGTTGTCCATGATCTTCGCCACGGACAGCCCGGCGGTGCCGATGAGCCAGGCGGGCGGGAAGATCGAGAACAGCAGCACGCCCCTGCTGACCAGTTCGAGCTTGCGCTGCGCCGAGATGACTTTACGGATGTAGGCGGCGTCTTTCTCGCCGCGGTCGGCGATCACCTCGTCGCGGATCGCGTCCAGCTCGCGGCCCAGCTCCTCGATCTGCTCCGCGGCCAGGTGGGCAGTGGGGTCGATGGCGGTCAAGGTGCTCCTACCGTTCGATGTCGCAGGGGCCCGCCGCGGCGGACACGCAGGTCTGGATGAGGACGCCCGGTTCGGCCTCGGTGATCTCGCCGGTGCGCAGGTCGCGAACGGCGCCCGCCTTGAGTGGCGTGACGCAGCCGAAGCAGATGCCCATGCGGCACCCGGAGGGCATGAGCACGCCGGCCTCCTCGCCGATGTCCAGCAACGGCGTGGCACCGTCCGCGTCGACGGTCTTGCCGGTGGCGCTGAACGTGACCTCGCCGCCGTCGCCGGTGACGACGATGCTGGGGCGGAAGCGTTCGGTGTGCAGGCGCTCTTGGACACCGTGCTCGGTCCAGTGCTCTTCGGCGGCGTCGAGCAGGCCCGCGGGCCCGCAGGCCCAGGTCTCGCGCTCGGCCCAGTCGGGCACGAGTTCGTCGAGACGGGCGATGTCGAGCATGCCATCTGTGTCGGTGTGCACCTCGGTGAGCCGCAGCTTCTTGTCCGCGACCAGGTGGTGCAGTTCGTTGCGGAAGATCACGTCTTGCGGCTGTGGCGCGCAGTGGACCATGACGACGTCGTCGAACTCGGTGTCGCGCAGCATGCCCATCACGGGCGTGATGCCGCTGCCGGCCGTCAGGTAGAGCACCTTGGCGGGCTTTACCTGCGGCAGCACGAAGTCACCGGTCGGCTGGTCGAGCTGGATCAGCGTGCCCGGTTTGGCCTTGCGGACCAGGTGGTTGCTGACCTTGCCGTCCGGGATCGCCTTCACGGTGATCGTGACGCGGCCGTCCTGGCGGCTGGTCGGCGAGGTGAGGGAGTAGGCACGCCACAGGCGCACCCCGTCGACGTCGACCCCGATCCGCACGTACTGACCGGCCGTGTGTCCGCGCCAGTCCCGTCCCGGCCTGATCACGATGGTCGCGGCGTCACGCGTCTCGGGGTGCACGGCCTCGATGCGCCCGCGCAGGTCAGCGCCCGCACGCAGCGGGCTGACCAGGTCGAGGTAGTCCGACGGCAGCAGCGGCGTCGTGGCCATCTCCAGCAGTTTCCACGCCCTGCTGCGCAGAGCTGTACTCGTCATGACTCCAGCTTGCTGCGCCTCAAGGTGTAAAGTCCTGACCGTAGGACGTAAATCTGGTCGGCTGAATTGTTCGCAGGGAACAATAACGTGAACGATGCAATCCGGAGGGCCAGCGAACTGGCCCTGGATGAGACGACGGTCACCGCACTTCGGGCCGCGCTGAAGACCACCGCCGACGAGGTCGTCCAGGCGATCATTGACGAGGTCCCTTCCTACGCCAACGCCCTTTCGGGCAGCATGGGCGCCACCATCCGCCGAGCCGTCCGCACCGCCCTGGGGCACTACCTGGACCTCGCGAGCGGGAACGCCACAGGCGGCGATGCCGGTGAGGCAGCCTACGAGCTGGGCCGCGGCGAGGTGCGCGACGGCCGTTCGATGGACGCCCTGCTCAGCGCCTACCGCGTCGGCGCCCGCGTGGCCTGGCGGTGTCTGGCAGCGGGTGCCGTACCCGCAGGCCTGCCTGCTGCCGAGGTCGCCAAGTTCGCCGAGCTGACCTTCGCCTACATCGACGAGCTCTCCGCCGCGAGCGCCGCGGGCCACGCCGACGAACTGGCCGCCCGGGGCAGGGACCAGGAACGCCACCTGGAACACCTGGCCCGCGACCTCCTCGCCGGCGCGAGCCCGGACGTGCTGCTGGCCGCTGTTCAACGAGCCGGATGGCAGCCTCCGGTTTCGCTGACCGCGGTCCTGCTGCCCGCCGCCCAGGCTCGGCCGGCCTACCGCGCGCTCGACCCGAGCACCCTCGTCCTCGACGATCTGCCGGATGCCACCGGTGTGCTGCTCGTCCCCGATGCCGACCGATCACGTCTCTTGCGGCGTCTGACCGACCGCACCGCCGTGGTCGGCCCGGCCCGGCCATGGACTCGTGCCTCCGCCTCCTACGCACGAGCCGTACGCGCGCGCTCCCTCTCCTCCGACATTCGCGACACCGAGGACCACCTGCCCGAGCTGGTGCTGAGCGCCGACGCGGACGCGTTCGCAGACCTGCGTGCGCGAGCCCTCGCACCGTTGAGAGCCTTGCCCGACGCGACCGCCCGGCGGCTGGAGGAGACGCTGCGGGCGTGGCTGCTGCACCAGGGCAGGCGGGACGAGGTGGCGGCGGCGCTGTTCGTCCACCCCCAGACAGTCCGGTACCGGATGTCGCAGCTGCGGGAACTGTTTCCGGATCTCGCATCGCCGAACCGGGTCCTTGAACTGACGCTGGCGGTCGGTCTTCGGGGCGACTGACGCGTCCTTCGACCACGCACGGCAGAGTCCGCGAGCGGTCCAGGAATCATGTCTCGTCCTCGACGCCATCAGCTGACAGTTTCATCCTCGGGATGAGTGGAGTTCCGGTCCTCGCATACTTCACTGGGACATGGCCCAAGGCAATCGAGCCCTGCCGGGTGATGGTGTTCCGGCCTTCGAGTTCGCACGGAGTAGACGGACATGAACCATGGCTCCCGCACGGCAATTCCTCTCCTCCGGGCCGCTGAGCTCCACTGCGACTGAGGCAACGGAACTCATTGGACCTTCCGCCGAGAGGAGGGAGCGTCCATGGTTCGGAAAGCACATTGCCCGTACGGGGTGCGGACGGCTTGGGTGAGTGAGCCAGAAGCGCGGTCTCGGGCCGCGGCGCCACGCTCAGGCTCAGGCTCAAGGCGAAACACGACCCGTACGGCTTCCCGTTCCGAGGCCGGTACAGAAGGAAGCGCATGACCTCCCTGCTCGATGGCTGCACACCCTGGCCCGAGGAGTTCGTCGACCGCTACTGGGCGGCCGGGCACTGGCGGGGCAACACGCTGGACAACCTGCTGCGCGGCTGGGCCCTGCAGCACGGCCCGCGCACCGCGCTCGTGCACGGCGACATCCGCATCACCTACGCGAACCTGAACCGGCGCGCGGACCGCATGGCCGCGGGATTCCGGCTGCGCGGTCTGCGACCGGGGCAACGTGTCGTCGTCCAGCTGCCGAACGTCCCCGAGTTCGTCATCACGGTGTTCGCGCTGATGCGGGCGGGCGCGGTGCCCGTGCTCTGCCCCGTCCCGCACCGCGCACCGATGGTGTCCCGGCTTGTGCGGATCACCGAGGCCGTCGGCTACGTCGGCCCCTCGACGTACGACGGCTTCGACCACACGGCGATGGCCGAGGGCATCGCGGCCCAAGGCGTCTTCCTGCGGCGGGTGTTCACCTTCGAGCCGTCGGGCACGCCGTCTCCGTACGGCGGCCTCACCGTCGACCCGTCGGGCTGCCACTACTTCCCGCTGAGCTCCATCGACGCCCCGCCCGACCGAGCGCACGCGCAGAACGCCGGGCAGGTGGCCTTCATGCTGCTCTCCGACGACGTCCCCGCGGTGCCCAAGGTCGTTCCGCGCACCCACAACGACTACGCCTGCCAGGCGCGGGCGGCCGCCGAGCTCGTGTCGCTCACCGAGGACGACGTCTATCTCGCCGCGCTGCCCGCGGAGTCGAACTTCGCCCTGGGCTGCCCCGGGATCATCGGCACCCTCTCTGTCGGTGGGACCGTCGTCCTGGTCGAGAACCCCGAACCCGACGCATGCTTCGCGGCCATCGGGCGGGAGCGGGTCACGCTCACGTCGTTGTCGTCCGCCGACGCCCGGCACTGGATCGAGGTCCTGCTCACGGCCCAGGCCGACTTGGGCAGCCTGCGTCTCCTGCAGACCGGCGGCGCGCCCCTGCACCGGACGACCGCCGAGCGGGTCGGCGCGGAACTGGGCTGTCGCCTGCAGCAGGTCTTCGGCATGGCCGAGGGCGTGCTGACGCTCACCCGGCCCGACGACCCGGACGAGACCGTGCTCAGCACGCAGGGCCGGCCGCTCTCACCCGACGACGAGGTCCGTGTGGTCGACGTCGACGGCAAGGAGGTACCGGACGGGGAGCCCGGCGAACTCCTGGTCCGTGGCCCGTATACGGTGGCGGGCTACTACCGGGCGCCCGAACAGAACGCGCGCTCGTTCACGGACGATGGCTTCTTCCGCACGGGCGAGCTCGCGCGGCGCACACCCGACGGCAACCTGACCATGACCGGCCCGCCGGAGGACATCGCCCGGCGGGCCGATCCGGCACACCCGTCAGATCTCTGAGCAGTCAGACCCTCTGGGCAGTCAAACCTCTGATCAGTCGGGTCTCTGGTCAGTCGGGTCTCTGGTCAGTCGGGCCATTTCCACTCGATCCCGTACACACCTGGTGTGCAGTGCGCCGGTAGCAGGTGTGTGGTGTGAAAGGCGTCGAGGGTGGTGCGGTGGCGGTGCTGCGGCTCGGCGCCGATCTGTTCGCGGTGGTAACTCCAGCAGCTGAGCGGGGTCGCCCGAGGGTGGAAGCGCACATGCAGCAGATATGTCCGCAGGGGCGTGGTGATGCGGCGTTCGTGCTGGTGGGAGACGTCCGACGCGGCGCGGAGCGTGTAGGCGACTACCGCGGTCTCCGTCCTGGCCAGTTGACGCCCGAGCGGAATGTCCGCCGCCACGCAGCCCAGTTCCGGCAGGAACCGGATCGGTGGCGGCGGTCCGCAGGGGAGGCTGAGGTCGACCGTCCCCGCCTGCGGGGAGTCGAGGAAGTGGACGACGGTCAGGTGCTGGACGGCGTCGCGGACGGCCTGCACCACGGTGGTGATCGACGTCTCGTGGATGGAGCGGCGTTCGTCCAGGCTCACCGTCTCCTGCACGGTCAGCAGCCGCAGGCCCTCGTTGAAGCGGGGGAACGCGTCGCCGAGGGCCTGTTCCACGTCCGAGTTCTCGCCGTAGACCTTGCGGGCGACGGCCGGATCGTGGGGTGGGGAGCCGCCGCGCGGCCGGTGCGGGCCGAGCAGTGAACGAAGGGCTCCGTTCGGGAGGTTGAGCAGGGGTTCCAGCGCGTCGACGGCGCGCAGGGACTGGGCTCTCTCCGGCTGGCTGCGTCCGCGTTGCCAGTGGCTGAGAGTGGCCAGGCTGACGCTGATCTGCTGGGCCCGCAGGTGGTCGCGCACGCGCTCCAGCGGCAGCCCACGCTGTTGCAGGGCCCGGCGGAAAACGGCGGCGAAGGTCGGATCGGGGCCTTCGGTGTGGGGGATGTTCGGCATGGCGTCTTTCAGCGGACAGGAGGCACCAGCGGCCCACGGACCGGTGGTCCCTCGCTCCGACGAGGGCGGCTCAACGACGGTTTCAGGCCACACAGGCGACCAGGGGCCGCCCACCTTAGCCGGTGGGCGGCCCCTGGTCGTCCCTGGAAGACGGCTCAGTTCGTGTTGAGCGTCAGCCCGTAATAGGCCAGCGCGTCGTCGAGCGGCTGGAAGTAGGAGGAGCCGCGGGAGTTCACACCGCCCGTGCACTGCTGGCGGAGCGGTCCGCCCGAGGTCATGCCCTGGGCCTGGTTGCCGGAGATGTACGCGCCGCCGCTGTCGCCACCCTCGGTGCAGACGCTGGAGGTGGCGAGACCCGTGACGACCGTGTCGGGGCCGCCGTTCTGGTCGACGTAGGTGACGGAGGCGTTGTAGGAACCGACCTTGCCGCAGGTCCAGCCGGTGGTCGCACCGGACTTGCAGAGTGCGGCTCCGGAGGCGGCGCGGCGGCTGCCGTTGACGGCCACGTTGCCGGCCTGGCCCCAGGTGCCCACCTTGGTCGTGATCGAGTGGCCGGAATTGATGGAGGCGACGCCCATGTCGACGCTGTCGGTGCCCACCGCGAAGCGGGTGTCGGCACCCTTCGCGAACGCGGCACCGTCGAAGCGCAGGGTGGGCAGGTCGGCGACGCAGTGCCCGGCGGTCACGAGGTACTGCTTGCCGGACCGGTCGCGGGCGCCGTATCCGACGGAACACCACCCGGTGGTGTCGTTGATCGTCATCTTGCTGCCGGGGGCGATCGCGGCCTGGGGTGCCGACTTCTCCTGGCCGCGCACGATCTTGACGGCGGAACCGTACGTCGCCGCCTTGGCCAGGAATGCCTTGGCGGCGGCTCCGCGAGCGCTGTTGACCTTGACGGTGACCTGGTCCGAGGCCAGATCCACGGACCAGTCGACGACTCCGGCGGGCGCGCGCCGGGCGGCTGCGGCGTCCAGCCGGTCCTTGATCCTGTCGAGTGCGGCCTGCCCGCGGGCGGGCACCCGGGTGTCGAGGCCGGCCTTCTCGATGACGGCGGCATCAGCACGGTCGTCGGCATTGACGGTCAGCTTGCCTGCGGCGTCGAAAAAGGCGCCGTCATCGGATATCCCACGCTTCGACAGCCGGGCGAGCTCGGCCTGCTGGGCGTCCTGGCGGTCCAGGCGCCGGACCGCGTCCTTCTCACTCACACCGAGCGAAGCGGCGAGCGCCCGCACCATCTCCGGCTGGTAGCGCGGGGCGGGTGCGGTGTCCTGCGCCTGCGCCGTGGCCTGGGTTCCCACGGCCATGGAGGCCGAGAGCAGGACGGCCGCGGCAGCGAATCTGTATCTACGGGAAAGGGGCACACCGATTCCTTCCGAATGGCAGGCAGAAACCCTCGGGAAATACGTGAAACAGGTGGGGGCGTATCACCGAATGGCGGGTTTCTGCCCGGCGTCCGGCGTGGGGCCGGCCGCGGCATGAACTCTGGCCCAATGCCCGTACCGGCTACAAGGTCCATGACAACGGCAGCTTTTAACAGAACATCAAGGGAACTGTTAAAGGGCGTACTTCGGCGGGGAACCTTGGACACCTTCGCGCACGGCGAAGTGCGGTCCGCTTACGCCTTCGGGTTCAGGTCGGCGTGGAGCAGGTCATGGTCCGAGTACCGACTGGGGTGCACGCCGTGGTCGAGCGGGGCGATGTCCTTCAGGAAGATGTAGTCGAACTTGCTGCGCCAGTCGGTGGTCGGCTTGCAGGCGCCGTTGGACGAGGGGTGGCATTGCGGATCCGCGTCCGCGGCCAGTTCCCACATCGTGGCGAGTTCGGGGGAGTTCGGCACGGAGTTGAAGTCGCCGAGGACGATCGCGCGGTCGTGCCGGGCGACCTCCGCGGCGAGCACACCGGTCTGTCCCGCACGTACCGCTTCTTGACGACGCTGGGCGAGATGCGTGTTGAAGACCCGGACAGGTCGGCCGCCCACCGCCGTGGTAACCGCCATGTAACCGCGGTCCTCCGAACCGCCGTCGGGGTATTCCACGCTTCTGCGGTCCGACATCGGCGACGCCGAGAGGATCGCCTGACCGAAGGCTCCCGGATGCCACGGCCATCCCCTGCAGCGGCCCCATTTCCGGAGCACCGTCCCGTATTCGACGTGGTACACCAGCCCGTAAAAGGTCTCCAGGTACTCCCGGATCCTCTCGACGTCACGCACACACGCTTCCTGGAGGCCGACGACCTGCGGTGCGTAGGTGGCGATCTCCGCCGCCCGGCCGACGTTGTTATCGCCGCAGGGATTGCAGATGTTCCACGTCATGACCCGGTTGGGAACGATGTCCCGGTCGGCGACGACGGGCGGGGAGCCGGCGTGGAAGGCGTCGCTCGGCGCGCTGGGGCCGACCACCAGCACACAGGCCGCGGTCAGGGCGCCCGCGAGCAACCTCGTGCCCCTTCCGAGCGCCACCGAGCCTCCTCAAGCTGCGTCCACACGGCACCTGTTCCCCGCAGGAGGCTACGTGACGAGGGTGTACATGACCGAGCGCTGCTGCTTGTGACGCTGGATGCGTGCCTTGGCGACCAGGGATTCGAGGGTGTTCCGCACCACCTGCGGCGTCGGGTTGCGGCTCGGGTGCTTCTCTCTGAGTTCGGCTCCGAGCTCCTTGGCGGAACGGGGCTCGTGGTGACCGGCGAGCAGATCCAGCAGCAGGTCCCCGAGCAACGGCTGGCCCGCCTTCTCCTTCTGGGCCGCCTTGCCCTTGGCCGTGCCCTTCGCCTTCACCGTGCTCTTCGCCTTCGCGACCGCACCCTTGGCGTTCGCGACCGCGGCCTCCTCCCGGGCCTGCTCCGGCAGGCGTGAGGCATCCGAGAAACCCTCGTACCGCTCGGCGAGGTTGAGGATGTCCGTCAGCAGGGTCTCCTCCTGCTTCAGCAGGTCGATCCGCTGCGCGAGCTCCTCCTGACGCCTGCGGTTCTCTTCCAGATCCGACGCGACCTGTTCCACATACCGCGATCGGAGCTTCGCGGCTGACTGGCTGCTCACAACCGTTCACTCCCTCGAAATGAATGTTGCTCCACGAATGTTGCTGCGCATGGTACCCACGTCGAGGGTGCCCGTGCAGACGCATGTCAACGCCGAAGGGTTTGTCGAACGTGCGAGCCCACGACGGAAGCGTGAGCGTGGCACGGCAGGTAGCTGGGGCCGCGCACACATGTGAGCGCGGCCGGAGGCCCTGAACATGTGAACAGTGAGGGAGTGGGGCGGCTACCCCGTCACGCCGGTGGTGGTCTTCTTCCGCGCGCGGTAGGCGGCAGCCTTGATCTTGTTGCCGCAGGAGTCCATACCGCACCACTGACGCCGCATGCCGCGGGAGCGGTCGATGTAGACCCGCGTGCACTCGGGGTTTCCGCACTCCTTCAGCAGGGGGACGTCCGGGCCGCTGAGCAGTTCGACCGCCTGTCGGGCGACGGTCGCCAGGGCCTGTTCGGGAGTCGCGTCGTTGTGCCGCCCGGCCGTGGACAGCTGGGGAGTCACGGGAGTCCTGCGCGCGGCGGCGTTGAGCACGGCCAGTGCCTCGCGGTCGAACTCCTCGCCGAGGCGGCGGTTGGTGATGAGCCGGTAGAGGGCCTCACGCACGGTGGTCGCCTCCCGGAGGTCCTTCTCAGCGCCGGGCGTGATCGCATCCACGAGGCCGGACTCCAGATACCAGGCGTTCAGCCGGTCCGGCGTCACGAACATCTCGAACCGGGTCGAACGTCGCGCACGGAGCGTGGCCGCGAAGTCGAGGGCCGGGTGTCCGCAGACGAAGACATGGTCGAGGTTCACATCACCATCCTGACAGGTGACCGTCGTTGAACGCAATCATCGGCCGGGTGATGGGAAGCCTGGTGAGAGGTGTGAGGTGTGGGGCGCGGCACGGCAGTCCCGCTCGGGTCGGGCTGCGTGTGCCGCGCCCTGGTCGGCAGGCCCGGATCAGGGCCGGGCGCCGCTCGCCGTCACGCCTTCCCGCCGTCCGTCTCGCGCTTCAGCCGTAGCTCGCGGCCTTGCCACCGACGGCGGAGCCACCGGTCGTGGCTCGCGAGGACGATCGCGCCCGGGCCGGTCCCCAACGCCTCCTCCAGTTCGTCGCAGAGGCGCGGGGAGAGGTGGTTGGTGGGCTCGTCGAGCAGCAGCAGCTGAGGTGGGCGCGCCACCAGCAGGGCCAGGGCAAGCCGTCGGCGTTGCCCCACGGACAGCCGGCCGACGGGTTTGTCCAGGTCCTCCGCGTGCAGCAGGCCGAGCGCGCTCAGCGGCAGTTCCTCGGCCCGCGCCGGACCCAGCGACAGTGCGTAGGTGTCCCGGGCCGTGCGGTCGGGATGGCCGAACACGGTGTCCTGGGCGAGCAGTCCCACCGTCAGGCGCCGCCGTCGCCATACGTCGCCCTCGGCAGGCAGCCGTCCGGCGAGCACCGCGAGCAGCGTCGACTTGCCCGTTCCGTTGTCGCCCGTGACCAGCAGCCGATCGGTCGGCGCGACCTCCAGGTCGGTCGGCGCGAGTCGCCCCGGCACCCGTACGTCCCGCAGCGAGACCAGGGCCTCCGGGCCCTCCGCCACCTCGGCGGTCAGGGCCCCCGCCGCGAACCGCAGTGGGCGCGGCGGCTCGGTGACCTGGGCGCGCTCCAAGTCCTCCAGGCGCCGCGTGGCGTTGCGTACGCGGCGCGAGATCTGGCTCTGCACCCGCCCCGCCCGATGGCCGTAGCCCATCTTCTCGTTGTCGCGCGGTCCCCGGTCGGGCGCCACCCGGTGCGCGGTCACGCCCGCCGAGCGGCGCAGTTCCACCAGCTCTTCCTGCTCCTCGGCGTACCGGCGCTCCCAGCGCGCCCGCTCGGCGCGCTTCTCGCCCAAGTAGGCGCTGTAGTTGCCGCCGTGGCGGACCGGTCCGTCCACCGCGGGGTCGAGGTCGACCACGTCGGTGCAGACGGCGTCGAGGAAGGCCCGGTCGTGGCTGGCGGCCACCACGGCGCCCGGCAGCTCGCGGAGCTCCTGTTCCAGGAAGGCGGCAGCGTCGTCGTCGAGGTGGTTGGTCGGCTCGTCGAGGAGCAGCGCGGAGGGCCGCCGGACGAGCAGCGCGGCGAGCGCGAGCCGGCCGCGCTGCCCGCCGGACAGGGAGCCGAGCGTGCGCCGGTGCGCGAGCGCGCCCAGGCCGAGGCCGTCGAGGACCAGGGACGCACGGCGGTCGGCGTCCCAGGATTCGCGGTCCTGGGCCTGTTCGAGGCGGCTGCCGTAGAGGGCGAGGAGCTCTTGGTGGCCGGGGTCGCCCTCGGGGAGGAGGGCGAGCTCGTCACCGAGCCGTTCGAGCTCGGTGAGGTCTTCGCGGGCCTCGCGCAACGCCTCGTCCAGCACCGTGGCGATGGTCGAGTCGGTGTCGAAGGGCATCTCCTGGTGCAGAAACCCGAGGTCGCCGGGGTGCGAGACGCTTCCCGCGTCGGGCTGGTCGACACCGGCGAGGACACGTAGCAGCGTGGACTTGCCGACGCCGTTCTCCCCGATCAGACCGATGCGGTGGCCGGGGGATGCGGTCAGGGAGACGCCGTCGAGAACACGTGTGCCGCCGAGATCACGTACGAGGTCGATGGCGACCAGAGCGGGCTGGGGATGGGCACGGGGCTGGAGGAGAGGGCGGGAGCGGGGCTGGTGTTGAGGCACGGGAATCCGTCCAACGTGGTCGGTGGTCGGCCCGCCGGGCACACGGCCTCGGCGCGGGCCACATCGCACACCGGGCTCACACCTCGGGAGCCCCGGTCTCCTTGAGCGTCCCCTCGGCCAGCCGCAGCCAGCGGTCGACTCCGATGTCGGCGAGGAAGCGCTCGTCGTGGCTGATCACCACGAAGGCCCCCTGGTACGAGTTGAGCGCGCTCTCCAGTTGGCCCGCGCTGACCAGGTCGAGGTTGTTGGTCGGTTCGTCAAGGAGGAGCAGTTGCGGGGCCGGTTCGGCGCACAGCACGCAGGCCAGGGTGGCGCGCAGCCGCTCGCCGCCGGAGAGCACCCGCACGGGGAGGTGGGCTCGCGCGCCGCGGAAGAGGAAGCGGGCGAGCAGGTTCATCCGCTCGGCCTCGGGCCGCTCGGGGGCGAACGCGGCGAAGTTCTCCGCCACGGTGCGCTCCAGGTCCAGGAGGTCGAGTCGCTGCGAGAGGTAGGCGATCCGGCCGTCGTTGCGCTTGATGTCGCCGCTGTCCGCAGCGAGGTCGCCGGTGATCAGACGCAGCAGGGTGGTCTTGCCCGCGCCGTTGGCCCCGGTCAGCGCGATGCGCTCGGGGCCGCGGACGGTCAGGTCGACGCCGCCGTCGGCGAACACGGGCCGGCCGGCGTGCTGGACCTGCAGTCCCTCGCCGAGGAAGAGGTTGCGCCCGGCGGGCACCTGTGTGTCGGGCAGTTCGAGGGTGATGCGCTGTTCCTCGCGCAGGGCGCGTCCGGCCTCGTCGAGCCGGGCCTTGGCCTCGCTGACCCGGGTCGCGTGCATCTGCCCCGCCCGGCCCGCCGACTCCTGCGCGCCGCGCTTCATGTTGCCCGCGAAGATGCGGGGCAGACCGGCGCTCTTGAGGTTGCGTGCGGCGTTGCTCTGCCGCCGCTCGGCGCGTTCGCGGGCCTGCTGCATCTCGCGCTTCTCGCGCTTCAGCTCCTGCTCGGCGTTGCGGATGTTCTTCTCGGCGACCTCCTGTTCGGCGCGTACGGCTTCCTCGTACTCGGTGAAGTTGCCGCCGTAGAGGCGCAGTTCGTCGCTGCCGAGTTCGGCGATGCGCTCCATGCGGTCGAGCAGCGCGCGGTCGTGGCTGACCAGGAGCAGGCAGCCGGTGAAGTCCGAAAGGACGTCGTAGAGCTGGTGCCGGGCCTGCAGGTCGAGGTTGTTGGTCGGCTCGTCGAGCAGCAGTACGTCGGGCCGCCTGAGCAGTTGGGCGGCGAGCCCCAGGGAGACGGCCTGGCCGCCGCTGAGCGTGCTCAGGGTGCGGTCGAGGGCGAGGCCGGCCAGCCCGAGACGGTCGAGCTGGGCACGGGTGCGCTCCTCGATGTCCCAGTCGTCGCCGATGGTGGCGAAGTGTTCTTCGTCGACGTCGCCGGACTCGACCGCGTCCAGCGCGCGGATCACGGCGGCGACGCCCAGTACCTCGGCGACCGTGAGGTCGCCGGTCAGGGGGAGGCTCTGCGGGAGGTAGCCGAGCGTGCCGTTCACGGACACCGACCCGGTGGCGGGCGTCAGTTCACCGGCGATCAGCTTGAGCAGGGTGCTCTTGCCGGAGCCGTTGGGGGCGACCAGGCCCGTGCGGCCGGGGGCCACGGTGAAGGAAAGGTCGTGGAAGACCGGGGTGTCGTCGGGCCAGGCGAAGGAGAGGTTCGAGCACAGGATGGCGGCATCGGACATGGAGGTGACCTCGATGAAGTGAGGGCAGACGGAGCTCTGCCCTGGGCAGCGGGGGAGAGGGGGCACGACGAAGGAGGCCACGGCGACAGGGCGCTTGCTGCGCCGTCCGATGGCCTCTCACATCCGGATCTCATCCGGAGATGTCGTCTTCACCCGCCACGTCTGCGACTCCTCGATCAAATCGTTCAGGTCACTCGCAGCGTAGCAGGTACCTCGTTCTGCCGACTGCGCGCACAGGGTACGCGGATGTGTCGGAGCGTCAGGTACGTGTGACCGCACCGGTGTTCGTGCGGGTGTCTTCACGCACATGTCACCACCGTCACCCATTGAAGTGGTTACGATGCACTGCACCCGGCGACGTTCACACGTATGCGTCTGGCCGGCCCATCCAGTTCACTTGCCCGGACGGGGCAGGAAAGAGAGACGGACAGTTGTCCATACGTACGCCGGGACACAGATCCCGGCACAGACCCGGCCTCTGGCGGGCGGGCGCGCTGGCGCAGGCCCTGTGCGTGGCCCTGCTCGCGTCGCTCGTCACGCTCCTCGCGCCGCCCGTACCGGCGCTGGCACTCGAAGACGTCGACGAGTCGGCCCTCACGTTCAACATGCAGGGCGGTACCCGGTGGGCTCACGTCAGATCGAGCCTGATCAAGGACGCCGAGGTCGTGGCTCTGCAGGAGGCCACCCGTGCTCCTGGGGACTTCTCCAGGAACGAGGAGATCACCAACAACCTCGGCGACACGGCTCAGACCCCGACCGGACTCCCCAGCATGAAGTACCGGCTCTTCGCCCAGAGATGGGGAAAGCCCGGCCGAGGCAACACGGGGGTCCTGCTCTACCTGGACATCCTGGGCAAGGACGACTGGGGTGCCGGGGCCGGTACCGATGTCGACCCGGATACGCAGAACAACAGCCAGAAGTCCATGGCGATCTGGCTGCGGAACGCACCCGCGAAACTCAGCGACCTCAAGGACCGCGTCAAGATCCTCCCCGCCGAGAGCACGGGCAACAAGTGGATCAGATCCCGCCCCGCGTTCGGTGTGAAGGTCGGCACCACCTGGTACTTCGACATCCATGCCGCGTCGATCCGCTCCGGCAACACACCCAACCCGCACGCCGTTGCCCTGATCGACACGATCTCCAGTGCGGTGGCGGGCGAGCGATGGCGGGCCCTGGGCGACTTCAACAGCTCGGCGGCCCCCACCCGGGACAGGTTTCCCCACACGTTCTACGCGACGAGGAACGGTGCCCCCGGCGGTACGCCCGTCGCGACGCAGTTGTCCGGCTTCCCGCTGGACTACATGATCGCGAGCGATCAGCTCAAGAACCTCACCGTGACGACCAACTCCTCCAACGGAGGCTCCGACCACTGGCCGGTGCGGTTCGCCCGGTCGACCAACGCCGCGTGCACCAGTGACTGGGGCCACGCGACGCGCTACAACCCGGACGGCGCCCGGCGCTCCGCACGTGCCGCGGAGGACGCCTGCGGCCCGCCGTCCGCGGTGGTCTCGATGGGGGACAGCTACATATCCGGCGAGGCGGGCCGGTGGGCCGGGAACGCCGCCGCCTCCGCGACCGGCTCGGCGTGGGGCACCGACCGGGCCGCGGTCAACTGCAACGGCGAAGAGAGCGTCTGCGACCACGACCCGTCCAAGGTGTACGGCGACACCGGATACGACAAGGGGAAGGACGCGTGTGACCGCTCCGACTCCGCGGAGATCAGAGGGCTGCAGGTCAACGACGTACCGGTGGAACGGCGCTTCAACATCGCGTGCTCCGGTGCGACGACGGACAACGTCACCACGACCGGTTTCAAGGGACAGCGGCCCCAGATCGACGATCTGCGGGACATCGCCCGGACCAACGAGGTGCGACTGGTCGTGGTCTCGATCGGCGGCAACGACCTGAAGTTCGCCGACATCCTCCAGGACTGCGCGAAGGCGTACTTCTACCCGTCCCTCTTCAACAAGGGCTGCCGCGGCGCCAAGGAGAAGGAGTTCGCCGGCGGCCTGACGCCCGCGCGGGCCAAGGTCGTGAAGTCGGTCGAAGCGATCCGGAAGGTGCTGAGCGAGGCGGGCCAGGAAGACGGCTCGTACCAGATCGTGCTCCAGTCCTACCCCAACCCCCTGCCGCTCGGCCGCGACTACCGCGACCCGGAGAACGCGCCCGTCCCGCCGGCCAACTACAGCCGTTACCTGAGCGGCGGGTGCCCGTTCCTGGACGCGGACAGCGACTGGGCGCACACCTCCGTGGTGCCCCGGATCAGCGCCATGCTCCGCGGCGCCGCGAACGAGGCCGGGGTCTCCTTCCTGGACCTCCAGAACGCTTTCGCCGGACACGAGCTGTGCAGCAGGACGACGCAGCAGGCCAAGTCCACCCACACGCTCTCCGCGCCGCTCGCCGCCGAGCACGCCGAATGGGTGCGATGGGTCCCGTACCTGGTCGAAGGCCTCAAAGACCTTCCGTGGCAGGCCCAGGGCGACCAACAGGAGGCCATCCACCCGAACCGGCACGGCCAGCTCGCCCTGTCGGCCTGCCTCACGAAGATCGTGGCGAAGCTCGACGGGTCCCCGGTGACCTCCTCCTGTACGGGCAAGGCGGCCACGCCCCCCGACTCCGTCGACGGGAACGTCGACGACAAGGGCAAGGTGCTCAGCAGGAGCAACCGCCGAGCCCCCGTGCCCGGACTGCCGGACTGGAGCCGGGCCGGCTACCGCGCCGGTGAGGTGCTGCCGGGCGCCACCGCCCACAACCCCGACTCCACCTGCCACATCACGCCGTCCGCACTCGACGAGCGGTTCAAGGTGAAGGCCGACGACGGACAGGACGACACGGCGGGGCTGCAGAAGGCCATCGACCAGATCCGCACCTCCTGCACACCCGGCGCCGGACCCGACCGCCTCTCGGTCATCGAACTGCCCAAGGGCAAGCTCGAGGTCAGCAAGCAACTCGCCGTGGACGCCTCCTATCTGGTCATCCGCGGACAGGGAGCCGACCCCGACAGCGGCTCACGCATCGTCTTCCGCCCCGACGAGAACACCCGCTACGACACCCTGACCACCAAGGGCGAGCGCTGGGACCAGGGCGCGATGACCCACAAGTGTGAGTTCACGACGGGCAACAACGTCGGTTCGGGCGGCTGGATCTGGCCGGGACGCGGACTGTTCCGCGTCCAGACGCGGGAGGCCGCCGAGAAGTACGCCAAGATCTGCGGCTTCCCCGACAAGATCCCCGAGAACCGACGTGACCTCTTCGAGGGCTCGATCAACCAGCACTGGGAGTCGGGTGTCGCCGTGGGCGGCACGGAGGCCGACGCCAAGTACGCCGCGCGCCAGGGCGACCGGGTCATCCAGCTGAACTCCAAGGCGAAGATGGACGCCTTCAAGCCGGGCGGCGACCTGTGGGTGGGCGCGGCCAACAGCCTGAAGTTCTACCAGGCCCAGCAGGTCGCCGGAGCCGCCGCGGACGACGGCAGGCTGGAGAACCTGCACATGCGCCAGCAGGTGTTCACCATTGCCGCCGTGGACGCCGCCCGGCACACCGTCACGATCGACAAGCCACTGGAGTTCGACGTCCCGGTCGACTCCACGTCCGACGGCTCCCCGCCACTGGGGGTCGGCGGCAAGCCCTACGCCAGCAAGGTCACCGCGCTCAAGATGATCACGGACGTGGGCTTCGAGGACTTCTCCTTCACCGAGGACATCAACGGCCTGCCCAAGCTGCGCGGCGGCACGTATCAAGTGACTCCGGCGGACGCGGTCCACAACTACGGCAACATGGCACCCGAGTACGCCATGCACGGCATCGTCTTCAAGTGGGCGGCCGACTCCTGGGTGCGCGGCGTCCGCGCCGACATGACTGGATCGCACCCGGTCGTCACCGAGGTGGCACGGAACATCCAGATCCAGGACAACGTCTTCGACGGCGCCTGGAACAAGGGCAAGGGCGGCAACGGCTACCTGCGCGGATCCCGCGTCTGGGACTCCCTCTACGCCTTCAACACCAGCCGCAACCTGCGCCACTTCACCTTCCAGTGGTCGTCCTCCGGCAACGTCGCCATCGGCAACGACTTCGACTCCGACCTGAACCTGCACGGCGGCTGGGAGCGCCGCAACCTCTTCGAGAACAACACCGTGCACGTGCCCCACAACCACTCGTCCGGCGCGTGCGAGACCAACTGCGGCGGCGAAGGCGGGGCGGGCGACGACGGCACCTGGTGGCCGATCTACTGGGCCGCGGGCAGCAAGGGCATCGGCTGGTCCGGCTCCACCGGACCGCAGAACGTCTTCTTCCGCAACACCCTGACCAAACAGACGACTCCAGGAGGCCCCTACGAGCCCTACCGGCCCTACGCCGACAGCTCCCGGGTGTACCAGTTCGGCTCCGCCGACAGCGACGCGAGCACCTTCCAGCACCTGAAGGGCGCGGGCGGCCCCATCCAGGACTGGGCGAACAACGAGCGCGACGACTACACCCGAGGGGACGGCGTGAACGCCTCCAGGGCCGACGCCGGACGCTCCCTGTTCCTGCGGGACTACGGATCCTGAGGACCGGCCCGCATACGTGTGCGCCCGTTCCCGGCGGACTTAGGTCCGCCGGGAACGGGCGCACTGCGTGGGCCTCTCGTTCAGCCGACGCGGTAGCGCACCGGAAGGGAGAGCACGCCGCGGATGATCCCGGACCCGATCCAGTCGAGCGAGTCCAGTGGGGCGGCCGGCTCCAGTTCGTGGACGCGGGAGAGCAGGGTGCGCAGGGCGATGGTCGTCTCCAGCCGGGCGAGCGGCGCGCCCAGGCAGTAGTGGATGCCGTGCCCGAAGGAGAGATGGCGGGAGCCGGGCCGGGTCACGTCGAGAACGGCCCCGACGCCGCCGGAACCGTCCGCCTGCGGGGCGTCGCGGCTCGCGGAGCCGAGGGCGACGACGACCATGCTGCCCCGGGGGATCGGCACCCCGCCCAGTTCGAGGTCCCGGGACGCGTAGCGACTCGTCGAGCGCTCGACGGAGGTGTCGTAGCGCAGGAACTCCTCCACCGCGCCGGGCAGCAGCTCGGGACGCTCGCGCAACAGCCGCAACTGCTCGGGGTGGCGCAGCAGGGCGAGCACGGAGTTGCCCAGCAGGTGCACCGTGCTCTCGTGGCCCGCGACCACCAGCATCATCGCCGTGCCGACCAGCTCCTCTTCGGAGAGCCGGCCGTCCTCCTGGTCGCGCACGGCCACCAGCGCGGACAGCAGATCGTCCTGGGGGTGGCGACGCTTGTCCGCGACCAGGTCCGCCAGGAGGCCGTGCAGGGCGGCCAGCGCCGGGCGGTGTTCGGGGGAGGCGACTTGGAGCGCCTGCCCCGACCAGCGGCGGAAGTCCAGGTGATGGCGGTGCGGGATGCCGAGCAGCTCCGCGATGACGGTGGCGGGCAGTGGGGCGTTGAACGCCTCGACGAGGTCGATCTCACCCGAGGGCGGCATCGCGTCGATCAGGTCGTGGGCGATCCGCTCGATGCGCGGCGCCATGTCGGCCGTACGCCGGGGGGTGAAGGCGGCCGAGGCCAGGCGGCGCAGGCGGCCGTGCTCGGGCGGGTCGGCCTCCATCATCTGCGCGCCGAGGCCGACCGAGGGCTGATGGAGGACGTAGCCGGCGGTGGCCAGCGCCTCGGCGGCGGGTGTGGCGTCCTTGAGCAGGGCGGGATGGGTCAGCGCCTCCCTGGCCAGGTCGTAGCCGACGACCAGCCAGCCCTTCAGGCCGAGGTGGAACTCGGCCGGGTGGAGGGGGCCGAGCTCCCGTAGCTCGGCGTACCGGGCGGGCGAGTCCGCTTTGAAGGCGGGATCGATGACCACCGTGCGGAGCTGGGACGGACACTGCTCGTGAGGGCTCATGGGGCATCTTCCGTTTCGGCCGCGCGCCGGGGCCGGGGACTTGCACGGACACGTGCGCACGGCGATCAGATGGTCGTTGTGACAACGGTCGAAGAGCGCTTTCGGGTCCGGCCCGGCCCGCTCGCGGGCGTCCGGGAGTTCCACGGTCGCGTTCATTCGGACGGTGCACGCGGCCCCTTGAACAGTGCCGTGAGGAAACCGTCCCAGTCCAGACCTTCTGTCTCAGCCTCGGCCGGGACGACCTGGTAGGTGGCGTCGAGCCAGGCCGCCAAACGCCCCGTGGGAAGCTCGAACAGGGCTTCAACGTCCAGCGATTCGAGGAGCAGCCAGGACGAGGGGCGTTCGCCGGGAAGTGTCGGCCACATACGTACCTCGGCATGGCCGCTCATCGAGGTGAGGCCGCAGTGCAGGAGTTCGCGCCCGATGCCCCGCGAGAGGCCCGGCACTCGCTCCGCAAGGAACCCGACGGTGATCACCGCGGGCCTGGCCGGGTCGAAGCGGAATTCGGCCTGCATGGGCTGTCGGGTGAACTCGTCGAGCATCAGGTCCAGGTCGACGAGCAGCGGAGGCACCGGCTCGGGTGCCGAAAGCTGCCGCAGGGGGCTCTGATCACGGTGCATGGCTGAGTTCCCTTTCGGGTGTGAAGTCCGCTTCATGGTCTGAAGTGCGCATGGTCCACGGTGGTTTCCCCTGTTCGCCTGTTCCTTTTTCTGTACCTGTTCTCCTGTTCACCGACCGTCGAGAAGATCCGCGGTGGTGGCGTCCCAGTCGACCCCGGCGAGCTCCTGACCGGCGGGAACGAGCTCATAGGTGTGTGCCAACCATTCCGCCAGCGGTGGCGCGGGCAGCACGAACAGCGCCGCCATGTCCCCCGAGGCCAGCTGCAGCCAGGCGGTCGCCCGGCCCGCCAGAACCGACGGCCAGACCTGGGCGTCACCGAGTCCGCTCCGTGCGTGCAGGCCTTGGCTCAATACGTCGCGCCCGACGCGCCACAGCACGCACGGACCGCCCTCGACGCCCAACTCCACGCACACGATCAAGGGGGCTCGCGGATCGAAGCTGAACTCGGCCCTGACCAGCTGGCGAGCGGAGACGTCCAGTACCCGCTCGATGTCCAAAATCAGCGGAGGACAGCTGTGCGGCGCCGTTCGTCCGTCCGGTACACCTGGTCGGTAGCCGTTCATGACATGTGGATCCACGTGTGGGTCCTCCCCTGGGTCGGAAGCTGGCCCGACCCACTCTCGCCCCCCGCGGGCCGCCGCACCTACGTAAGTTGACCGTCGACCTCCAGCTGCGGTCACGGGCCCCGGGCCAGGGCCGCGCGAGGCGGGCGGCGGCAACATTAAGTCATTCGACTGTCGCCTCCGACGCATGTCTGAACGACCCTTGAACAGTCGCCGCTGTTGCCGGTGCCGGACAGTCGCCACGCTCGAAGGAGCCAGTCGTGAAACGTACTCCCGTCGTGTTCATCCACGGCGCGTGGCTGCACGCGCTGTCCTGGGAGTCATGGGCCGACCGCTTCGCGAGCCAGGGGTTCTTCACCTGCGTGCCCGGATGGCCGGGCGAGGCCGCCGTCGTACGGGACACATGTGCGTCGCCGGATCTGCTCGGCCGCATCGGTCTGGACGCGCTGACCGACCATTTCGCCCGGATCGTGCGGTCGTTCGACATCCCACCGGTGATCGTCGGACACTCGGTCGGCGGACTCATCGCCCAGCACCTCGTCGCCTCCGACGTCGGCGGTGCCGCGGTGGCCATCGCCCCGGCCCCGGTCAACGGCATACCGCTGCCCGATGCGCCCGTTCGGCTGCCGCCCACCGACCACACCAGCCCCGCCGACCAGTTGGTGTCCTTGGAGCCCGACCGGTTCCATCAGATGATCGCGAACACCGCTACCTCTGAGGAGTCCCGACGGCTCCACGAGCGCTATGCGATGCCGACACCTCTCCGCTTGCTCACCGACCTCGGATACGGGGGAGCGCGCCCCAGCCCGCGGGCCGTGGCGGACGTCTCCAACGCCGGGCGCGGCCCGCTCCTGCTGGTGTCCGGGCAGGAGGACAGAGTGGTACCGGACTCCGTGACCCGCACGGTCTACAAGCAGTACGGCGACACCACCGCGGTCACCGACCTGAAACAGTTCGCCGACCGCGCCCATTCGCTCGTCATCGACGGCGGGTCGCGCCTCGTCGCCGACTACGTGCTCGGCTGGCTGAACCAGCGGGGCATCCGGGCGCACCCCACGCGGGTCTGAGCACCGGCCGCCGTCACACGTCCCGCTCGCCGGGCAGCTTCCCCAGGGCGTCGCGCAGCGCGGCCCGTGAGGTGATGCCGAGTTTGGGAAAGACCCGGTAGAGGTGTGAGCTGACGGTGCGCGGCGACAGGTGCATGCGGGCGCCGATCTCCTTGTTGGTCAGCCCTCCGGCGGCGAGATCCGCGATCCGGCGTTCCTGCCATGTCAGCGCCGCGAGGTGTGCCGTGGAGGTGGGGACGGTCGCACCGGCGGCCCGCAGTTCGGCCCGCGCCCGCTCGGCCCAGGGAAGTGCGCCGAGGCGTTCGAAGGCCTCGGCGGCGCGGGTCAGGGGGAGACGCGCGGCCTTGCGTCCCCGGGTCTGACGCAGGCGGACGCCCTGGGCGAGGCGGATGCGGGCGAGCTCGAAGGGGAACGAGGCGGCGGCCGGGTCAATTTCCGCGCGCCGGAACATGGCGTCGGCTTCGCCGGGGTCGGTGGCGGTCATGGCGAGAGCACCGTGGGTGAGCAGGGCGAGCCGAGGGGAGATCGCGGGGAGTCCGGCCTCGTGGGCGGCGAGGGCGTGGCGGCGGGCCTGTTCGGTGCGGCCGGTGTGGACGGCCGCTTCGACGAGGTCGAGGAGGGTGCGGGGGGCCTGGTGGGCGTAGGGGGTGAAGGCACCCGGGGGTGTGATGCCGATGGCGTGCAGGTATGCCGCTTCGTAGTCGCCGTCGGCGAGGGCGGCGGTGGTGCCGATGGCGTCGGCGATCTGCGTGAGGAAGCCGACGCCCCGGGGGCGGGCCCAGGTGTCGACGGTGACCTGCAGTTCTCGCGCGTGCGCGGTCCGGCCGCGCAGCGCGGCGAGCAGGCCGAGATACGCACGGGTCTGATGGGCGAACAGCGTGTGGTCGTGCGACGTCGTCAGGTCCAGGCTGCGCAGGCCGGTCCGTTCGGCCTCGTCCCACTCACCGACCGCCAGCTGGTCGAGCATGATCAGGTGCAGCATGGTCATGCCCGACGCCACGGCCCCGGTCTCCACCTCGCGGTCGACGATGCGCTGGAGGTGTGGTCGATAGGTGCCGAGGGTGTCCACGTGGTACGCGGCGACGCACAGGCGGGTGATCTCCCACGGCTCACGTGTGTGGAGGTCGGCCATGGCGAGCTCCACCCGCTCTCGCACACCCACTCCACGACGCGTCACGTCACCCCAAGCATCTTCGTATATACGGGAGTTCGGGGCTACCCGGCCCCCCAGAGACCCGAGCACCTCGTGTGCCCGCTGCCACGACGCCTCGTCACTCGTGTACTGGTTGACGGCCAGGAGCAGGTTGACCAGCCGGGTCAACACCTCCTCCGCTTCCCGCACAGCGCTGTCACGGAGGTCCTCGATCGCCGCGAGGACCTGGCGCTGCGAGGACCGTACGTCGCCGTCCTCGTACAGCGCGACATAGGCCGAGGCGACGACCGAGGCCGGAGATTCACTCCGGCCCGCAGCCGCGCCGGAGCCGACCAGTTGCCGCGCCCGGTCGAGGAGACCGGCGTGCCCGGCGACGAAGGCCGCGCTGCCCAATCGCCGGGACCGCTCTGCCTGGCTCTCGCTCAGCTCCGCCGCCCGGGTCAGCCAGGAGACGGCGGCCAGCGAACCGCCCCGCCGCGTGGCGGAGCCGGCGGCCGCCTCGAGCACGGCCGCGACCTGCTCGTCGGGGTCGATCGTCGAGGCCGCCAGGTGTACGGCGCGCCGTTCCACATCCTCGCGATGCACCCGCGCCAGGACGGCGTGGGCCGCGCGACGCTGGTTGGGCGTCGCCCTCTGGACGACCGTCGAACGCACCAACGGGTGTCGGAAGACGAAATCACCGCTGAGCGGATCGACGTCCAGCAGACCGCGGTCCGCGGCCTCGTCGGCATCCCTCATGCGGTAGCGCGCGCCGCGCGCGGGCCCGGTCGCCGTGCCCGCGCCGACGCCGTCCAGGGCGCCGCGCAGCAGTTCCGCGCGCACGCTGCCGTCGAGGGCCTCGATGCGGGAGCCGTACACGTGTTGAAGGCGCGTGGGCAGCGGGACGCCGGTGTATCCGGCTGCATCCTGCCGGTCGGTGGCCGCCCGGCCGCTGCGCAGCACATGCGGCGGCAGCTCAAGGAGGGCCAGCGGATTGCCCTGCGCCTCGTCCAGGATCAGCCGGCGGACCCGCGGGGCGAGGCCGGGATTGCGCAGGTCCAAGAGGTGTTCGGCGGCCCTCTCCGACAGGGTGGTGACGGGTAGTTCGGGCAGCGCGGCCGTGTCGAAGCCGGAGGGCACGTCGGAGCGCAGGCCGACGACGAACCTGACCGAGCTGCCGGTGAGCCGCCGCCCCACGAAGCCGCACACCTCGGTGCTGGAGGTGTCGAACCACTGGCCGTCGTCGAGCACGAGCAGGAGAGACTGCCGGGACGCCGCGAGGGAGAGCAGATCGAGGACGGCGATGCCGAGCGTCATGACCGAGGGCGGCGGACCCTCGGCTCTGCCGAAGACAACGTCGAAAACCCGTCGGTGACTTTCGTCGAGACGCTCGATCGAGGGCAGCAGCGGATACAGGAACTGGTGCAGGCCGGCGAACGGCAGCTCCGACTCGGCTTCGACGCCGGTCGCCCTGAGCACCCGGTGATTCATGCCCGAGGCGAGCTCGGCGACATGGTCGAGCAGAGCACTCTTGCCCACACCTGTGTCACCCCGCAGGACCAGGGACCGCCCCCCGGCAGCCGTCAGAAAACCGGACAGCACCTCTTGTTCCCGCTCGCGGCCGACTATCGCCCCACCGATCGACTCCATCGCCCCCACTCCCTTTTCGATGAGAGCGTACGTCGTCGCTCTCGCGCGCCCTGCGCTGCCAGGGACACGCTGAGACACGTGTTTGCGAAGGCCGTTGTTCCGCTATGTCGTTCCGAGGCCGCGGAGCAGGGTGTCGACGACGACGTCGGCTGCCTGTCCGGCGCTCAGCTCGGGCATGTGCCGTGACACCAGGTGCATGAGCTGGGGCAGCAGCGCGCTCGCCCATCCCTCGGGCTGATCGCGGCGCAGGAGGCCCTCGTCGGTGGCCCGTTGCAGGAACGCGTCGACTTCCTGTACGGAGGCGTTCCTGCGTCGGCGGACGGCATCGTCGGAGAGCATGCGGGTGAGGTCGACGGGCCAGGTGCGGTTGACGGTGATGATGTTCTCGACGTAGCGGTGCAGGGCGACCGCGACAGGCGCCTCGCGCAGGCGGGCGTCGTCGATGGCGTGCTCAATGGCCGTCAGGCGGGCTTCGTGGATGGCGGTGAGGAGTTCCTCGCGGGAGGCGAAGCGCCGGTACACGGTGCGCCGGTCCACGCCGGCCTCCGTCGCGATGCTGGCGATGCTCGCACTGGGGTCGGTGGCGAGCATGCGGGCCCCGGTGGTCAGAACGGCTTCCAGATTGCGTGCTGCGTCGGCTCTCACCACACCGAGTTTAGTCACTAATGGTGCAGCTGATGCGCCTAACGCCGCTGAGGAGTACATCTCATGCGTGCAAGCGCCGCAATGCCGTGGCTTTTACAGGTGGTGGTCGGCGTCGACGACCGCGCGGGCGAACACGGTGGGGGCTTCCTGCGGCAGGTTGTGCCCGATGTCCGCGACGGTCCGGTGCTCGTACGGCCCGGTGAAGTGCTTGCGGTAGCTCGAACCCTCGCCCGGCGGAGTGAAGGGGTCGAGGGCAGCGTCGAGGGTGACGGTGGGGACGTGGATGGCGGGCTGAGCGGCGAGCCGCTTCTCGTAGCGGTCGTAGCGGGGCTCGCCCTCGGCGAGGCCGATGCGCCAGCGGTAGTTGAAGAGGACGATGGCGGCGTAGTCCGGATTGCGGAAGGCCTGGGCGGTGCGCGCGAACGTGGCGTCGTCGAAGTCCCAGTTGGGGGAGACGAGGGTCCACACGTAGCGGCAGAAGGCGATGCGGGTGTCCACGTCTTCCATGGTCTTCTTGCCGCGCTCGGTGGCGAAGTACCACTGGTACCACCAGTTGTGCTCCACAGCGGCGGAGGCGGGCTCCAACTGCGCCTTGACGTCGGTGATGAGGTAACCGCTCGCGGAGACGAGGGCTTTGACGCGCTCGGGCCACAGGGCGGCGATGATGTCGGCGGTGCGCGACCCCCAGTCGAAGCCGGCGAGCACCGCCTTGTCGATCTTGAGGGCGTCCATCAGGGAGATGATGTCCAGCGCCACGGCGGACTGTTCGGCGGTACGAGGAGTGCGGCTGGACAGGAACCGGGTGCCGCCGTGTCCGCGCAGGTAGGGAACGATGACCCGATAGCCGAGACCGGCGAGCAGCGGGGCGACGTCCACGAAGCTGTGGATGTCGTAGGGCCAGCCGTGCAGGCACACGACGACCGGGCCGTGGGCCGGCCCGGCCCCGGCGTAATGGATGTCGAGGACCCCCGCCCTGACGTGCTTCATTCTGGGGAACTCGGTGTACGTGCCGGGTGTGATGTCGGGGACGGCGGGGGCGGGGCCGCCGCTCGGCCGGGCCGCGGCGGTCGCGGCGGACGCCTGTGTGCGCAATCCGGGAGCGGCCAGCGAAACGGCGGCCGCTCCGGTGCCCAGCCCCGCGGCCCTGCTGAAGGTACGCCTGTCGATCATGTGAACTCCTCCGTCATACCTGTCCGGTGACCCGCCGCGCGCTTCGGCGTGGTGACACTCGCACATGGCGCGTCACCGGTCAAGGCGGTGACGCATGTGGCGCGTGTCGAAATGGAGTTGCAGGGGGAGTGGTGGAGCGTCGGTGGTGGTGTTGCGGTTCCGCCCGTGGCCGAGGTGACGAGGTGTCAGGCGTCCCGGAAGTGGTCCCGTACTTCGGGGAGTCGCTGGAAACCCGCTGACTCGTAGGTGGTGACGGCGCCGACGTTGGAGCTCGGGGTGCAGACCATCGCGCTCGACGAGCCCAACTCCCGGAGTGCGGCGGCCGCGGCGAGGGTGATGGCCGTGCCGTATCCGTGACGGCGATGGCCCCGGTGCACACCCATCGGTTCGAGCAACCCGGGCTTTCCCTGACCGGCCGACGTGGGCTGGGTGCGGGTGAGGGGGAGCGGGGCCACTCGGTGGTAGGCGCGGAGTCAGCGGAGTCAAAGGCCCGTGCGCGTCGCGTGACGGCGCGGAGGCGTGATCGTTTGCAGCGTATGAATTCCATGAAGCGTGTTCTCGTCGCCGTCTCGCTCGCTGCCGTACCCGTCTCGCTCGCGACCCCCGCCCTCGCGACCGAGGCGAATCCTCCGCTGGGCAGCACCCTCAACCAGGGTTTGAGCCAGTCCAACGAGGTTCTGGTCGGAGAGAAGTCCGGCGCGGTCCAGCAGGTCGCATCCTCCGCGGTCGAGACGCTGCACGACGCCCTGAACTGACCGCCCCCGACTGCCCCTGACCGCGTCCCACCCGGAGGTGCGCCCCCTACGGGGAGCGCACCTCCAAGTCGTCTCGCCCTGCGGTTGTGGTCACCTTGATGTGTAGCTAACGACTACAACTGCTACATTGGCGTGACAGTTAAGAGTGTCCGTAACGTGTCGACATCACGGGAAGAGGGACAGCGCATGATCAGCTACACCCGGCTCTTCATCGGGGGCCACTGGGTCGAGCCGAGCGGCCCGGAACTGCTGGACATCGCCTCGCCGCACGACCAGTCGGTGATCGGCCGTGCGGCTCAGGCGCAGTCGGCGGACGTCGACCGTGCGGTATCTGCGGCGCGGGCGTCCTTCGAGGCGGGTGTCTGGTGTTTGACGCCGCCGAGTGAGCGGATAGCGGCCCTGCGGCGGTTCAACGCGCTGCGCGAGGAGAACGCTGAGCGCATCGCCGAGCTGATCTCGCTGGAGAGCGGTTCGGCCGCCTGGTTCACCCGTGCCGGACAGCCCGGCCTGAGTCGGCAGGCGAACGCCTACCTGCGGGCGGCGGAGGAGTTCGCGTGGGAGGAGACGCTGGTCCCCTCCGACCCCGCGTCCCCGGTGCGCAGCGTGGTGCGCCGCGAGGCGGTCGGCGTCGTGGCCGCCGTGATCCCGTGGAACTCGCCCTTCTCCTCGGCCACTTCGAAAATCATCCCTGCCCTGGTCGCAGGCAACTCCGTCGTCCTCAAGGTGTCCCCGGAGAACTCGCTGAGCATGGGCCTCCTTGCCGAGCTCCTCGACCGGGCGGGGCTGCCCGAGGGGGTGATCAGCGTTCTGCCGGCGGACCGTGAGACGAGTGAGTACCTCGTCTCGCACGAGGGTGTCGACAAGATCGCTTTCACCGGTTCCACGCGGGCGGGCCGTCGCATCGCCTCGATCGCGGGTGAGCAGCTCAAGAGGGTAAGCCTGGAGCTGGGCGGCAAGTCCGCCATGGTCATCCTTCCCGACGCCGACATCGAGAAGGCGGTGGCGGGCGTGAAGTTCGGCTCCCTGCTCAACAACGGCCAGTCGTGCATCGCCCAGACCAGGATCCTCGCGCCGCGCAGCCGCTACGACGAGATCGTGGCCGCGATGACGAAACTGGTGGAGTCACTGCAGGTCGGCGAGCCGAACGCCCCCGAGACCTTTATCGGCCCCATGATCAGCCCCGCCCAACAGGAGCGCGTACGTGCCTACATCCAGCTCGGCATCGAGGAGGGCGCCCGCCTGGTCACCGGCGGCCCGCAGACCCCTCACGGCCTGGAGAAGGGCAACTACGTGACCCCCACCATCTTCGCCGACGTCGACAACTCCATGCGCATCGCGCAGGAGGAGATCTTCGGCCCGGTCCTGGTCGTCATCGCGTATGACGACGAGGGCGATGCCGTACGAATCGCCAACGACTCCGAGTACGGCCTCTCCGGCGGCGTCTGGTCCTCTGACGAGGAGCACGCGTTGGCGGTCGCCCGTCGCATCCGCACCGGCACCGTCACGGTCAACGGCGCCTCCGTCGGTTTCGACGGTCCGTTCGGCGGCTTCAAGTCCAGCGGCATCGGCCGGGAGTACGGGGCGGTCGGCCTCGGCACCTACACCGAGTACAAAACCATCACCGTGTGAGTCTCGGGCCGCCATGTCGTCAGTCGCTTGACGTGGATGCGTCGTTCAAGGATTCTAGTCACCGGTTAGAGCGGTGACTTCTTCGAGGTGATCCTCGGGGGGTGCGGATCGATGACGACGAACTGGAGATCGGCCATGAGCACAGAATTCTCCGACGATGCGGCCACGGTGGCGCGGCGCGAGCGTTACGGCCGACTCCCCGAGCGGGTCGGCTTCGAGGACATGACCGAAGAGGTGGAGGCGGCGCGGAACGGCGGAGGAAACGTTTCGTACCAGCCTGAAGGCTCGTGGAAGTACTACTCCTGCCTGGCTCTCGACCTGGGCCTTTAGCTCTCGCGGCCGCCACGGTCCTCATCGTCCTGCACCGGTCACTCGAGATATGCGGAGCAAGGGTAGTTCACACGTATCTACTGTTAACGTGTGCCACGTATTCACACGTAATGGTGCCCCGTTTCGACTGGAAAGTGGAACTCCCATGACTCTCAACTCGTTCAGGCTGAAGACCGCTGCGGTGGCGGCGGCGAGCGCAGTCGCCGGGACGGCGTTGCTCTTCGCCGCGGCGCCCGCCTCCGCGGCGAACGCCCCCTACGACGGCTGTCCGCAGTGGGCGCTCTGCCTCTACCAGAACGGTGGCGGAACGGGGTCGAAGGTCGTCGTGACTCCCCCGGCCGCGGGCGGGGGCGTGAAGATCGTGAGACTCACGAACACGCATTTCCTGAACGGCGAGTTGGCTGACAACCAGACCTCCTCCTGGCTGAACAACTCGCAGTGCCAGATAGAGTTCTGGGACGACCCGAACGGCGAGCTCCACCCGTCCGACCTGGATGTAGCGCCGTCCTGGAACTGGGGCCGGAAGGCCGACTACGGCTTCGGGGCCTCCCAGTCGTACAACAACGACAGGCTCTCCTCCCTGCGGTTCTACTGCCCGTAAGCACATGTAGCGCACGTAGTACATGTAGCCACACGTAGAGACACATTGGCTGGTCCGCCATCCCGCCCCCGGCTCGCACCTCGCGAGCCGGGGGCGGTTGCGTGCAAACCACCGCACCACCGCACCACCGCACCACCGAAACCCTGCCACCACCCCCTGAAGATCATCTTTCTGCTTCGGCGACATTGCGATCTCTACGGCAACATTGCGGCCTCATGGCGAAACCCGCCAAAACCTGGCTCGGCCAGCTGGAACGGACCACGCTGACATTCGCCCCTTCGTGGCAACGTCCCGTACCCGCACACCCGTAGAAGGCACCACCACACATGTACTCGACCTGTCCCTCCGGCGCCGTCCCGGCGCGTCCCACGTGTGTGGTGAGGGGGCGGTCCGCACCGTGCGCTATGTGATGCGTAAGGCGGCTGGCTCCTGATGATCGCCGTTGCGACCAACGCGACGTACTTCCTGGCCAGTTGGTTTCTGGACCCGCGATCGAACTTCAAGGAGTTGCGCCCCGCCCGCAGTGAGGAGCAGATCGCCCGGGCCCTGGCCCCGTACAACCTCGACCCCGGGCAGCCACTGGTGCAGCGGTGGTGGAACTGGATCACTTCAGTGACCCTCGACTTCGACTGGGGCTCGTCACCCACCGGCGTCTCCGTCAATGGCGAGCTGGGCCACCGTGCGCTGGTCAGCGCCGAGTTGGTCGTCACGGCGACCGTCCTGTCCGTCGTGATCGGCGTCGCGCTCGCCGTCTACACCGCCGCTCGCCAGTACGGCCCGGCCGACCGCGTCTCCCAGGCGGTGTCCATCGCGGTGTTCAACATCCCTGCACCCGTCGCGGCGCTCGCCGTGGTCTTCGTGGCCATCTGGCTCAACCAGCACGCCGGTCTCGACTTCCTCTACGTCGCCGGGGAGAACTCGCCCGACGTCGAGGGGCTGCTCCCGACCATCGGCGACCGTCTCCTGCATCTGATCCTTCCGACACTCACCCTGACGCTGATGGGCTACGTGGGCTACCACCTGACGCAGCGTTCGTTGCTGCTCGACACGATCAACGCCGACTTCGTGCGCACGGCCCAGGCCACGGGCCTCACCCGTGGCCGGGCCATCCGCAGGCACGCGTTGCGCGCCGCACTGATCCCGACGGCGGCCTCCGTGGCATTCAGCGTGCCCGCCATCTTCACCGGAGCCGTCATCACCGAGACGATCTTCGGCTGGAACGGCATGGGCCGCTACTTCATCCAGACCATCAGCAAGAACGACGTGCACGGCACGGTCGCGACGGCCGCCTTCGCCGCCGTGCTCACCGCGATAGGCGCCATCCTCGCGGACATCGCCACGGTCTTCCTCGACCCTCGGGTGCGGGTGAGCTGACATGGCGACAGCAATCGACACCGTCCAGCCGCGCAGAGACCTCGGCCGCGGCCGGCTCTACCTGCGACGCTTCCTGCGCAACCGTCTCGCCGTCGCCGGCCTCGCGATCTTCGCGCTGCTCGTGCTGTTCAGCGTCTTCGGCGGCCTGTTCACGTCGTACACCCACACCGACGCCGACTTCACCGCCCTCACCCAGCCGCCGAGCGACGTGCACTGGTTCGGCACCAACCAGGGCGGCAACGACATCTACGCCAGTGCGGTGCACGGTCTGCGGCGGTCGCTGGTGATCGCCGTAAGTGTGTCCGTACTGACGATCGTCGTCGCGGCGGTCATCGGCTCCAGCGCCGCCTATTTCGGCGGCCGGGTGGAGAGGCTGACGCTCGCCGTCATCCACTTCCTGCTGATCGTCCCCTCGTTCCTCATCCTCGCGCTGGTCTCCAACCGCCTGGCGGGTGACTGGCGTGCGCTCATCCTCGTGCTGACCGTGTTCGGCTGGATGTCCACCGCCCGGGTCGTCTGGTCCGTCTCCACTTCGCTGCGCGAACGGGACTACGTGAAGGCGGCGGAGTTCATGGGCGTCCGCCCGCTGCGCATCGTCCTGCGCCACATCATTCCCAACCTCGGTTCCCTGCTCATCGTCAACCTGACGCTCGGCGTCGTCGCGACCGTACTCAGCGAAACCGCGCTGTCGTTCCTCGGATTCGGTGTCCAGACCCCGGACGTCTCCCTCGGCACGATGCTCGCCGACGGGGCGACCACGGTCACCAGCGCGCCCTGGCTCTTCGCCTTCCCGGCCGGCCTCGTCGTCCTGCTCACCGTGTCGATGACCTTCATCGGCGACGGGCTGCGCGACGCCCTTGACCCCGCCTCAGTGACCGGCGCGGCAGGAGGCCGACGATGACGACACTCACCAGCCCCCTGCGTGACCGCCCGGCTTCCCCCGCCGAGAGCACGCCCGTGCTCTCCGTACGGGACCTGCGGGTCTCCTTCCCCTCGGAGGCCGGACCCGTCGAAGCGGTGCGTGGCGTCAGCTTCGACCTGCTGCCGGGCCGGACCCTCGGCATCGTCGGCGAGTCCGGCTCCGGCAAGTCGGCCACCGCGATGGGCATCATGGGTCTCCTGCCGCCCACCGCCGACCTGCGCGGTCAGGTCCTGCTCGGCGATCAGGACCTGATCGGCCTCGACGACCGGGCACTGTCGCGGGTACGGGGCAAAGCCATCGGCATGGTCTTCCAGGACCCGCTGTCTGCGCTCACCCCCATCTTCTCCGTGGGCAGGCTGCTCGTCGAGGCGCTGCGGGTCCACCAGGACCTGTCCAAGAAGGCGGCCTGGGAGCAGGCCGTCGAACTGCTCGACCTCGTCGGCATCCCCGACCCCCGGGGCCGTGCCTCGGCCTTCCCCCACGAGTTCTCCGGCGGCATGCGCCAGCGCGTGGTCATCGCCCTGGCGATCGCCAACCGGCCGAGGGTGCTGGTGGCCGACGAACCCACCACCGCGCTCGACGTCACCGTGCAGGCGCAGATCCTCGACGTACTGCGCCTCGCGCAGCGGGAGACCGGCGCCGGGCTCGTCCTGATCACCCACGACCTCGGCGTCGTGGCCGGTCACGCGGACGACGTCGCCGTCATGTACGCGGGCCGCCTCGTGGAGAAGACGGACGTGCACACGCTGTTCCGCAGGCCGACGATGCCGTACACCGCACGCCTCCTCGCCGCCGTGCCGACCGTGGACGGCGGGGTCCGCCGCCCCCTCGTCCCGATCGGCGGAGAGCCACCGGCCCTGACGGACCTGCCGGCCGGCTGCCCCTTCGCGAGCCGGTGCGCCGTCGCACTCGACGCGTGCGGCTCCGAAGAACCGGAACTGCGCCACGTGTCGGGACACGGGGACGTCGCCTGCCTTCGCGCGGCCGAGATAGCCGCGGGCACGCTGGATCCCGCCGCAGGTGTCACGCCCGTCGAAGGCGTCACCCCTGCCGAAGGTGTCACCCCCCTCGACCGGGAGCCGGGCACGGGGCGTGCCGAGGGCGGCGACGTGGTGCTGCGCGTCGAGAACCTCGTCAAGACCTTCCCCGTCACCAAGGGCGCGTTCATCAAACGCCGGGTCGGCACACTGCACGCGGTCAACGGGGTCAGCTTCGAGCTCCGTGCCGGAGAGACACTGGGCCTGGTGGGGGAGTCGGGCAGCGGCAAGACGACGACGCTGCTGGAAGTCCTGCGGCTCGGACGGCCGGAGAGCGGCCGGATCGAGGTCGCCGGGCGGGAGATCGGGGCGGCGAGGACAAGTGCGCACCCGCGTACCGCAGTTGGCACCACGGACACCCACGACACACGGGCCGGTTCCGGCGGGCGCGGGCGCACCCTGCGGCACGACGTGCAGATCGTGATGCAGGACCCGCTGGGCGCCCTGGACCCGCGCCTTCCCGTCCATCAGCTACTCGCCGAGCCGCTGCGGGCCGTCGGCCGCGACCGCGCCGCGATCCGCTCCCGCGTCCACGAACTGCTGACGCTCGTCGGCCTCGACCCCTCGGTGAGCGACCGCTTCCCTACCGCGCTCTCGGGAGGCCAGCGCCAACGCGTCGGCATCGCCCGCGCGCTGGCGACGGACCCGAAACTGCTCGCCCTCGACGAGCCGCTCTCCGCCCTGGACGTATCGGTACAGGCCGGTGTGATCAACCTGCTCGGCCGGCTCAAGCGCGAACTGGGACTCGCCTATCTCATGGTCGCGCACGACCTCGCCGTCGTCCGCTACATCTGCGACCGCACCGCCGTGATGTACCTCGGGCACATCGTCGAGACCGGTGACACGGAGACACTCTTCTCCGACCCGAAACACCCGTACACCAAGGCACTGCTCTCGGCGATCCCCGTACCCGACCCGGAGCGCGAACGCGCCCGCGAACGGATCGTCCTGGAGGGCGAGCAGCCGCGCGCCACGAACCTGCCGCGCGGGTGCGTGTTCATCGACCGGTGCCCCTTGTACCGCCTCGCCGACGACCACGTCCGGGAGCGCTGCCGCACGGAACGCCCCGCTCCCAGGCCGGTGCCGGACCGGCAAGGCCACGAATACGCCTGCCACGCCGCGTAACCGGCGACAGACACCCAACTCCCGCTCAACAGAGCCACACCCTCAACACCAACTCAAGGACTCTCCCTCATGCGCGCAAGACTGGCCCTGCCCGTCGCCCTCATAGCGGCCATCTCCGTCACCGCCACCGCCTGCCAGTCCTCATCCAGTGACGGCACCGCGGGGTCGAACGCGAAGAACACCCCGACCTCCGCCTCCGGAGCCGCCGACTACAACCCGACGCCGTACGACAAGGTCAAGGACGGCGGGACCTACACGACGGCCGGGACGTTCGACGAACAGGGCAACTACTTCAACGTCAACAGCACTCTCACGGCGGCCCGGGTCTGGGCCTGGTACAACGCCAACGCGATCACCTTCTCGCCGACCGGCGAAGTGCAGTACAACCCGGACTACTTCAGCGATGTGAAGGTCTCCGTCAAGGGCGGCAACCAGAAGGTCGTCCTGACGATCAACAAGAAGGCCGTCTTCAACGACGGAACGCCGATCGACTGGACCGCGATCAAAGCCACCTGGAAGGCCAACAACGGTTCCGACAAGGATTACGCGGCGTCGTCCACGGACGGCTACGACCGGATCACCGACGTCGCGCGGGGGAAGGACGACAAGCAGGCCGTCATCACCTTCAAGGGCGTCAACGCGGCCTGGCCGAGCCTGTTCACCACGTTCCTGCATCCGAAGGCGGCGACGGTCGACAACTTCAACAAGGCGTACGTGAAGAAGGCCCACCCCGAGTGGGGCGCGGGCCCATACACGGTCGGAAAGTGGGACACCCACTCGGGCAACATCACCTTCGTACGCAACCCGAAGTGGTGGGGCAGGAAGGGCAAGCTCGACAAGCGCGTCTACGTGAACCTCGAGTCGACCGCGGCGGTCAACGCCTTCAAGAACGGTCAGCTCGACTACGTCTCCGCGGTCGACGCCGAGAGCCTCAAGCAGGTGAAGGGGCTCAAGGGCACCGAGATCCGAAGCGGCGGCAGCCCGTTCGAGTACTCGCTGAACTTCAACATCAAGTCGTCGGTCCTCGGCGACAAGGCGGTGCGCAAGGCGATCCAGGAGAGCATCGACCGCACCCAGATCGCCAAGATCCAGTTCCAGGGCCTGGACTACAAGGAGCCACTGCCCGGCTCGGCAGTGCTCTACAGCTTCCAGAAGGGGTACGAGGACAACGTCTCGGCGGTCCTGAAGTACGGGCCCGACCAGGCGAAGAAGGAACTCGACGCGGCGGGCTGGAAGCCCGGGAGCAACGGGATCCGGGAGAAGGGCGGCAAGAAGCTCGAGGTCGGATACACGCTCCTCGGCGACGACCCGCTGGGCAAGGCCACCGCCGGTGCCCTGGCCGCGATGCTGAAGCCGGTCGGCGTGCGCCTCGTCATCAAGAAGGCGGACGACGCGGACTTCTCCAACATCATCAACGAGCGCAAGTTCGACCTGTTCCTCTCGGGCAACCGCTCCATGAATCCCTTCGGGGTCCGCTATCTGTGCGAGACGTACTGCTCGGACCGTGAATCCAACATCACGGGGGCGGGATCCCCTGCGCTGGACAAGAAGATCCGCGCCACGACGGAGATCGCCGACCTGGACCGGCAGACGGTGGCGGTGAACAAGGTCGAGAAGGAAACCCTCCGGGAGTACGCCAAGCTCCCGTTGTTCAGCGGCCCCTCGACGTACAGCGTCAAGAAGGGGCTGGCGAACGTGGGCGCGACCATCTTCTACAACCCCCTGCCGGAGACGGTGGGCTGGGAGAGGTAGCCGGCCCGGCCGGGTCGCCCGGGCTGCTTGACCGCTGGGCCGCGCTCTCGCTCCCTGTCCGGAACGACGACTCCTGCACGCCTGGAGCCTCGCCCCCGGGGTACTCGAACGGGGTGCCGGCCCCCTGCAAGCACCTTTGAGTCCCCAGATCTGAGAGGCCAGATGAGCACCAAGCCGTCGACCGAGCAAGTGCCGAGCACCTCAGCGTCGGCCGAACGGATGCCGAGCGAGCAGACCGCGAGGGACAAGCCGTCGAAGGACCAGGAGACGAAGACCACCGTCTGGGTGGCGCTCGCCGCGAACCTGGTCATCGCCGTGGCCAAGATGGCGGGCGGACTGTTCGCGGCCTCACCCGCGCTGCTCTCCGAGGCGGCCCACTCGATCGCGGACAGCCTGAACGAGGTCTTTCTGCTGGCCGCGCTGCGACGCAGCCGAAAACCGGCCGACGCCCAGCACCCCTTCGGCTACGGCAAGGAACGCTACTTCTGGTCGCTGCTCGCCGCAGTCGGCATTTTCGTCACCGGTGGCTGCTTCTCGATCTTCCAGGGCATCGAGGCGCTGCGCTCGGAAAGTTCGGAAACCACGACCGGCTACCTCATCGGTCTCGTCGTACTCGGGATCGCCTTCCTCGCCGAGGGAGGCTCCCTGGTCCGCGCGCTGTGGCAGGTGCGGGGGCAGGAGGGCGGCATCGGCTCCGACCCGGCCCTGCGCACCGTCATCGCCGAGGACGGCACCGCCGTCCTCGGCGTGACCCTCGCCATGATCGGCATGGGTCTGCACATGGCGACCGGTGAGGTCGTCTACGAGGCGGCCGCCTCCATGGCGATCGGGCTGCTGCTCATCGCGGTGGCGTACCACCTGGGCAAAGAAACCAGGGAGCAGCTGATCGGCGAGGCCGTCGACCCCGAACTGCGCGACGAGATAGCCCATTTCCTCGCCGAGCAGCCCGAGATCGACCGCGTGGCGAGCCTGCTCACGATGCGGCTCGGCATGGACTCCACGCTCGTCGCCGCCCGCATCGACCTCGCGCCCGGCCGGGACAGCGAGGTCGTGGAACTCGTCATGGAGCGCATCAAGTCGGAGATGGCCGAACGCTGGCCACAGGCCGACCAGGTGTTTCTCGATGTCACGGAGGCACCGCCCGTGCGGGGTGCCGAGGTGGCACCGGACCTGACGGCCTGACGGTCTGACGGTCTAACCGACGAGGGGAAAGCGAGTGAGGCGGCAGATCGTCACTTCTTCCTTGTCCGGCACCCCTAGCGGAGTGCAGCAAGAGCCGTATAGGCGAGAGCCGAGACACCGACGACGGCCAGGGCGATCCGTTCCTGCCTCGGGCAATACGTCCCTGAGCGATGCGTTCGTGGGTTGAACATGTCGTAGTGGCCTGCGAGTGCGAATGGATACCCGGCGAGCAGGAGGACGGAGAGACCGAACGCTTTCACTGGGACGGTTGCGCTGCCGATGTCAAGAACGGGTGCGATGAACACGCCGAGCATCGTCACGGCGATCGAGAGCAAGTTGAGGATGTCTGCGGGAGGCAGCCACGTGATGTCGCCCTCGCCGCTGACATCGATCTCTCTGTTGATCCGTAGAGCAAATCCGGTGACCTGGAAGCCGGAGACCACTCCGGCCGCTGTCCATAGTGATCCAAGATCAGGATGCATCGCACACTACCTCGACTGCCGACGTGAGGCGGGGTGCAAGCGTGGCAGCACCACGAGGCTGCGGAAAGACCGCACGGGCCCTGGTTTCCGAAGTGCGACCCTCGGCTTCCCGCTTCCTGATCGCTGTCCGGGGGCCCGCCGCTCGCCAGGACGCTGCCTTGATAGAACAGCGTCATGAGCTCGAACGAAGACCGGATCACGCAGGTTGAAGGGCACTTTGGAGTCCAGCTTCCCCAGGACTACCGGGACTTCCTGATGACGCGAGGCAGCATGAGTCAGTTCGTCCTCCCGGCCGACGACTTCCTGATGATCAACGGGATTGCGGAACTCATCGGGGTCAACGAGGCCGGAGAGTTCCAGGAGCGATTCCCCGGAAGCCTTGTCATTGGTGGGGACGGAGGCCGCGAGATGCTCACCTACGACTTCCGGCAAGACCCGCCAGCCCTGGTCCTGCTCGACATATCCGCACAAGACTGGTCATCCGCCATCCATCAGGCGCCTTCGCTCGAAGCCTTCCTTGAAGAATTCCCCCAAACCGGGTGGAAGTGGGACGACGCCGAACTTTGATCGCCCGGACGGCGAAGGCGAACATGGTTCAGCCAAGATCCACCCGGTCGGCACCGCTGATGTCGGCGCTTCGTATGCTCGCGGTGCGGGGAACCGGAAGTTGACCATCTTCGGAGGCGAACGAGCATGGCGGAGCAGCGTGTTGTCCTGGTGACGGGTGGGGGAACGGGAATCGGGGCTGCCACCGCGCGGCTGCTGCGCGCGGCGGGACACCAGGTAGTGATCTCCGGACGGCGGCCTGAGCCGCTGAGCAGAGTGGCCGAGGAGACCGGGGCGCTGGCGCACCCTTCCGACGTCTCCGATCCCGAGGCCGTGCGCGAGCTCGTCCAGACGGCGGTGCAGGCCTACGGGAGGCTCGACGGCGTGGTGCTCAACGCCGGAATCGGGCGGGGCGGCGCCATCGGAGACACCTCGGTCGAGGACTGGGAGGAGCTGATCCGGACCAATCTCACCGGCCCGTTCCTGCTGCTGCAGGCCGCACTGCCGCATCTGCTGGCGGCCCGCGGCGCGGTGGTCGCGGTCGCCTCGGTCGCCGCGCTCCGCAACAGCGTCGGCAACGCCGCCTATGCGACGTCCAAGGCGGCCCTGCTTCATCTTTGCCGCTCCCTGGCCGTCGACTACGGCCCGCAGGGGCTGCGGGCCAACGCGGTGTGCCCGGGCTGGGTACGTACGGAGATGGCCGACCAGCGGATGGCACGGTTCGCGGCGGAGGCGGGACTGTCGGGCGGCGCCGAGGCGGCCTACGAGGAGGCGAACCGGTTGACCCCCGCCGGTCGGCCGGGTGATCCGGAGGAGGTCGCCGAGGCGATCGACTGGCTCCTCTCACCCGCCGCGTCCTACGTCAACGGAGCCGTCCTGACCGTCGACGGCGGCGTGACCACGGTCGGCGTCGGGGGCGCAGCCTTCGACTACCGAATCGAGCCGCGCGCCTCGAACCGGTAGCGAATTGGGGCGGGTCTCGGGCCACGTAGGGCCAGGGTGGGACAGGACCGCTCCGCAGGGCGGTCTCGACGACATCACCAACGCCGCCGAGACAGAAATGCCCGGCGTGCTCAAGGCGCAGGGTCACAAGGGCGGGTACGCACCGGTCAACGAGCATGTGCCCGGCTTCTTGGATCAGCTCGACGCCCGGTTCAAGGGCACCGCCGCGTAGGGCGAGTGACAGTCGGTGACTCCCCGCATCCACGGGTGCGCGGGGTCGGGATGGTGACGATGAGCCACCACGCACCTCGACCCCCTCGGGGATGCAGCGGAACACGGCCGCGATTGCGTTGCTGAGCCCGGCGGCGAGCTGGGCGTAGGTGTCGCCGCACCGCAGGTGAGCCGGGGCCAGAAGCGGCTGACGGCCGACCGGCAGTCGCCGCCGTCGGGTCCCGATTGCCTTCCGCCAGGAGGCCAGGTGTCCGGTCAGGAACCGCAGGGCGCGGCTGGACAGATCACTCGAGGACGGGTGGACGAGCACGCGAAGTTCCTGGCGGATACGAGTGATCTTGGTCGAGAACCCGTCTACCAGGAGCTTCGTCGTTGCGCAGGAGTGTCCAACTTGCGGTCGACACCGAGAGGTTGGAAAAGGCTCGCTGGCTCAGCGCCTGCTCGAACGTCATTTTCGACGAGCGGCGTACCTGGCAAGACCTCCGGACCTTGGAGCGTGAGACCTGCAAATCTCGCCTGACTACGATTGGCTCAAATGCTGAAGATTTCTTGATTCGGCAACCTCGGATACAGAAAAGGGAACTTGTGGAGCCGATGTAATGGCGTTGCGCCAGCCAGTGTTAACTCCTCCAGGCTCTGTATCGGCGGGCTCACCACACCGCGGCACCAGGTAGCCGAAGGTCATTCATCCTCTTGACCTTGCGGAACCCCCAGCCAGCGGCCACGGATCCAGAAATTCCAGAGGAGGCGGAGCCTCATGGTCGCATCATCGAGTTCCAGCCGAACGCTTATTTTCGATGAGTTTGCGTACTGCAAATAGAGGGCTTCCCCCTCGGGTAAATGTCGATGAATATTACACTCCCCATTTACCGCAAATATCAGAATCTGCGTGTCTTATGGAAGTGGGCCAGAATTTAACCGGCTCCTCGGTGCTGCGCGGCAGGAAAGTCGCAGGCAACCGACTATTCCTGGTCGGTTTCGCACCGGCCTGCTGCAGCGCCTCCGCAAGCCCGCTTCACCCGATCCAGAGGAAACCTCGTCATGAACAGGAAGCAGACCACAGCCCTTCTCGCCCTGCCCGCACTCTTCGCCGGCGCGACACTCTTCGCCGGCTCTCCGGCCGGCGCTTCCGCTCTCGCCTGCACCGCTGGTACTGCTGGCATCGCTGGTGCCAACGGCACCGCCATCCACCCCAACGGCTTCCCCGGCACCGCGGGTGGCCCCGCGACCGGAACCGGGAACTGCGCCGGCGGTGCGGGAGGTTCTGGCGGCAACGGGGTCCTGGGCGGGGTTGGTGGTACGGGCGGCAACGGTGGCGCGGGCCTCGGCGGCGGTTCCGGCGGAGCGGGCGCTATCGGCGGCAACGCCGGACCCAACGGCGCTGCCGGCGGCGACGGGGGTACCGGTGCTACCGGCGGTCTGAACGGTGCGGGCGGTGCAGGCGGCGCCGGCGGCATGGGCACCCACGCCGGTGCGGGCGGTATCGGTGGCTCCGGCGGCAACTCCGGCGCCGACGCCGGAGTTGGCGGTCGTGGCGGCCTCGGTGGCGCTGGAGGATCGGACGGTGGTGCGGGCGGCAATGCGGGTAACGGCGGCACTGGCCACGGTGGTGGTGGGGGCGGCAACGGCGGCGCCGGTGGCATCAACGGCGCAGGTAATGGCGGCAAGGGCGGTCAGGCCGGCAACGGTGGCAACGGCAGCTTCGGGGGGGCCTACCCGGGCGGTGCCGCGGGCATCGGCGGGGCCGGTGGCGTGAGCTTCGGAGGTATCAACAACTTCGGCGGCAAGGGCGGCACAGGCGGCAACGGCGGCGCCAAGTCGGGCGCCAGCAGCGACGGCGTCTGCGGGATCGGCGGCGCCGGCGGCAATGCCACAGGGGGCATCCTCTACCACGGCGGCACTGGCGGGAGCGGTGGCACCTTCGGCTCCGGCAGCCCGTGCGCGAGCGGGGCCAACGGAACACCGTGATCTACCCCGCCAGGGGTCCCGCACGATCCCTGCGCAAGGACACCTGATGCGGTCTCAGGGTGTGACGGCCTCGGCCTGACCGCCCTCGTCACTGAGCGTCGTACAACCGATGCTCAGTGACGAGGCTGCGCATGGCGTGAGCGGCGCATGGACGACTTCGCCGGGTCCGCTGGAGGTGTGAACTGCGGGAAGCCCCTCCCGGAATGCCTACATGCCCTGCGCGGTCAGGCGGCCTGGCGTCTGTGACACGTGTGAAGTGTCAGCGGACTAAACAGGGGCGGCCACGACAGGTTTGAGTTCTCCGAAGCAGCGGGTGTCAGAGGTGCGTACTAAGGGGATGTGAGGGCGTCGAGCCGAGCTGCGAGATCAGGGTGGGCGGCGGTCAGGTGGGGGCGGGCGGCGGTCAGGGGAGTGATGAGTTCGGCGGGGTCGTCGTGCGCCAGTGCCGCGTGGAGTTCGCGGAGCGGGCTGCGGGCTTCGCTGGGCAGGTCGGTGAGCGCGGTGATCTGACCGGCGAGGCGGCGCAGATCGGCCGCGTTACGGCGGGCCCAGGTGGCGGTGGTGCGCTCGGCGGCCCGGGCCTGGCGGGTGGCCTGGACGCGCTGTTCGCCGGTGGTCCCGGTGGGGCCGGGGCGGTTGCGCAGGTAGCGGCGTTCGGCGGCCTGGCGGCTGGCGACGCCCAGGGGAGGGGCGAGGTCGGCCCAGCTGGCACCCGCGTCGCGGGCCGTGTCGATCAGCCCGGTCTCCCATCCGGCGAGCTGTTCGCGGACCTGCCGCAGCAGCGTGAGGGAGGCCAGGGCCTCTTCCGGGCCCGGCTCGGAGCCAGGGGCGTCGGCGGCCGTGTGCCGGGCGGTCCGCAGGGCGTCGTTTATGGCATCGAGGGCCGCCGCGGCGGCGAGGAACGAAGCCGGGCTGTGGGCATCGGTGCCGGCAGGGGTCGGCTGTTCGGCTGCGGTCACGGGCACCTCCATCTCGTTGTCATCAGGTAGACGACACCGTGTTTGTCATCCATTGGATGACATGCTACAACAGAGTCAGTGAAGCGCATTGGCAGCAACTGCCCGAACTTCTGGAGGTGTTTTCACGATGTTGATGCGCACCGACCCCTTCCGTGAGCTGGACCGGCTGACGCAGCAGCTGATGGGCCCGGGCACCTGGTCGAAGCCGTCGGCGATGGCGATGGACGCCTATCGCGAGGGCGACGAGTACGTGGTGGTCTTCGACCTCCCGGGTGTCAGCGCCGACGCGATCGACATCGACGTCGAACGGAACATGCTCACCGTCAAGGCCGAGCGGCGGCCGGCGGCGAAGTCCGAGGGCGTCAAGATGGAACTGTCCGAGCGGCCGCTGGGCGTCTTCTCCCGCCAGATCGTGCTCGCCGACAGCCTCGACACCGAGCACATCCAGGCTGACTACGACGCCGGAGTGCTCACCCTGCGCATCCCGATCGCCGAGCGCGCCAAGCCCCGCAAGATCTCCATCGGCGTCGGCTCCGGCCGCAAGGAGATCTCCGGCTGACACCGGCCGGACGGGTGCGGAGGACGGGCACCTGATCTCCCCCTCACCCCGCCTCCGCACCCCTCGGGCATTCCCACGGAATGAAGGGGTGGCGGCTGAGATGACCTTGCGACGCGAAGCGTTCCTCGACCAGGTGAAGGAACGCGGTGAATACGGCACTGCCGAGGAAGCCGAGCGTGCGGCCCGCGTGGTGCTCGCCCTGCTCGGCGCACACCTGGTCGGAGATGTCCGCGCCCAGCTCGCGGCACGCCTGCCGGAGGGCTTCGCCCTGATCCTGCTCAACCCGCTGCAGAGCGCCGAGCCCCTGTCACCGGAGCGGTTCGTCCGCGCGACCGCAGCGTGGATCGAGGGCGCCACCGAGCAGACCGCGACGTGGGATGTCAGCGCCGTCCTGTCCACGGTCGCCGACGCGGTCGGGGAGGACTTGCTGGGCCAGATCCTGCTCCAGCTTCCCGCGGGCTACGACCTGCTCTTCGGCCGCCCCCAGCCCACCTGACCTGACCCATGTCCATGACCCATGCCGCGGTGCCGCACACCGGCACCGCCCCATCCCGGCTCCACGAAAGGCATGCACCGCAGTGATCACCGACGTACGCGCACCGCTTGAGCACCAGCAGCCGTACGGGACGGCATATCAGCAAATGCTGGAGAAGGTCCGCTACGAGGGTGCGTACCCCACCCGCGAGCGCGCCGACGAAGCCGTCCGCCTGGTCCTCGCAGGACTCGGACGCCAGCTGACCGGAGACGAGCGCGTCGCACTGGCCGGCGCCCTGCCTTTCGAGGCCGCTCGCGTCCTGACCACGCAGATCCCCGCCACGCAGCAGCTGACCGGCTGGGCCTTCGTGAAGGACCTCGCCGCCCGTACCGGCGCCTCCCTGGCCACCACCCGCTGGGACACCGGCTCCGTCTTCGCCGCCGTCGCCGCCTACGCGGGCCCCGATCTCATGACCCGCATCCTCCACCAACTCCCCACCGGCTACGCCCTGCTGTTCGGCCAGGCGGAACTCATCAACCGAGCCGCATAACCTGAGCGTCTCCTGTCGGTTCTTCCTCCACGAGTGACCCGAGGGGCGGGCCGGAGCGGTAGCTGCCGCGGCCGGCCCGCGCCCTTGGACAGATCCAGGAGCAATCTCGTGGGCAAGAGGGCGCGACCGATCGCCGGAACCAGCGGTTCCGCCCTTGAGGGGCGCCGGTAAGCAGCGGAACGTAGCTCTCTCCTGCGTCATCCTTCGTACTTCGGGCTCAACAGGTCCACGCCTCCTGCCTGCGGTGGGAACCTCTGGTGGCACATCATGATGAGCCAGCGGGCGCCAGGGGCACGGATGCAGGGATCTCAGATGGCGACGGTCGGTGCTGCACTCGCCTTCGCGACGATTACAAGTTTGGGTTTCACCGCGTGCCGGTTCTCGGACGAGCCGCCCGGCGGGCCCTCAACCGGCGTCGCCTCAGTGCGTGGGACCGACGCGCCCGGGGGAGGAACTCCTGGTGAGGCCAGTCGAGCTGGCACTCCCGCCGAGCAGTACACAGCAGGCAAGCCGGGTGTCGGCAGAGGTGCATCGGAAGGCCCTTCAGGCGGGCACGAGGACATCCCCTCTGCCGGCCAGGAAAGCGACGGTGCCGTGCCGACGCTCGGGCCCACTGCTACCCCGTACGGCAACGGCGGAAATGGCGATCCCGGCATCCCGTCCTTGGAGCCGGAGCCGCAGGACCCCGGCTCGTTCGACACCACCGACCCCGGTCTCGTCGGAGATCCGCCGTCGACTCCGCCGCCCAACCCTTGCTCGCTGACGCCACCGCCCGGTGCCACGTGTTCGGCGCCGCCAGGCAGTCAGCATCGCGACAGCCCCGATAGCTAGCGGAGTGAACACCCCCCGTAACAGGCGGCCAGGCGGATTTCCTGCCCCCTCGCGAGAGTCGAACAGACTGCCACGGCACCGCCGCACCGGCCGCTCCACGATCGCCGGTGTTCGCGTACGCCCTACCCGCGTCAGGCATCCGCCAGGGACGACTGCGGCAGGAGACGGCGGTCCGAACCTGGAACTCTTCAACTCTGCTGTGGGTAGCGTGGCGTTCATCGGCGTACTGATGTTGTACACCGGCTACATCTACACCAACGCGTATTACGGGTATTTCCATCTCGACAACTTCGCCATGGGGTTGAGCCCCGACGAACTGGTGATCCGCAGCCTCCGGCTCGCCACTATGCCCGTCTTCGAAATCCTGACCGTGGCGCTACTACTACCGGCCGTCCCGCGCCTCTTGCGTTATCTACGGGTTCCCGAACGGTACATGGGCAAGGCAGCGGAGTTGGGGCGTAGCACGGCGAAGGCCCATTATGTATTCGTTGCCGACGGAGCATTGTTCATGGTGTTGTGGTCCTGGATTCAGCCCTTCGCGTGGGTGGCACCTCTACTCGTGGCGACCGGTGTAGTGCTGGGCCGCATGCGCTCGGCGGCTCCTGCGGGCCAAGCGCGCGAACCGGTGTGGAGGTTCGCCGCGTCGCTCATGATCGCTGGTCTCTGCCTGACCTGGATAGCGGCCCTGGTGGCTGCGGACCTGGGCCGCAAGGATGCTCACCGAGACGCACACCAGTTGGTTCGCCGAGTCAGTGTGATTCTCCTGAGTACTGAGCGGTTGAACTTTGCCCCACCAGGACCTCGGGTCACGGACCTGGGGGAAGGCACGCACTTCCGCTATCGCTACACCAACCTCCGACTGCTGATCGAGCGCGACCATCGGTACTACCTGCTGCCTACCGGATGGAAGCGGGAGAACTCGACGTACGTCATCAAGGACAGCGACGACGTACGCATTGAAATCAGGTCGGGGACTACTTCCGGCGCAGATGGCCAGGCATCGGCTCTGCCCGTCGTTGCGGGCAATGAACGGGATCTTGAGACCGTGAGCAATCCGTGGCAGGCTCATGCCGCATGATCGATGAGTTCGCGAAGTTCGCGAAGGACAGTCTGCACGGGAGACTGCGGCGGGACCGCGCGGCGCTGCTCTGGAAACTCGATGGATTGTCCGAGTACGACGCCCGCCGACCGTTGACAGCGACCGGGACCAACCTCCTCGGTCTGGTCAAACACGTGGCCAACGTCGAGGCCAGGTACCTAGGCGAGGTCTTCGACCGCCCTTCCCCGGAACCGCTGCCCCGGTGGCAGGACCATTCCAACGGAAGCGATATGTGGGCGGCCGAGCACGAGACCCGCGATCAGATCGTCGGGTTCTACCGGCGCACGTGGGAACATTCGGACGCGACGATCAACGAGCTCCCCCTCGATGCCCCCGGGCACGTGCCGTGGTGGCGGGAGCCCTATCCCAACACGAACCTGTTCGCCGTCATGGTCCACGTCCTCGGCGAGTCCAACCGGCATGCCGGGCACGCCGACATCCTGCGCGAGGGCCTCGACGGCCGGACCGGGGTGCGCCCCGAGTACGAGCAGCAGGTCGACGAGGAAGCCCGTGCGGCCTTGTGCGCGAAGATCGAGCGGGCGGCCGCGAGGTCAGCCGCTGCAAACAAGGCGCAGAGGCCGTCTTACGCGAGGGAAGGGTAGTCAGGCCCTCGGCGGTCGCCACGGCAGCGCAGACCCGTCAAACGCCGTGAGGACAGGCGTACTTCTCCTGCCGAACACCTGGTCTGTCCTGGCCTGGCCCGGCCGCGCGAGCGCGGGCTCGTCGCGCACATCGCGCGGCCAGGCAACATGGGCTCCGGCGAACGCCTCGGCCAGGACCGCTGGAAGAGCGAACGGTCGATCGCCCGGCTCTGCGGCTACCGCAGCCTCACCGTGCGATACGAACGAAACGGCTCTCACTTCCAAGCCTTCCGCGGCCTGGCCGCCGCCGCGACCTGCTACGAGATGCTCGCGCAACTCGCCAGGTGAGAAACCCTCTTAGTCCTGGCGGCTGGTCACCTCAAGGAGGTGATAACCGAACTGGGTCTTCACCGGCCCCTGGACCTCGTTGACGGGGGCTGAGAAGACGACCTTGTCGAACTCGGGCACCATCTGGCCCGGGCCGAACGAGCCGAGGTCGCCGCCCTGCTTTGCGGAGGGGCAGGTGGAGTTGGACCTGGCGAGCTCGGCGAAATCAGCTCCCCCGTGGATCTGATTCTTGAGCTCGTTTGCCTTGTCCTCGGAGGAGACGAGGATGTGTCGCGCGGTAGCCCTAGCCATGTGTTGCGTCCTTTCGAGTAAACGTACGTCGAATACTACCGATGTGATGTCGGTCCTATGATCAAAGCGCGCCCGCCACGCCTGGCGAGCCGCGTTCGCCCCCAGAGGGGTGGCCACCACCCGCCTGGGCGACGGACACGTGCCGCAGGACGTATCGCCGCGCCGTCAGCTCCACACCGCGGACAGTGGATATAGAACGTTTCACCCACACAACGTTCCCTGTTCGAAGAATCGTGCAGAACGGTCGTTACGAAGGGCTGTCACCCGTCCGGGTGGCGCGCCGGAGCGATGCTGCCGTCTGCGACATCAACTCTGCAACCGCTTGCTGGTGATCCGCCAGCGGGTGCGTGTACTTCGCACCGAATGCCTGATCTCACCCGCAAAGGAATGAATGGGGCGTACAGGCGAGGGTTACGGAAATGTCCCTGATTGGTAACTGGTGGCGGCCGGCCTGCCGTCGTCCTCACCGAAGCTTCACAGTTTGGGTTCTCGGCCCACACCGGACCGGGAACTCGCACCGCGCACTCACCGGCAGGTACAAACCGGTGAGGCACCGCTCTTGAGGGGACATCACTCATGTCTGCTTCTTCGACTGCCCGTCGTATCGCTGTCATGGCTATGGCCGCCGGAACCGTGGTCTCCGTCATCGCCCTGCCGGCCACCGCGGCCGACCGGGACCATCACCGCCATCCGCAGGTGGAGATCACCGGCGTGCAGGCCGACAGCCCCGGACGCGACGACCACAGCAACCGGTCGCTGAACGCCGAATGGGTCGAGATCACCAACCACACCCGCCACGCAGTCAATCTGCGGGGCTGGACGCTGCGCGACGACGACGGCCTCCGCTACCGCTTCCGCGACGTCCGCCTGGCAGGCCGGGACACGATTCGGGTCCACACCGGCATGGGCCGCGACATGAGCGCCCACCTCTACCAGGATCGGCGTGACTACATGTGGGACAACCACGCCGACAAGGCCATCCTGCGCAACGACCGCCATCGCACCGTGGACACCGAGACCTGGGGCCGCGGCGGACACCACCACCACCGCCGCTGACCATGCCCGGTGCTGAGCCGGCTACCTGTCTCGGGAGGCCGACTCGCTCGGCACGGTGAGTGTTCTGCGCCGGTCGGCTTCAGCTGTCCGGCGCATTGCTCTGCCACGTATGGGGGAGTGGCGGTCGTACGTGGCTGTCACCCACCCCACCAGCAGTCAGCACAGCAACACCAGCAGTCAGCACAGCAACAGAGCCGCCTGCCAAGGCAGTTCGCCGAGCGGCGCCTCAGGGTTCGTCGCGCAGTGCAGCGCGAGCGCCGCACCCGCCGCCCCGTCGAGGAAACCCGGCCGATGGACGAGCGCCCCGACTCCGGGTGCGACGGCGGGCCACAGGAAGGGGTTGGCCGGGTCCGCCGCGGCTGTAAGAGAGCCGGTCAACCCCGGGATCACACCCGCCAGTTGTTCTCCTCCGGGCTCTCGGGACATCAGGGTCACGATCGTGGTGAGTCCCGCCAGGCCGTGGCAGAGCGTGGGGTCGGCGAAGTCGGTGCGGTCGCAGGCGAGGGCGACGGCGGTCACCGCCTGCCGGTTCCATTCCGGTTCCTTCAGCGCCAGTGCGGCCAACTGGACGGCGCGGGCGACGCCGGGTGTTCCGTAACACCAGCCGGTGCGTGCCTCGGCCAGCTCGGGGCGGGCTCCGGAGGCCGCGGTCAGTTCGGCGTCCAGCGGCACGATGTTGGGCCAGCCCGCGCCGTCCGGACTGCGGCGGGCCAGGAGCCATTCGGTGATGGTGCGGATCGCCTGCTCCTGGCCGGGCACGTGGACGCCCGCGCGGTGGGCGAGGGAGAGCAGTGCGAGTGGGCCGGGGATGCCGTGGGCGAGGCCGACGTTGAAGTGTCCGCCGGGAATTCCCTCGGGTTCGCTGAACAGGATCGGGTCGGCGGTCCACCAGCCGGGCACGGTCCTGCCGCCCGGTTCGGTGACCGGGCGGGTGAGCGCGACGAGGTGGGCGAGGATGAGACCGAGGGTCTCGCGGTGCTCGGGTCCGGCCGCGAGGAGGAGACGCCCCAGGCCGGAGAGGCCCCCCACGACGTCGTACCCGGTCATCCTGGCCCCGCCCGTTCCGGCCGCCACGCGGGGAGTGTCTTGTTCGACGAGCCGACGGGCGAGCAGGGCGACTTGGGCATCGAGCTTGGTGAGCAGCGCCGCGTATTCGCCGGGCTTGGTGACGGCCGTACGGGCGGCGAAGGCGACCGCGGGCAGTCCCGCGTAGAGCCCTTCGCGTGCGGGCCTGGTCACGCCGGTGACCGCCGCCGTCAGGTGTGCGTGAGTGGCGCGTGCGTATCCGGGTTCGGTGTGCGCGAGTGCCGCGAGGAGGAGCGCGACGCCGGCGTGGCCGTCCGCGAGGGACTGGGGGTGCCACAGGGAACGTGTCTCGGCGAGTTCCGGGGTCTGTCCGGCGGTTACTTGTGCGGCCAGGGCGACCGGATCGGTGAGGCGCTCGGCGAGCAGCGCGACGGGGTTGTCGGTCATGATCGGGCCCTTTCCCGGTCGAGGTGCGCCTGGACCGCGCCGCGGGCCACGGCCAGGCTCCGTGCCTCGGCCGTACGGTCCGTCCCGAGGCGCCGGTTGCAGTGCATGTGGACGAGGGAGGCGAGCACCGCGTCCGGGGAGACGCTCAGCGCGCCCCGGTCCTGCTCCTCGCGCACCAGACGTCCGAAACGTTCGGCCGCCGCATGGTGGGTGTGGGCTTCCGGGCCGTTGGGTGTGAGGTGTGCGAGTGCTTGTTTCCTTCGCGCCGCGAACGCCTTGTGGTGCTGTTCCCGCTTGGGATACGTGTGAGTGAGCCAGTGCCGCCAGTCTCCGCCGTAGCCCCGGTGAAAGGCCGCTACCAGCCCGGTCACGTCGTATGCGGTGGCCAGGATCCGGTCGGGCGTCGGAGCCGCGAGGCGTTCGAGCACCAGTTGGCTGTCCGCGTGGAAGACCTCTTCGGCCGCGCCGAGCAGCGTCGGCCCTCCGTAGCGCTCGGTCTCGGGCGCGTAGCTGTCGAGGCGCAGTCCCCGGGCGAGGCCGTCTGAGGCCAGTTCCTTTGCCAGGTCGTGGAGTTGGGGCAACAGGACGCCGTTGAGGTGGGCCGGGTCACCGTGCAGACGCAGCCGCAGGTGAGGGTCCGGGTCGGCGTAGCGAATGAAGAACCAACGGTCGACGCCGCCGGTCTCGTCGGACGGGGAGGGCAGCGCGGTCAGGAAGCGGTGCAGTGGGCCGGTCAGGAGTTCGTCCTGGCGCTCGGCGGAGGTGTAGAGCGACGCGTACAGCCAGGGCCCACCGGGTGGGATCTCGCCGGCGCCCTGCCGGATCGCCGGGGGTGTGGTGCGTACGGGCCGTACGGATTGCGGAGGGTGTGCGTCGGAACGTGGGTGATGCGGTGTCAGGGTCGCTACGGCTTCCGCCTCGTGAGCGCCGCCGGGGCCGTACAGCCAGCCGCTGTCGGGGTCCTGGCCCAGGGGCAGCTCGTGAACGACGGCCACACCCGTCCGCTCGCACTCGCGGCGCAGGATGTCTCGGTGCGCGGGGATGGCGAGGTTCAGTGGGATGCGGTGGTCGCCGAGGGTGAGGTGGACGTGGTCGGGCACGTGCCAGAGCGCGCGCCACTCCTCCAGAGGCAGGCCGCCCGCCTCCAGGCGCCAGCGGGCCGGAGCGAGCAAGGTGCGGCCGGTGCGTACGGCGGGCAGGAACGGCAGGTCCTCCGCGGCGCCCCATTCCCACAGTCGCCATTGCCTGCGGCTGAACGCGGCGGCTTCGATGAGGAAACGGACCGCGTTGGGCGCGGTCAGTTCACGGTTGAGTACGTGCAGTGCCGAAGGGGCCAGCTCTCGGCCGAGCGGGACCGAGACGATCCGGAAGCCTTCGGAGTCGGCGCAGACAGCGATGTCGTCGAGGGAGAGGTCGGTGATGCCCGGCGCGGCGGGGCCGGGGTGGGCGCCGATGACCAGGCGTCCGTCGAGCCAAGTGGGCACCTGGGCGACGTTGGCGTGCCGATGGTGGGAGGCCTGGTGGTGGATCTGGACGGGGAGACGCCCTGCGGTGTCCGCGCGGGCGGTGCGCACCGTCTGCCGTATCGACTCGGCCTCTACTGGCTCGAAGAGGTGCGCGAACCGGCCCATGAGGCCGCCGGAGGCGGTGGCGGCGCCGTTGAGGACGAGTGTGAAGTCGCCCCGGTCCACGGCGGCCGCCGACGACGCGGCGATCTGCGCGACGAGTTCGAGGGCGGGCGGCGGCGCTCCCTCGTCGGCCGGGTCCCGCTCGGCGGTCCCGCCGCCGTCCGCGGTCTCCAGCTTGCGCAGCCACCGTTCGTCCAGGACGACCTCGCGCGCGCCGCGTGCCTGCGCCTCGGCCGCCAGTCCCAGCAACAGCCGTTGGCGTGCGGCTCCCAGCGGGGCGAGCCCGGGGTCGGGGCGGTGGCTCGGGGGCAGCCGGTAGCCGGCCGGGGCGCCGAGACCGATGTCGGGGTCGAGGAGCTCTTTGACGGGGACGTAGCGCCCCAGGCCGTACCGTTCGACGAAGTCCTGGTGGTACGGGGTCAGGCGGCCGCGCCCTGGGGGTGCCAGGCGCCACAGTGCGGCGGCGGCGCGCTCCAGTTCGCGGGCTACCTCGTGCGAGAGCACGGCGGTGCCGTCCAGACGCAGGTCCACCTGGATCGCGTGTGCGCCGGGAGTGGTGTCCTTGAGGGCGGGGGAGGTGCCGGCGACTGCTTCGGCAGCGGTCTCAAGTGCCGTACGCCAGGCGGCCCTTCCCTCCCCGAGCGGGGTGCGGAGGTAGTCGTCGAGGACTGCCCGCAGCTCGGCGACGCGCCCGGCGGCGGGGGTGTCGGCCGGGAGTAGGGCTTCGACGTGTGCCAGCGGATCGGGGGTGTCCAGAGGTGGGCGCAGTTCCGTCAGGAGCACCTCCGCGCCGATGAGTTGGGCGACGAGTCGGGCCACGGCACCTTCGGGCGCCCCGGTGAACTGGGCTTCGACTTCCTCGACCAGGGCGTCGCAGCGTATGGGGTGGGCCGCGGCTGCCAGGACGGCGCGTACGACCGGGGTGTGGCGCAGGGTCCGCGACTTGGGGCGGTTCTCGTCGGCTGGGGTGGCGGCTTCCTGACCGGGTACGAGCCCGGCCGGGGCGAACGGCAGGACCAGGCGCCCGCCCCGTACGAAGCACAGCCCGTTGGCCACCACGCTCAGCCCTCGGTGTACGGCCGGGTCGCGCTCCCACTCGGCGATCAGCCGGGCCAGCAGGCCGGCGTCCAGCCGCGCGGCTTTGTGCCCTTGGCCGGTGAGTTCGCCCTTCGTGGCCGGGCCGAAGGAGCCCCACAGGACGCCCGCGAGCAGCCCGAAGGGGGTGGGCCGGGACGCGGCCCGGAGTAGGTAGCGAGTCGCCGCGCGATGGGCCTTGCGCAGATCGGAGGCGCTGACGGGCGCGTCCGCGAGGACGGCGTCGAGGGTGCGGGCGAGCGAGGGGCTGGAGACGTCCAGGGCCTCGCGAAATCGTGCGTCGGCGACCAGTTCGGTGAGCTGGGCACGGAGCGCGCCGAGGGCGTCGGCTTTGCCGCACTCGTCGCCTGTCTCACCACGGGCCTTCCTCGCGCCCTCCCGTGAGTCCCGCGAGGCGATGGTCTGTTGGGGCGCGTCTTGCCAGGTCGCACGGGCTCTCGGCCGCGCCAGGAGCGGCGCTCTGAGAAGCACTCCGTCCGCACAGTGGAACACCGTTTCCGCGCCTTGTTCACGCCGCATCTGTGCCCCTGCCCCTTACTGGATGGCTCATAAAACTGAGTTAAGAAACCTCAATTCCCCTTCCCGGGGAATGGCGTCACAGTACCCAGACACCCCCGCGCCCGTAACCCCTTGACTCCGTTCGCTATCCGTACATAGATTCCGATCTCGTCACCCGAGGGTGACGATTCGTTCGGTTTCACAGGTTCCACTGGAAGGAATTCCCATGCCCGAAAGCATGACTCAGGACCTCTTTGACATCGACCTCACCGAGACCGCCATCCAGGACGTCGCCCAGGACAGCGCCGCAGGCGCGATCTCGGGCGAAGAGTCCTGCTTCCGCACGTGTACGACCTGCTCGCTCTGCTGACGCAGGCCATGTGAAGGGCCGGTTCCGACAGTGCTCCGCACGGCCGGAACCGGCCTGTCGGCTCGTTTGCGCGGGCCGGGAAAACCGGTCGGGCAATGCGTGTTGCCCTTTTGGGCACGGGTCTCCGGACCAATGGGCAAGGTTGCGGAGTGAGCGCCTGCGCCGTTGACTCGTCGATGGATTATCGGCGACCTTTTATTTTGTGCTGCGTACGCAATGCGACCGTTTCGATAAACGCGGGAACGCCGATCCCACCCGTGCCAGGAGGGTCATGCGAGTCATCACTCAGCAGGAGTTCGGCGGTCCCGAGGTGCTCACCATCGTGGACGTGCCGGAGCCGCAGCCCCTGCCGACCGAGGTTCTCGTCCGCGTCAAGGCGATCGGACTGAACCCGCTGGAAGCGCGCCTTCGCGCAGGCGAGTTCCCGCTGCTCGGCCGTCCGCCGTTCGTCCTCGGCTGGGACATCAGCGGTGTGGTCGAGGAAGGGCCGCAGACCTGGCGGTTCAGGCCCGGTGACGAGGTGTTCGGGATGCCGCTGTTCCCGCGGGCGTCGAGCGCGTACGCCGAGGTCGTGTCGGCACCCGCGTTGCATCTGGCACGTAAGCCGGTGTCGCTCTCACACGTCGAGGCGTCGGCGCTGCCCCTCGTCGGGCTGACGGGGTGGCAGGGTCTCGTCGACCTCGGCGGTGTGAGCGAGGGCGACCGCGTCCTGGTCCATGGCGGTGGGGGAGGGGTCGGCCACGTCGCGATCCAGATCGCGAAAGCGTTCGGCGCGTACGTGGTCGCGACAGCGAGCGGCAGCAAGCGGGAATTCGTCGAGGGGTTCGGCGCCGACGAGGTGATCGACTACACGGCCGTCGACTTCACTCGGGCGGTCCGCGACATCGATCTCGTGCTGGACACGATCGGCGGCGACACCGTCGAGCGGTCGCTCGAAGTGCTGCGCCCGGGTGGTCACTTGGTGACGGCGGTTGCCGAGGAGGACGTGAAGCTCATCTCGAAGGTCGAGGCGGCCGGCATGCGCTTCAGCGGCATCGCGGTCGACCCTGATCCTGTCGGCCTGAGAGGCCTCGTCGAGCTGGTCGAACAAGGAAGGCTCCGGGTCCACGTGCAGGAGACGTTCCCATTCGAGCGCGTCGCCGATGCGCATCGGCTGCTCGAGAGTGGTCACCTCCGGGGCAAACTGGTCCTCACCGTCTGATCTTGTCGCGGAGGTGAGGACGGGGTGGGCCGAGAGGTTGCACCGGTGCCGGTTGCGTCAGGCGCGGTCAGGCTGTCTCCGGCAGGTCGTTGGCTTCGCGCACGGCATGCCAGCAATCGGAGCACAGGTCGAGCCAGCGCGGTCCCCTGCCGGTGGAGTTGACGATGACGGCGGCGGTGGCCGCTGTGCCACAGCCCAGGCACAGGTGTCCGCCGCACGCGGCGCGGAGGTGCAGCGCGGCGTCGTCGACGTCATCGGGCGCGGCGGGCAGGAGGCCCGGGTGAGCGGCGATCAGGTACAGCAGACCTGCGGCAGATGCGTTATTCATGGGGCCTCCGGAGGGTGGCGTACGGGGAGAAGTGGCTCACACCTTGGTGTGCCAGGCTGGTGCCCGTAAGGGTGGTGCGCCCCGTCCGGCACGGGCGTGGTCGCCGCGAATGAACGTATACGAGAGTCGCGAGATGGATCAGCATGGATCAGCTTGAGCGGACCGTCGAACTCCTTCGCGGCACGGTGGGGCCCGAGCTCGTCGGTGTGTTCTTGCACGGGTCTGCCGTGCTCGGAGGGCTTGCCCCGGCCAGTGATCTCGACGTTCTGGCCGTGACACGCAGGAGCCTGGGGGATCGTCAGCGACGTTCACTGTTGGACGGGCTGCTGGAGATCTCCGGCCTGACCTCCGTGGTACGACCGGTAGAGCTCACTGTGGTGGTCGAGTCCGAGGTCCGGCCCTGGAGGTTTCCGCCGACTGTCGATCTGCTCTATGGCGAGTGGCTGCGAGCGGAATACGAGAAGGGCTGGATCCCCCAGCCCGGTCCTGCGCCGGACCTGGCCCTGGTGATCACGGTGGCGCTGGCGGGTGACCGTTCGCTGACGGGACCGAGGCCTGCCGAGGTGCTTGCGCCCGTGCCGCACTCCGACCTCGTCCGGGCGAGCGTCGCGGGTGTGCCTGAGCTCCTCGAAGAATTGGATGAGGACACCCGTAACGTTCTGCTGACCCTCGCACGTATCTGGACCACTCTCGCCACAGGCGAGATCAAGACGAAGGATGCCGCAGCCGACTGGGCTCTGGCCCGTCTGCCCCTGCGGCATCGCCCCGTCCTGGAGCACGCGCGGAATATGTATCTCACCTGCCACTACCAGGACGAGACGTGGAGCAGTCAGCTGATGTCCCAGGTCCGCCCGCACGTCGAGGCTGTGCTCACCCGGATCGACGAGGCGGGCCGCGGGCGTCGGCCCGGTCATGAAGGCCGAGGCAGAAGGCGGCGACAGGGAGCCCAGTAACTCACTGACCGGTCGCATTCGATCCACGTCTCAGTCGCGGGGCGGCTCGTCGGCGAGTTGGTTGCTGCGGTCGATGTCCGGCATGTGGGTCTCGGCCCAGACCCGCAGGGCGGAGAGCGGTCCTTCGAGGGACAGGCCGAGCTCGGTGAGCCGGTAGTGGACGGCGGGCGGCACGGTGGGCTCCACTCGGCGCGCGACCAGGCCGTCGCGGACGAGGCTCTGCAGGGTGACGGACAGCATCTTCTGTGAGATGCCGGGGATACGGCGCCGCAGTTCCGCGAAACGGAGCTCGTCCGGCGCCTCCTCGGCCAGCATTTTGACCGCCATCGACGTCCACTTGGTGCCGATGCGGTCCAGCAACTGGCGGGTCGGGCAGAGCGGATTCAGCAGATCACCCCGCTCACCGGGCCGCCGACTGGGTTCGCCGGGCCTCGTTGTGGTCACTCAGGGCTCACCACCTGAAGGGAAAGTGCCGTCTTGGGAGACCCAGAGTAGTTCCTTAGCGTGATGTGGTCACCATTCCTCACCACATCTGGAGCCTCCCCATGCCCGAGCTGCGGCGCATCCCCGTCAACGGTGTCGAACTGAACGTCGCCCTCGCCGGATCGGGCCCGGCCGTCCTCCTGCTGCACGGTTTCCCGCACACCTGGGAGGTGTGGACGGACGTCATGGCAGACCTGTCCGGCCGCTACCGCGTCATCGCGCCGGACCTGCGCGGGTTCGGCGCGAGCAGCCGGGCCGTCTCCGGGTACGACGCGAGAACGCTGGCCGAGGACGCCGCGGCGCTCCTCACCACGCTCGATGTGTCCTCGGCTGCGGTGGTGGGCATCGACGCGGGTACCGCGCCGGCCTTCCTCCTCGCCTTGCACCGCCCCGGTCTCGTCCGACGCCTGGTCGTCATGGAGTCCTTGCTGGGCAGGCTGCCCGGCGCCGAGGAATTCCTTGCCGACGGGCCGCCGTGGTGGTTCGGCTTCCACTCCGCCGCGCCCGGCCTTGCCGAGACCGTGCTGGAGGGCCACGAGGCCGACTACGTCGACTGGTTCCTGCACGCCGGCACGCTCGGCGACGGGGTGCGCCCCGCCCTCCGGGACGCCTTCGTCCGCGCGTACACGGGCCGCGAGGCGTTGAGTCGCGCCTTCTCGTACTACCGGGCGCTGCCCGAGAGCGCCGTACAGATCGAGCAGGCGGTCGCCACTGCCCGCCTGACGGTGCCGACGATGGCGTTGGGCGCCCGGCCCGTCGGTGCGGCACTGGAACGCCAGCTCCGCCCGGTCACCGACGACCTCACCGGACACGTCATCGAAGGCTGCGGCCACATCATCCCGCTGCACCGCCCGCGCGCCCTGCTCACGCTGCTGCATCCATTCCTGGCCGGTGAGGACGCGGAAGTATGAGTCCCTGCCAGCAGGGCATTGCCGTCTCAGGGCGTTTCTAGCGCCTCCAGGTACCAGGAATGAAAATCTTCCGCTATGTGGTGCTCGTGCGGGACGAGGACACCGCCGGGTTCATAGGCGCTGGACTTCATGTTGAGCTGGCACATCTCGCAGACTTCGAAGTCCTGCTGGTTCACCCGGTGAAATAGCTCGACGGAGTGGTCGAGTTGCGCACTCTCGGGAACGACTTTTGCGAACAGCCAGTCGCACTCGACGACCGTGCGTTCCGCGGAGACGGGGAAGAGCCGGTGAAAAATGACGTGGTCGGGAACGAAGTTGATGAAGACCTGAGGGTTGATGGTGAGCCCCCAGTACGTCCGGTCCTGGTCCTCGGTGATGCCGGGGAGTTTACCGAACCCGCCGGTGCCGTCGATACTGAACGCCTCCGCGTCGTCCCGGAAACTGAGGCCTCGTCCCACGTAATGCTGAGCCGCGTAACCCTGGACGCATTCGGGAAGGACGCTCGTCAGCTCGGGGTGGATGGAAGCGCAGTGATAGCACTCCATGAAGTTCTCGACGATGATCTTCCAATTGGCCTTGACGGTGTAGCTGATGCGGCGGCCGACCTTCAGGTCCGCCATCTGCCAGCTGTCGACGGCCTGTTCGTCGTCGAACCGCCGGGTGATCGCGTGGACGACGGTCTCCTCGAAGGAGGGCGGCTCCTCGGCGAGGCAGATCCACACATAGCCGAGGTATTCCCGCACGTGGAGCCGCTTGAGCCCCCAGTCGCCGCGGTCCACGTCGGGCATCTTGGCGAGGTGCGGCGCCGCGACGAGCCTGCCGTCGAGGCTGTAGGTCCACGCGTGGTACCCACACCGGAGGTTGCGCCTGACCTCTCCGTACTTCTCCTTGCAGAGCAGGAAGCCGCGGTGCCGGCAGACATTCAGGAAGGCCCGGACCACACCGTCGTGTCCACGGACCACGACCACGTTCTCCCGGCCCACTTGCGCCGTGTGGAATGTGCCGGGAGCGGGCACGTCCGACACGTGTGTGACGGCGAACCAACTGCGGTGGAATATACGGTCCCGCTCCTGCTCGAAGATCTCCGGATCGCTGTAGTAGCGACCGGACGGGGTCGCCATCAGGCTGGGCACGATGGTGGTCACTTCTCTTCCTTTCTTGTCCTCGCCGTCGGCGGTAGCGAACCACCGGTGAGATCTCCTCCATTGGCTGACCTGCACCTGTTGCCATCTACAGAATTACCCGGAGTGTCGTCAAGACCACAAGACTTTTCAGACCACGGCCCCAGGTCCGCAACGTGAGACAAAAGCAGTGAGGTGCGCATCCGGTGCGCCGTAACTCACCGCTTATACACGTACATTCCGGTCAGTGACGCAGGCGCCCTGTGAAATAGTCCCAGAACGGGCGAGCAATCCAAGAGATGCCGATCCGAACGGGTCTGACCAACGCTGGTTTCTCTGCCACCCCAAGGAGGAATTGAGCATGGTGGAAGATCTGCTCACCCGATCCGCCTCGGAATCCGGCCAAAGTTATGCATGTGGCGTCGGCGACGTTCCGCTCCTGGACGAGACCATCGGAGCGAACTTCGACCGGATCGCCGCATCCTTCGGTGCCCGCGAAGCTCTGGTGGACCGCGTGACGGGCCGTCGGTGGACGTACGCCGAACTGGCCGACGACGTCGACACCGTGGCCCGAGGGCTCCTGGCGCTCGGGATCACGAAGGGCGACCGCGTCGGTCTGTGGGCGCCCAACTGCGCGGAGTGGACCCTGACGCAGTACGCGACGGCCAAGATCGGCGCCATTCTCGTCACCCTCAACCCCGCTTACCGCACCCACGAATTGGAGTACGTGCTCAACCAGGCGGGGGTGCGGTTCCTCGTGGCCGCGAAGAGCTTCAAGTCCTCCGACTACGAGGGCATGATCGCCGAGGTACGGCTCGCGTGCGCGGGCCTCGAGCACGTCTGTCTCATCGGGACCGACGACTGGGACACCCTGCTGGCCGGCGGGGCACACGTCACTCCCCGGGAGCTGACGCAGGCCGGGGCGTCCCTGAAGGCCGGGGACCCGATCAACATCCAGTACACCTCGGGCACGACGGGGTTCCCCAAGGGCGCGACGCTCTCGCATTTCAACATACTCAACAACGGTTATTTCGTCGGTGAGTTGTGCAATTACACCGAGGCCGACCGCGTCTGCATCCCCGTGCCGTTCTTCCACTGCTTCGGCATGGTGATGGGCAACCTCGCGGCCACCAGCCACGGCGCGTGCATGGTGATCCCGGCCGCGGCGTTCGACCCCGGCGCGACCCTGGAGGCCGTCAACGCCGAGCGCTGCACCTCGCTGTACGGCGTTCCGACCATGTTCATCTCGGAGTTGGCCCACCCGGCCTTCGGCTCCTTCGACCTGTCCTCCCTGCGCACCGGGATCATGGCGGGCGCGCCGTGCCCCGTCGAGGTGATGATGCGGGTGATCGACGAGATGGGCATGGCGGAGGTGACCATCTGCTACGGCATGACGGAGACCTCCCCGGTGTCCACCCAGACCCGTGCGGGCGACTCCCTGGAGCGCCGGGTGTCCACGGTGGGGCGCGTCGGCCCCCATCTGGAGGTCAAGGTCGTCGACCGGGAGACGGGCGCCCTGCTGCCCTGCGGCGAGCAGGGCGAGGTCTGCACCCGCGGCTACTCGGTGATGCAGGGCTACTGGGAGCAGCCGGACAAGACCGCCGAGGCCATCGACGCGGACGGCTGGATGCACACCGGCGACCTCGGAGTCATGGACACCGACGGCTATCTGAGCATCACCGGACGGCTGAAGGACATGGTCATCCGCGGTGGCGAGAACCTCTACCCCCGGGAGATCGAGGAGTTCCTCTACACCCACCCCGACGTCCTGGACGCACAGGTCATCGGCGTACCGGACGAGCATTACGGCGAGGAGTTGATGGCCTGGATACGGCTGCGGGAGGGCGCCGAGCCGCTCACCGCCGCGTCACTGCGGACGTTCTGCACCGGCAAGCTGGCGCACCACAAGATCCCCCGCTACGTACGTGTCATCGACGAGTACCCGATGACCGCCAGCGGCAAGGTGCGCAAGGTGGAGCTGCGCGAGCTCGCCGCCGACCTGCTGCGCGCCGACCAGCCGGGGAGCGCCTGAGCGGCCCGTCGGTGGCCGCACACCGCTGAGGTCGGGCCATCGCCCCCTGCGCGGACGGTAGTTCAGTCTCCGACCCCGTGCGCGCGTACCCCCGCGGCGCGCACCACCCGAACACTCGCCACCACAGGAGGATTTCGTCATGCCCGCCGAACTCGCCCCAGAACCAAGCACACCGGACTCGCCGCCACCCGCCCCGGACACGCACGCGCACACGGGACGGCCTGCGGCGGGAGGCCGTCTGCAGTCCCTGACCGGTCTGCGGTTCATCGCCGCGTTCCTCGTCCTGATCGGCCACGCCGCCTACGTGCCCGTGTTCAGGGATGCCTCGACGTACGAGTACGTCCACGAGCACGGGCTCAACTTGGGATACCTCGGTGTCTCGGTGTTCTTCGTCCTCAGTGGATTCGTACTGACCTGGGTGGCGAAGGCGGGCGACTCCGCGAAGTCCTTCTGGCGACGACGAGCGGCCAAGATCCTCCCCACCCATGTCGTCGTCTTCGGATTCGGCGTCGTCTTCCTGCTCGCGCAGAACTTGCCGGTCAAGCCGCTCCAGGCGGCCGCGACGCTGCTTCTGGTGCAGGCATGGCTGCCCGACAGCTCCTTCGTCATCTACTCCGTCAACGGCATCACCTGGTCGATCTCCGTCGAGCTGGCCTTCTACCTGGTCTTCCCCCTGCTCATCGTCTGGGTACGGCGCATCAGGCCCGAGCGCCTCGTGTACTGGTTCACGGCCGTCGCCCTCGCCGCGCTCGCCGTTCCCGTGCTCACGTCGCTCTTCCTGGCGGGCCCGGACAGCCCCGTGCTGCCGGGCCTTTCCTGGGCGCAGATGTGGATCGGCTACTTCAGCCCGCCCGTCCGCGGCCTCGAGCTGGTCGCGGGCATGCTGACCGCCCGACTGATCAGCGAAGGCAGGTGGACGCTGCGCGTGGGCGTGCTGCCGGCGTCGCTCGCCGTGGCCGGGGCGTATGTGCTCACCCTGTCCCTGCCGGTGGTGTACAGCTTCGGCGCGTTCTACGCCGTGCCGGTCACCGTGCTGGTCGCCGCTTTGGTCACCCGCGACATACGGGGCCGCGGCAGCTGGCTCGGGCGAAGGCCGATGGTGTGGCTCGGTGAGGCCGCGTACGGGTTCTGCCTGGTCAATCTGATCGTCCTGTTCACGATCCACATCGTGCTCGGCAGGCCGGTCATGGGCACCGCGGCCGGGGTCCTGTACCACTTGGGCACGGGCCTGGTTTGCGTCGCCGTCGCGCGCCTGTTGTACGTGCTCGTGGAGATGCCGGCGACGCGCCGGTGGGGGCGGAAGCGGGACGCCGCACACCGGAAGCCGAAAGGTGCGGCGGCCTCCGGCCGGGTGTGACCTTCTGGGCACGACCGCAGAGGACGGGTGTCCGCCAAGACGATCAAAATGCGCCACCGATGTGCGCAACCCTGTGCCCCCCTCGCAGGTCAAACGCACGTACACATGGCAAAACCCGATGGGGGAGTTCACGTCTTGAAGAAGTACACGGCAGCGCTGGCCACGAGTATCGCGGTCTGCGCTGCCGCACTGGTCGCCGTGCCCGCGGCGCACGCGGGCGGCGGCGGTGCTCAGAGCCGTACGGAAACCTTGGTGGAAGGGGGCAAGATCTACGCCCTCTATGAGCACATGTCCTCGCGCTTCCACCCGAAGGACGTCACGCTCAAGATCCACGCGAAGAATGACAGCAGGGTCCTCGCCGACGTACGCCTCGACGGCACCGAGGCCTGCCCCGAGACGGACGACTGCTACGAGGACACCTTCAGGTCCGAGCCGGTCACCCTGCCCGCGATGGGTGCCTACGTGATCGACGTCGTGGCGAGGGAAGGACAGTCGAACGAGGTCGTCGAGCGGTCCACCGGCTACCTCAATTACGGTCTCCACCCTCGGCTGACCCTCGCCAGCAGCCGCCCGTGGATCTCCTACGACAACGCTTCCCTCACGGTCTCCGGGTCCCTGGTGGCCGAGGACCCCCAGACCCACGAGGTGAAGCCGTTCGCCGGGGTGGGCATGTACTACCGCGCCCGGGAGGCCCACAGCGAGGGGTGGGTGTGGACGGACGAGGCGGGGCGCTTCACGTCCTCCGAGCACTTCAGTGAGTACAGCACCGCCACCACCTACGAGTACATGTTCGACCAGCAGTACGAGTCGCTCACCCTGCCCTTCCGCCGGCAGGCGCTGAAGCTCGCGGTGGACGCCCCCACCGGCACGGTGACCGCCCCGTACGGCAGTGACATCCCCGTCCGCGGCAAGCTCACCCGCATCGCGGACGACGGCACCGAGAAGCCGCTGGCAGCCGAGGTGCAGATCGGCGACACGGCCGCCGTGAGCGGTGCGGACGGCACCTTTTCCACGGCATACACCGTCAAGCAGGGCGGACAGGTGAGTGTCCGGCCGACCGCGTCGAACTGGTTCACGGCGCCGGCACCGCACACCTTCACGCTGGCCACGCCCCCTCGGACGAGCGAGTTGTCGAACGTCAAGGCCGAGGTGAGCAAGTACCGCAAGGTCACCTTCACCGGAAAGCTCGGTGTCACGCAGGGCTCGTACCCTGCGGGCACCAAGGCGAAGGTGTCCATCGACCGCCGTACGGAGGGCGGGTCCTGGGCGAGCACCGGCACCTTCGACGCCGCGTACGGCGCGTCCTTCACGGCCTCCTCGCCGAAGAAGGCGGATGCGGGCGCCCAGTGGCGGCTCCGCCTGGTGAACGCGGGCGTGAACGGTCAGAGCTTCACGCTGGGCCGCACGTACACCAAGATCTGGAACGACGGCGTCTCGCCCGAGGGCGTGCGCAAGGGCTCGACGCTCACGGCCAAGGGCGGCCTGATGCGCAAGGCCGGGTCCACCTGGCGGCCGTACGGCGGCCAGAAGATCCGTGTCTGGTTCAAGGCCGCGACGGCGGGATCCGCGTGGCAGGAACTGGGCAGCACCAAGACGCTGGCCGACGGCACGTTCCGCAAGAAGTTCACCGCGCAGCGGGACGGCACGTGGCAGATGCGCTACACCGACACGGTCGGATCCCACTACGCGGACTACGGAAGTGAGGATTACGTAGACGTCCGTTAGCACCTCGGGTGCGGGAGCGGAGTTGCACCTTCCGTAGCGGCATGTGGTCCGGTGGACTCACGCCCCGGTCCCTTGAGGAAGGTCCCTGCTCATGCACTCGTCCTTCGTGCCGCCGCGCCAGGTCAAGATCGGTGACGCGGCGGCCTTCGTCGGCAGCACACCCCGGGCGATTCGCCATTACCACGAGATCGGCCTGCTCCCCGAGCCCGAGCGGGGCGGCGATGACCGCCGCCGCTACGGGTACGAGGACATGATCCGCCTGCTGTGGATTCGCAAGATGGCCGACGCCGGGGTCGCCCTGGACGACATCCGTGACGCCTTCACGACCGGCACGGCTTCCGCCGCTGCGGGCAGCGGAGACGGTATCGCGGGCATCCTGGAGCGGTTGGAGAACACCCTCGCCGAGCAGGAGGCGGAGCTGCGGCGGCAGCGGGCCGCCGTGCAGCGGATGCGCACCGAGGGCAGCCGGATGGGTCTGCTGTCCGACGTCGTCACCGACCGCCTCAAGAGCCTGCCCGAGGGCTCCCTGCGTCAGGCGGACCTGGACAGTCTGCTGGTCACCGAGCGGATCTTCGGTCCGCTCGGCGCGGCCATCCAGGCCACCCGCTTCGTCGTCCTGGCCACGCACCCCACTCTGCGGGAGGCCTCCGACCGCATCGACGACGCCGAGGAGGCACTCGACGACAGTGTCGCCGTCGATGATCCACGGGTGGCTCAAGTGGCCGTCGAACGGCACGCCTTCGAAAGTGCCCTGCAGACCGTCATCGAGGAGTCCGGCCTGGAGAAGGACGACGATGCCCTCTGCGACGCCTGGGACACCTTGCACCCGGACGACGGCGAGGACGACGCCGACCTCAGCTCCGGCAGGCGGGGAACTGACTCCATGAGCGTTCTCGAAGCCATCGGCAAGATGCCCTACGACTTCTCCCCAGCCCGCCTGCGCTGTATGGAACTGGCCGCGGAACTCTAAGGCTGCGGTGCCCCGGACGCGGGCGATCGGCCCGTAGGGGCATGAGTGCGGCGGTAGCCACGAGGTGTCGTGCCGGTCAGCGCGCGGAAGTGATGGCGCAGGGCGGCGGGGGAGGCGAACCCCGTCGCGCCCGCGACGGCTTCGACGGGTGTGTCCGTCTCCCTCAGCAGCCGCATCGCCTCGTGCAGGCGCGCACGCAACACGTACTGGAGTGGGCTGAGCCCGGTGTGGGCGCGGAAGCGGCGCGTCACGCCGCTGGTGCTCGTGCGCGCGTGGGCGGCGATCTCGGGGAGCGTGAGCGGTAGGTGGAGGTGCGTGTCGATCCACCGCAGGGTGGGTTCGAGTCCCGCGCTTTCGGCGACCTCGCGGTCGATGGTCTCCTGGACGCTGTCCGCGTCGCCGTGCAGCGGGGTGATCAGTTCCCGTGACGTCTCCCCGGCGATCCGACGACCGTGGTCGCGGGCCAGCAGTCGCAGGCAGACGTCCATGCCCCCGAACACTCCGGCCGCCGTGCAGAACGGCCCGTCCTCGACGACCGTACCGGCCGGATCGACCTCGATACGGGGGTACAGCGCGGCCAGTTCCTCCACGTGCCGCCAGCCGGTCGTGGCCCGGCGGCCGTCCAGGAGGCCGGTGGCCGCGAGTGTGAACGTCCCGGTGCCGACGGCGGCGACGCGGCCTCCCCGGGCCGCCGCCGCACGCAGCGCGGCGACGACGGCCCGGGGAGGCCGCCCGGCACGGGAGCCGTCGTGCCCGGGAACCAGGACGACGTCGGCGTCCGCCAGGCCGTCGAGACCGTACGGCGGACGGATGGCGAGCGCCGGCCCCGGGCCGCCGGTCGCCCGGAACCCGGGTGCCGCGCAGAGCCTGACCTCGTAGGACACGTCGGGGTACTCCCGGCAGGCGGTACCGAAGACGAGTCCGGGCGTGGTGAGGTGATGGCCCGGAGCCCCGTCGAGGGCGAGGACGGCGATCACTGACATAGCGGGAATCCAACCATCCGCGCGAGCCGACCGGCGTCAGCCGCCTCGCGGTTCGCCGGTCGGCCGCGCCTGCGGGGTCGTGCGGCGGCCGCGTGAGCCGTCGGTCAGCCGTTCTTGTGGATCGTCTTGTGGATCCAGGTCTTGAAGGCGGGCACGTTGGAGTAGAGCCCGGGCCCCGTCCCGCAGCCCTCGCGCAGGCTGCCCGGCCCGGACGTGGCGCCGATCAGTTCCCAGCGGCCGTTCGTCGCGCGCTGGAGCTGCGGGCCGCCGGAGTCGCCGTTGCACGCCATGGCCTTCGGCTTCGGGCTGACGGTGCACAGCCGCGTCTTGCCCGCCCAGCCGGGGGCGCACTCGCTCGTCGCGCCCCTGCGCGTGTCCAACTGCTGGAGGCGGTCGGGGAACTTCGCGTCCTCCAGCGACGGCGCCTCGACGACCGTGCCGTAGCCGAGGATGCGGGTGGGTGTGCCGACAGGACCCGCCTTGTGGGCGATGCGCACGGGCTTCTGGGAGACGGGACGGTCCATACGTATCAGCGCGAGGTCGTTCTTGTTGTGTGTCGTGCCCGTCATGTCCTGCACATAGCCGGGCGCGGTGACGATCTTGTCGATGTTCCGCACGGACCCGCCGGTCGTACGGTGGTCGCTCCCGACGCGGACCTTGCCGGTCAGCGTGGCCAGCTCGGGGTTGACGCAGTGCGCGGCCGTGAGGACCCACTGGGGATCGATCAGCGTCGCGCCGCACTGCGCGCCGAATTCCTTGACCGGCACCGTCGCCATGAACGAGTAGTGCTGCGTGGCGTCCTCGCCGTTAACGATGGCGCTCGCGCTGCCGGTCATCACCGTGACGCCGAGGAGTGCGGTCGCGCCGAGCGCGGCGGCGCCCCGGGCGAGCAGCCGGCGCGAGCCCCGCCGGGAGCGGTCGGCATGGTCGGAGGAAGGGGGCTCGGGGGAGGTGGTGGTGTCCGTGGCGGGCATGTCCGTGGCGTGCATGAACGGGCCTTTCGCAAAGGTTATGGAGCTGCGCGGGGGAGAGGCGTCTGTCCGCCTTCGTCCCACCGGCCCTGCGATCATCCGTCGCGGACGGCCCCCGCAAACAGCGGCTGCGATGTCACCGTGGGCTAAATTCTGGACATGTCAGTGATCGCCGTCCTCGCCCTCGACGGGGTCCCGGGGCACCAGCTCACCGCCCCCGGACTGGCCTTCGCCACGGCGGCCAGGCACCACCACCCGGTCGCGTACGAGGTGCGGGTCTGCGCGGGACCGGAGTTTCGCAGCACGGGCGGCGCCGCGCCCTTCGGCCTCGACACGCCCTGGGGCATGGAGGGCCTCGACGACGCCGATACGGTGCTGGTGCCGGGGCACGAGGACTTCCGTGCCGCGCCGCCGCCCGGTGTCGTGGACGCACTGCGGGCAGCGGCGGCGCGCGGGGCCCGCATCGGCGCCGTCGGCACCGGCACGTTCACGCTCGCGGCCACCGGTCTCCTGGACGGGCGCCGGGCGGCCACCAGTCGGCGGCACACCCGGGAACTGGCCGCGCTGCACCCTCGTATCGAGGTGGATCCCGAGGGAGCCGCGGTGGCCGACGGCCCCTTCCACAGCGCGGCCGGGGTGCTCGGAGGCGTCGACCTGTGTCTGCACTTGATCACCCTGGATCACGGGGAGCCGGTCGCCATCGAGACGGAACGGCAGCTTTTTCTGCAGCTGCACACCGGGCCCGAGGACGTGGATGTCCCGGCACCGGCGGTTGGTTCGGGTGCGGTCACGAAGGCTGCGTCGGGGGCCGCCCGGGGTGCCGCTCCCGAGGCCGCGTACAACGCTGTCACTCCACCCGGCAGCAGCCTCGAACCGGTGACGCGGTGGATGGAGGCCAACCTCCACCGCCCGCTCACCCTCGACGACATCGCGGGCCAGGCGCAGCTCGGCATCCGCAGCCTGACGCGCCGCTTCCGCGCCGAGACGGGTCTCACCCCGCTCCAGTACCTGCTGCGCATGCGGATCCAGCACGCCCAGCGGCTCCTGGAGCGCACGGACGATCCGGTGGAACGCATCGCGACCCGCAGCGGCCTGGGCACCCCCGCCAACCTGCGCCATCAATTCCAACGCTCCACCGGCACCAGCCCGACCACCTACCGCACGGCGTTCCGCGCGCTGGTCTCCGGCATCACGTGGCCGGAACGCCCCGATCAACCGTGAACACGGCCCGTCGGCTTCGCGCGGCATCCGGCCGGGTCAGCCGTATATCGCCACGCGGTAGAGCGCCGCAAGCGCGTCGTCGATGGGATGTGGCTGCGGCTTGCCGGAGGAGTCGATCCTGTTCCACCTCTGCAAGTTCACCGCGATCGCCATCTGCCGCTCGCCGTCGGCGCGGGTCAAGGCCAGCGCCCCACCACCCCAGACCGTGCCGCCATGGCCCCAGAAGGTGCGCTGCCCGGGCGCCTCGACCGGATGCATACCGAGGCCGTAGTCGATCATCTTTCCCTCCTGGGAGATGATCGGGGCGGTGCGTTGCATCTGCGCCAGCGACGCCGGGCTGACGATCTCCCCGGCCAGCAGCAGGCGGAAGAAGCGGTTGAGGTCCGCGACGGTCGATATCAGTGAGGCCGACGGCCCCGTCCATGACATGTCGTAGACGCTGTACTCGCGTGGTGGGTCGATCATGCCGAACCACGCCTCGTAGAGGTGCGAGTGCGGCCCGTCGACGTTCGGCCCGGTGGGGAATCCGGTGTCCCGGAGCCCGGCGCGCTCGATGACGTCGCGGGTGATGTGCTGCTCGGCGGTGGTGCCGGTCACCTGTTCCAGGAGCTGGCTCAGGAGCAGGTAGTTGGTGTTGGAGTACACCCCCGGCGTGCCGCCCGGGGCGTTCACGGGCGGTGCCGTGACCCCCATCCCGATCAGTTCAGTGGGGTCGAACCGGGTGAACCGGTGATCGTCCAGACTCTGGGGCCCGGTGTCCGCGAGGGCAGGCATCGCCTTGAGGGAGGGATAGGCGTACGGGAGATACTCGGCCAGGCCGCTGGTGTGGTTGATCAGCATCCGGACCGTGATCGCGTCACCGCGTTCGCCGGGAACCAGCTTCGGAAGGTACTCGCCGATCGCTGTGTCGAGCCCGATCCGACCGGCTTCGACCTGCCGCAGAACCGCGGCGGCGGTGAAGGTCTTGGTGATGCTGCCGACGCGGTGGCGCATGTCGGCGGTGACGGGGCGACCGGTGGCGACATCGGCGACCCCGGCCGCGCCGCGCCAGACCAGGTCGCCGTCACGCACCTCGGCGAACAGGCCCGGCATCCCGGCGCGGTGGACGTCTTCCATGGCGGCATCCAGCGCCGCGGGATCCAGTGAGTTCCTCACGTCATGCGTCCTTTCGCTGTGCTCGGAGTGAGCTCCGCATCAGTCGCCCGGCCTGGGGCGACCGACATGCGCGGCACGTCGGCCCGTCTGCTGCCGGGTCGCTCGGCACGCTCATGTCCTCATTATGCACGCGGTGCGTGCAACACCAAGTGCATAAGTTAGACTGGGGCCGACGAGAGGGGCGAAATGGCAGGTCGACGGCGTTGGTCGACAGACGAAATCCTGGATGCGGCAACGGAGTTGCTGCGCACGAGCGACGCGGAGTCGTTCAGCGTGCGCAAGCTCGCGGCGGCTCTCGGGACCGATTCCTCCAGCCTGTACCGGCACTTCCGCAGCAAGACGGAACTGCTGCGAGCGGTCGCCGACCGGATCCTCCTTGCTTCCATGGACGGCTACCGCGGCGAGGGCGACTGGAAGCAGCGCATCACCGCCCTGGCTCTGCGGGTGAGAGAGGCGTTCGGGCAGCAGCCCCAGCTCGCCGCGGTCTGGGGGCGGTACGCGTCGGGCGGCGCGGGTTCCCGGCTGGTCGTGGAAGAGGTGTTGCAGGCCCTGCGCGCGTCGGGGCTGCGTGACGAGGAGATCCCGGTGCACTACCACCGGATCGCGGTCCTCATCGCCGCGCTGGTCGCCTCCGAGGCCGGAGCCGGCGCCATCACCCCGGAGGAGTACGAACAGGGCATGGAGCTGTTCCGCGTCACGGTCCTGGGCGCCGACCCCGAACGCTTTCCCGCACTGGCCCACTTCGCCCGCGACGTCCGCCCGCTCGGAGCGGATCGACGCGCCGCTTTCGATGAGATCCTCGCCGCCCAACTCGCCCACATCGAGGCGGGGATCTGCCCGAGCTAGTGCCGTGACCGTAGGACCATCACTGGATTGAGTCGGCAGACCGGCGCGGCGCGTGGTCGCCGCCCCATCGAGTGCCCTTCTCACTGCGGCTTCGGGCACGTTCGGGCCGCTGCGTGGCCGAGCGTCTTGGTGGCGAGCGCTCTGCTGCCCTTGCGGCGACGGTCGATGCCGCTCAGGGTTTTCCGCCACCGCACCGCCGTTCCGGACCCGCAGGATCTCCAGCAACGAAGCGGGCAGACGGACGCCGAGCCGACGCTCGGCATCCTGAACGGTCGCGTCGGTCAACGGCGGCTGAACCCCGTGCCGGCCCTCGCCCCAGAACGTCGCCTTTACCTCATCAAACCGCGCCACCAACCGCTCCGGCGACAACGTCGACCTGATCGCCTGGGGCAAGGCCGCCGTCATCAGGGACAACACGACCCCCGGCTACTGTGTGCGGCCGTCCGACGTGCCCGCCGACGCCGTGACGTCCTCCGGCTCCGGCCTCGACCTGGACATCTCCCCGCAGTACGACGCCCTCCAGGCCCAAGGAACTCGCAGCTTCGTAACACCGCGACGGAGAACCGCCCGCCCCTCGCGGGGCGGGCGGCCCGTGCCTACCGTGCCCAGGGGAACCAGTTGGGCAACTGGTCCGGTCGGCACGGCAGGTCCTTGGCTGTCTTCAGTGCCCCGACGCCGCGCAGGCTCACCCCCGGGGTGGTCAGAGCCACGAACGCGTCGTCGCGTGTACGGCCGCTGATGTCGGTGATGCGCAGGGCGATGGTGAACTTCAGGTGGGCCGGGCGCAGCCCGAACGACTGGGTGACGCCGACGGACTCGCCGAGCTCCACCCATGCGCGGCGCTCCACCGCGTACGCCTCCACCCGGTACGCGCGCAGGTCCGTGTCCGGCCGGACGAACACGGTAACGTCGTCGTCGCCGCCGACGGCCAGGATGACCAGGCGGGTGATGCCGACCTCCAGCCGGCCCGCCGCGCCGAGCGAGACGAACGTTCCCGCGGGCTTGTCGACGACGCTGCCGAGTACCGCGCGCGCGTCGGCGTGCTGGTTGGCGTCCTTGATCGCGCCTGCCTCGAACTTGATGACGCGGTTGGTGTACCGCAGGTCGCCGACCGGCGGCGTGTGCTTCGGTACGAGCACGTCCTCGCCGCCGAACTGCAGACCGATGGCGGGGTTGACCTTCGGGTCGAACGTCACCGTGCCGGTGTACGAGCCGTCGAGCCGACTGGTCAGCGCGCCGGGTTTGCCGCCGAGCGCGGTGAGGCCGAAGCCGCCGGCCGTGTCGGGGTTGATCAGCAGGACGTTGCCGAACCGGTCCCGCGGGATGACGGTCGCGTCGATCTGGCCGGGCCCGGTCTGGTTGACGTCGATCCGGGTGTGCTGCGGCTCGGGCCGCACCATGACGAGCGTCTCCTGCTTGCTCTCGCGGTGGAAGCTGGTGCCGTCGGCGGTGATACCGGTGGCGGACAGGTAGAAGACGTACTGCTTCGGGACCGACGTGTCTGTGACGGTGGCCCGGTAGTTGCCGGTGCCGTCCGCGTCGCTCATCGCCTGGACGTGCTCGCGGCGGCTGCCGTCGATGTTCAGCCCGGCGAGCTGGGCCCCCAACTGCCTGACGAGCAGTGGGGTGGCGTCCTTGCCGGCGAGCAGCTCCTCGGCACGTTTCAGCGCCTCGGCGGGTATGCGCAGCGCGGCGATCTGGTTGTCCGTCGACTGCACCGGCGCGGTGGTGGACAGTGATACCGCGGCGCCGGTCACCGGCCGGCCTTCGGCGGTGAGGCGGCCGGTGACGGTGATCGGGTCCCCGGCGAAGTAGGTGCTCTTGTCCTGGCTGACCTCCAGGCGCAGCGTCGAGTCGGTGAGCACGTCGTAGACGTAGTGCTCGACGTCGGGATCGCCCTCGCTCGTCGCGCCCGTCGTGTCCGCGGCGCCGATAACTCCGCCGCCGGAGCTGACGAGCAGCCGCCAGGTGCCGTCGCGCCCCCGGGTGCCGGACGTGCCGGTGGCCCCCTCGGAGCCACTGCCGCCTCGCAGGAAGTCCCGGGGGATCAGGTACATGTTCGAGCGCGTTCCGCCGTGGAAGGTGACCTGGGAGAACTTGCCCTGGCCCGCGTTCTCCGGCGTGATCAGTTCGCAGTTCGGGGTCAGCAGTTCCAGCCGCAGCCTGCTGGCGTCGGGGGTGTTCCAGTCCAGGACGAAGGCGGCCTTGTCGTCGTACGGGGTGATGACCGTCTCGTGGCGGATCTCCCGCTCGCCGAAGACGAACACGCCCGGAGGGTCGGCGGGGGAGGAGGCGTCGGTCAGGCCCTCCTTGAGGGCGTTGCGCAGGACCGCGCCGAGCTGGGTGGGGGTGAACCCCGGTTCCGTGACGCTGTGCGAGACGCCGCCGAACGAGCCGTCGGCGAGGGTCTTGATCAGGATGTGGTCGACGTCGGTGTGCCCCTCGACGCCGTACCCGATGCCGTACATCGTGATCTTCTTCTCGGCGAGCGAGGTGCCGGAGGGCGCCGTGCCGTTGGGTGGTGCGGTGAACTCCTTCGGGTTGTGCGTACCCGAGTTGTGTGCCCCGTCGCTCATCATGATCAGCCAGCGGCGGCTGGTGTTGACGCTGAGCGGGTCAGTGCCGAAGTAGCTGGTGGAAGGCGCGAGGACGTGGTCGAGGCCGTCGCCCATCGGGGTGCTGCCGGTGGGCACGATGGCCTCGACGGCGTTGCCCGCGTCGGCCATCTCGGAGGCCGCGATCTGTTTCATCGGGACGATGTCGAAGCCGGCGGGGCCGGCGCCCACTGCGGGGAAGCGGGCGATGCCGAACCGGCCACCGTTGTCGGCGAAGAGGCCGAGGAGGTGCAGGAACCCCTTGGTCGCCGTGGTCAGCTCCCCCCAGCGGGACTCCGCGACGGTGGCGGGGGGACCCCCGAGTGGGTTGCCGCCCATGCTGCCCGAGGAGTCGAGCAGGAGGACGACCTCCAGCTTCTGCGTGACGGCGGTCAACGCGAGTTGCTGGTTGTGGCCGGCGGAGGTGCCCACCGTGGGGTCCGGTGGTGTCACGACGATGTTCGTGGTCAGGGTGGTCTTGTTGTCCGGCGGGGGCGCGGCGGGCGCGGTGAACCGGAGCGAGAGGGTCTCCGTGCGGGAGGGGCGTACGGTCAGCGGCAGGGGCGAGGTGACCGTGAAGCCGCTGGACGGAAGGGAGCCCGCCGTGGCGATGGTCAGCGGGGCGGTGCCCTTGTTGGAGACCTGCACGCTGTCCGAGTCGGACTTGTTGACGAGGGAGAGGAAGGTGGACACCGTGCCCGGCGAGATGTCGAGCCAGGGTTTGGCCGTGTCGGTGGCCGTGTCGGCCACCACCCAGGTGAACTCGACTGGCGCGCCACCAACGTTGTTGTTCCGGAAACCCAGCCGCCAGGTTTCCGCGGTGCCCGCCTGGTCGAACCCCATGCGGATGATGGCCACGTTGTCGGCCTCGACGTCGCGTTTCACGTCACCCAGGTACGTGGTCTTGTTGAACACTCCGCCGGTGAATCCGGTGATCTCCACCGCGGGTCCCTCGGTGTCGCCGGGGGTGGCCGGGGTGTCGGGGTGTCCCGCCCGGATGAACAGCGTCGGGAGTTCGACGGCGCCCGTCGCGCACACCCGGACGTACATCATCTTCGCGTAGCCGCCCTGGTCGCGTGGCCCGGCCAATTGGTCGATGCCGACGAAGACCGGGGGGCCGGTGTTGACGGTGAGTGCGGCGGTCTGCGGATCGGGATAGACGTGGAACGCCATGAGCATTCCCTTCCTAACCGTTGATCGTGAATATGTCCGTGCTGGTGGCGGTGCCGCCGGCGGTGGTGACCGAGAGCTTCATGTCCTTGGTGGTGCCGGGCGGCGTCATCCCTGCGGGCACCCGTACGGAAATCTGGGTGGCGGAGGGCGTGCCGATGATCACCGCGGTGAAGGTGTCGAACTTGACCGTGACCGGGGTGAAGTTGAAGTTGTTGCCGTTGAGGATGATGGGCTGCTGGCCGGCCACCCCGGACTTCGGGGAGAACTGGGGCGGCGTGGTGGAGAAGGTCGGGGCGGGGATGTTCAGTTCGGCCCGGAACGGGTCGTCGCTGACGATGCTGCCCGCCGGATTGGTCACGGTGATCTTGACGTCGGCGTTGGTACTGCCTGCGGGCACCAGGCCCGTCGGCACCTGGACGACCATGCGGGTGGCGGTCGGCGCGCCGACCACCGTGGCGGCCACGGCCGCGAAGCGCACCTGCGTGCCGGCGGCGTTGAAGTTGAACCCGTTGAGCGTCACCTGCGTGCCCGGGGTGCCGTTGCCGGGGCTGAACTGGGTGGTCGGCTCGGTGAACGCCGGGGCGGGGTCCGCCGTGAACGTGTCGTCGCTGATCACCGAGCCGCCCAGGTTGCTGACGGTGATCCTGACGGCCGCGGAGACACCCCCCGGGGTCAGCCCGCCCGGCACCCGGGCCACGACCTGCGTCGATGAGGCCCCGCCCACGATCTTCGCGGGCAGGTCACCGAAGCGCACGGTCACCGGGGCGACGGCGAAGTTGCTGCCGTTCAGGGTGACCGGCTGCCCGATGACGCCGCTCTTGGGCACGAACTGCGGCTGCCCGGGCGACGGGGCCGTGAACGCGGGCAGCAGCAGCGTCCGCTCCATCAGGCTCATCCTGCGCTCCATGTCGGAGACGGTCAGCCGGCGCTGCCGCAGATCGCCGATCATGGCTGCTTCGATGGCGGTCACCCCCCGGGGCCGCTGGAGGGAGGCCAGCGGGTAGAAGCTGTGTCCGGACGGCGGCGCCGGCACCGTGTCCCCCTCACTGACCCGCACCACCCACACCGGCTTGAGCCGTACGGACGTCTGGACGCCCACGTCGCGGCTGTTGTTCAGCTCCGCGTCCACCGTGCCGTCCACCTCGGCCAGCGACACGTCCAGGTACACGGTGTCCGTCCGCGGGTCGGGCTGCGCCGCCGTGGGCGCCGTGAGCGCGGGCAGGCTCGGCTGGCTCTTGTACGTCACCGCCGCCGGGATGACCACCTCGACGCCACCGACCAGCGCGCTGCCCGGCCCCCCGGCATCGCCCGCCGCGATGAGGAAGTCCTGACCGTTCTGCCCGGTGGGCAGCGCCTGCACGGCGAAGCCGTTGGCCCCGGCCGCGGCCCCGTTACCGACGTAGCGGCTGATGACCGCGCGGACCGTCGCCGAGATCAGGTCCTGCAACAGGTTCAGGTCCCGGTCCAGGACCGGCACACCTTGCTCGACGTGGATGCCCACGTACCCCTTCTGCTGGTTGGCCAGCAGCAGTTCCAGCGGTGACTGCGAATAGTCCGCCACGGTCCCCCTCCTTCTGCGGGCGTTGTTCCGGTACGGCGTGATGGCTCGGCGAGATGGCTACGGCGTGATGAAGACGGGGCGCGCGGTCACCGGCATGGCGTCGGCGAGGACGCCGGCCAGCCGGGAGACCATCGCCCTGACCTGGTCCGGATCGGCGGTGCCCGGCGGCGCGAGGAACAGGCCGACGGTGTCCCGCCCGATGCGGTCGTCGTTGGTGCGCACGCCGCCGGCCCCGGCGTCGTACGTGTACGTCTGGAAGTCCTCGAACCGGCCGCGGAGCCCCAGCTTGGCCGCGCCCGTGGCGTCGACGGTGGTCGTCCCCGCGTACCGGTGATCCACGGTGCGGGTCGCGCCGTAGTCCGCACTCGCGTACTCCAGGCTCTCGTTGGAGCGGTGCACCAACAGGGTGCCGGACGGTGTGTCCACGGCGTACGGCCCGCGCCGCGCGTACGGCCCGCCTCCGATCCGCTGGTTGGCCCCCCACGTGAGCGGGGTCACGGCGAGGACGTTGCGGCTCAGGGACCAGCCGCCGTTCTGCGTCGAACTCCAGAACACCTCGATGTTGCCGTCGGCCGTCAGCAGCGCGGCAGGCTGTCGGTCGTGGTAGTCGGCCCTGGCCTTCGGCAGCGCACGGATCGGAGACCAGTCCGAAACCGCCGGATCGAGCCCCGCCTTGACCCGGTGCACGATGCTCCAGCGGGACTGGCCCGGCGGGCCGCCGCTCTCGTGCCGCGCCCAGAACAGCCACAGCCGCTGGGTCGTGCTCGTCGGATGGAACAGGACGAACAAGTCGTCCTCCACCCGCGGCGGCCGGCCGCCGTCCGCCGGCAGGGTCAGCGGCGCGGGCAGCCAGGCACCGCCGACGTTGCGGTTGTAGCGCAGCTCCCAGCCGTCGCCCACCGCCTCCAGCCAGAACAGCCACAGCCCGCCGGCGTCGTCCGCGACCGCGGTGGGCATCCGCCGCTCGGTGGCGGTGTCCCCGAACACGGTGGGCGCCGACCAGGTGGCAGGACCCGTCCGCACGCTGTACCAGATCCGCCACTTGCGGTCCGCGGGCGGCTGCTCCGGGTCGAACCCCTGCCAGAACAGCCACACGATCCCGGCACCCTGCGCGGCCACCGAAGGGTGCTTGTCGATGCCCGGCCGGTCCACCCGCGGGGCGCTGGGCTCCCACTTCCCGCCCGCGAACCGTTTCATCCAGATGTCCCAGCCGTGCGGCCGGCGGGTGTGGAAGAAGAACAGCGACGAACCGTCCGCCTCGCGCAGCGCCACCGGCCGGCCGTCATGGGCGAAGTTGACGGACGCGAGCGCCGCGGGCGCAAAGACGCCGGAGGCATCGCGCAGCGCGGACCACAGGTTCAGCCGCTCCGGCTGGTTGGTGCGCGCCACGTTGTGGACGTACTCCTTGGTACGGCTGGTCCAACCGGTGACCCGGGCCACGGTGGCGTCCAGCGTGGGCACCCCGCCGATGGTCCGGTAGATGCGCGGCGCGAACCTGACCTCGTTGCGCTGCGCGTCCACCGGCAGCCCGAAATCGGTCTGCCAGCCGATCCACTGCGCGAGGAGCGGCAGCAGGCGGCCGTCGACCCGGTCGAGGTCGCTGAGATCGAGGCCGGCGCGGACGAGGCTGTAGATCCGGTCGAGTTCGCCGCCGGGCAGGTCCAGGAAGCGGCGGAGCTGCCCCTTGTCGCGGTCCGCCGACAGGCCGCTGCCCGCCGGAGGGGTGCGGTCGGCGTCGTAGCGGCGGTAGATCGCCGGGAGCATGCCGTAGAGCAGACTCGCGAAGTCGTACCGCGACGTGGCCATGGCGGACGCGTGGTTGTGCGGGTCGGGGTCGTACGTGGGCACGGGGGAGCCGCTGAACGGGAACAGCGTGTAGTAGTAGACCGTCCCGCCCCGGAGGCCGGTGTCGACGGTGCGCGTGTCGGGGCCGATCGTGTGGGCGATGGGCCGGCCGTCGTCGGGGCCGGCCGGATGGGTGCCCTCCCGGCGCACCACGCGGATCCCGGGCGCGCGCCCCGGATCGGGGTTGTGCCAGCTCAGGTCGATCCTGTTGCCGGAGGGGTGGGCGGTGGCCGTGATGTCCGTCAGCCGCACCGTCCGTCACCTCCTTCCCTGTTCGAGGACGATGACCTTCAGGCCGAGGCGGTAATCGGGCTCCGGCGGGACGACGGGCACCTCGTTCGAGCCGAGCACGAGGGTGCCGTGCGGTTCGACCGGCGGGCCCGTCCGGTCCCCGCGCCGGAACTCGGTGATGTTCACGAATACGACGCCGGGAACGTCCTGCGTCTCCTCGTAGAACTTGCTGAGGTACACCGTCTGGTTGAAGTCGACCCGCTCGAAGTCCAGCAGACGGGCGGCGGCCTGCTGGACCTGGGCGACGACGTCTTCCCGTACGTGGAAACTCTCGACCGCCAGCTCGGCCGTCACGCGGATCGGGACGTAGTCGACGTCGGAGACCTCGATGAGCTGGCTGAGCATCCGCTTGTCCTCGAAGAAGCCTTTGAGGTCGGCCTCCAGCACATCGCTGACCTTGCCGCCGCCCTGCGGCGCGACGTGCAGCGTCACCTGGTTCCAGCCGGTGGCCTCGGCGCGGACCTTGCCGACGCCCTTGAAGCTGAGTGCGAGCGCCTCGTAGTCGGCGGCGGTCACCGCGCGGCGCAGGGAGCGGAACACGGCGGGGGCGTGCTGCACGGCGTGCGCGATGTCCTCGCGCTCCGCGCCGCCGGTCGCGGGGGCCGGATTGCTGACCGTCGCGCCGAGCAGTGCGAGCTGGGGCGCACCGACGATGGTGGTCACCGCGCCCGCGGGCACGTTGCCCGCCGAGCCGCCGCCGACGCGGTACGTGGCCCGGATCGCCGCCGCCTGCGGGGGGATCGCGCCGAACGTGCCGTCGCCGAAGACGACGGTGGCCCGGTCGGCGTCGTCGATCTCCACCCGGTAGTCGCGCTGCCCCGCCTGGCTGAACGCCAGGCTCTCCCGCAGCGTCCACACGGAGGGCACCGACGCGAGCCGGCTCTCCACCACCACGTCCTGGCTCGCCGGTCGTAGGATCAGCCCGGGGTGGGCGAGGGGGAAGCGCTGGTTGGGCGCATTGTCCGACGTGCCCAGCAACTCGTCCCTGATCAGGCGGCCCTCCTCGACCGGGATGCCGCCCTGTGCCGGGCCGAACACCTTCCGGCCGGTCGCCGGGTCGGCCGTCAGCTTCGAGAAGTCGATGACGAGCGGCGCCTCGCGGGTGTACTCGAACCTGACGCTCGGCTTGTCGCGCTGGCTCTTGGTCGCGAACGCGTCCCCCCGCGCCACGGTGACCGTCGCGGTGACGGTGCCGGGCACGGTCAGGCTCAGCGAGGCCGCCGCGGGGGCCGCGGTGCCCAGTTCGTAGCCGATGAGCCGCAGGTGTTCGATGACGCTGCGCCGGGTGCGGGCCGTGCCGAGGAAACTCTCGTTGGCCACCCGGTCCTGGTAGTAGCTGAGGATGTCGCCGACATGCGCGAACAGTTGCAGCAGTACGTTGCCGAAGTCGGCCTCGCCCGCGAAGTCCTTCCACTCCGGCAGTTTCTGTGGGATCAGCCCGCGCATGGACGCGAGCAGGCTCTCGTAGTCGCGGGCCATGTAGTCGATGACCGGCCGGTCGTCCGTCCTCTTGATCTCAGCCATGCCGCGTCCCCGCTCGTCCGTTCACGTTCCCGTTCACCGGAACTGCACCCTGACCGCCTGCCGGGCGAGGTCCCGGCGCCGTACGTAGGCCACCTCGACGGACAGCGACTCTTCCTGCGCCTGTACGTCCACTCCGCTGACCACGAGGTCGTCTCCCAGCCACCGGGTCAGCGCCTGGCCGACGGTGAACTCGACGGCCGCGGCCAGGATCGTGTTGGCGGGGTCGAAGACCAGGTTGAACAGCCCGCACCCGAACTCCGGTTGGTTGATCCGCTCCCCGGGTGCCGTGAACAGCACCTGGATGACCTTGCCGCGCAATTCCGCGCTCTCGTCGGGCTCCGGCACGATGGCACCGGCCGCGTTGACGCCGAACGGGAATCCGAACCCTGTCGCCACGCTCGCCCCCTCCCTCTCGCATCGCCGCTCGTACGCCGGTCATTGGGAGCAGGCCACCAGCGACTGCTGCTCTGCGCTGACCTTCGACTCGCCGGGTGTGGGCAGGCCGCTGCACGTGTCGATCACGTCCTTGTCGAGCAGTACCTTGACGCCGCCGATGGTCAGCAGCCCGCTGCCCGCACCGGCGCCGGGTGTGCCGCCGCCGAGCGGGGTGTCGAGGATCGACAGCGAAGTGACGAGGGGTTTCGGCGCGGCGGGCACGAAGTCGCTGCCGGCGGGCCCGGCGTGGCCGCCGGGTGGGGGGCCCGGCGCGGTCTGGCCCGCGTCGAGGGTGCTGCCGCTGGTGACCAGGGCCACCGGCACGCCGCTGATCCGTACGAAGTCGCTGAGTCCTTCCGTGATCGAGCCCTGGTAGGCGTACTTCCCGAGGCCCGCGTAGGGCGTCGTGCCGTTGTCGAGGGTGCCCGAGACCTTGTGCGTGTCGGTGCCCCGCACGCTGTCGCCCTTGACGGCGATGCTCTTGGCCATCGACTCAGCCCTTCTTCAGATCGATGCTGGCGGCGACCACCGTGACGCTCTGACCGGCGGCGTTGATGGTGAGGGGCGTCTTCGCCGTGAGGGTGACGGCGTCGGAGGACATCTGGAGGAAGCTGCCGGTGGCGTCGGTGATGCGGATGCCGTCGTCGGTGAGCGAGACGGTGTTGCCGCCCGCGTCGGTGATCGTGACACCGGACTGATCCATCGTCAGGAGATGGCCGCGGCTGCCCTCGCGGACGAGGACCCGTTCCTTGCCGTCGGCGTCCTCCAACTGGATGGTGTGCCCCTTGAGAGTGGCGAGGATCTTCGAGGTCGGGGGCGACTGCACCGCTTCCGCGTCCTCGGTGCCGGCGTCGGAGCGCGGCTTCGGCACCTGGCTCTCGTCGCCCGGCCTGCTCCAGTACGTACCGACCCAGATGGGGAAATCCGGGTCTCCCCGCTCGAACTCGACCCACACCCCGGCCTCGCGCTCCGGAACGAACAGCAACCCCTGCCCCGCGGCCCCTCCGTACGGGACGCAGGGCGTGGCCCAGCCGGTGACGACCTCCGGACCCAGCACGTCCGCGACGGTGAGCCGCAGCCGGCCGAGGCGAGAAGGGTCGTCGTTGTCGACCACCGTGCCCCGGTACTTGCCGTAGCAGCGCCGCCCGGTGTCCTCCACCAGGCCGGCGACGATGCGCTCCAGCGTCACAGCGACACCTCCGCGGCCAGGGCGCCCGCGGCCAGTGGTCCGGCCGCCGCGTCGGCCCCGCCGGTTGAGAAGTCCTCGTCGCCCTTGGGCGCCAGTGCGTTGCGCTTGATGCGGAATGCCTGGAGGTAGCCGTCGAGGGTGAACCTGTGGGTGACGTGCGTGACGTAGTAGACGCCGCTGTGCGTCGCCCCGACGCCCTTGACGGTGACGGTGGTACGGGGCCGCAGGATGCTGCCGTACTCGTTGGCGGCGACCTCGCCCTCCCCGGTCACCAGCCACTCGGCCTGGTCGTAGACGCTCTGGCAGATTCCGGTCATCTCCGGTACGCCGGTGGCCACGCTCTGCGCCACGTACACGAGCCCGGGCTCCATGCCGGGGCCGAGGACACCGGTGGCCGGCACCGCGCCCAGGGCGGTCTGGGAGCCGGGGACCGCATGCGCTTCCAGCACGTCGCCGGCGATGTGGTCGATCTGGAACATCGCGACGTCCGTGGGGGCCAGCGCGTCGACCTCCAGGCTGAACCGGTTGACGTTCGTCTCTTCCCCGAAGTGCACCGCGAGCACGGGCTGCGGCGTGTCGTCGACGGCCGGCGGACGGAAGTAGCCCCTGTCGCCGTCCACGAAGCACTCGAAACCGTTGCGCAGGGCCAGCCGCCTGAGCAACTGGATGTCGGTCTCGCGCTGGATGACGGTCGACACCGCCTCGTCGTGGACGATCCCCGTGTCGGTCACCTGCGGCGTCAGCCCGTACGCCTGGAACGTCTCGGTCGCGATGTCGCTGTCCTTCTTGTTCGGCCAGTCCTTGAGCCGCTCCACGCGGTCCATCAGGACGCTGGCGTCCGTGCCCCACACCTGGAGCCGGCAGGCGTCGAGCCCGGGGCCGAAGTCCGGGCGGACGTGCGTGATGTAGCCGGTCAGCAGTGGCTGCGCGTCGTCCTGCAAGCCCGCCGTGACCCGCACCCGCCGCCACACCATGAGCCGCTCGTCGTCCAGGTACGTCCACGCCCCGTCGGGGCGCAGCAGCAGTGCCAGGGTCATCCGGAACATCCCGGCCAGTTCCTCGTCGAGCTCGACCTCCAGGTTCAGCAGGTCCGCGTAGAGGTCCGCGGCTTCCACGCCGTCGATGTCGATGCGCAGGTCGTCGTGGCGCACGCTGGCCCTCTATCCGCTCACTGCCGCGGGGACCGCGATGGGCTGACCGAGCCGCCCGCGGTCGACCGGCGGCCCGACGTCGAAGCCGCGCGCCGCGATCAGCGCGGCCAGGTCCTGCGCACTGACGTCGATGCGGTGGTACGTGACGACGACGGCGCGGATGAATCGCTCGACGATTACAGTGACCTGCTGCCCGCTCACCCTCTGCATCTGCGGGACGAGCTCCACGTCTTCGGCCACGGTCACGTCGCGCACCCCGTTCACCGCCGACAGCGCGGCGATCAGCGCGGCCCACGGCGGGTCCTTCGCCGCGGTGGTGAGCGGGAAGCGGGTGGACGTCACGGGTTCCTGGCCGAGGAGTTCCAGGGGGGAGAGGAACAGCGGGTTGGCGTCGCAGATGTGCCAGTAGTGCAGGGGCTGCCCGTAGTAGGAGGCGGCGAGCTGGTCCAGCCGGTCGCCGGAATCCACGGTGTGCTCCAGCGCACCGGGCGTGTCGGGCAGCGGCCGGACGCCCTTGGCGGGCAGGATCCGGCCGCGGGCGTCGGGCGACACCACGTCGGGGACGGTGCGGTAGCGGGACAGCTTGCTGAACATGTGTCACTCACCCTGGGACGACGACGTTCGCCGCATCGGTGACGGCGGTGGCGAACCCCACGGTCGACATGACCTCCGTCATGGTCTGCGTGTACCGGTAGGGGATGCTGCTGCCCTCGATGACCGTGAGGGAGACCGAGACGGTGGCTCGGACGGGGTTCAGATCGGCGCTGAACTCCGTCTCGGTGATGTTGAGAGAGTTGATGTTCACCGGTAGCACCCGTTTGCGGCCGAAGATGAAAAGGATCAGCGGCGGGTTGGCGCTGCGGGTGAAGCTGAACCCGTCGGGCTTGTGCAGCAGCCGGGCGGCGAGGCCACCGAGCACGCTCTCCCGCTTCGGCTGCGTCATTAGCTCCAGCGTCGCGATCTGCGGGCCGATGCCGAACTGTTCGGTGACCGTGTCGCCGTCGTCCAGCCGGTCGGTGGCGTCGAGGCGGATGTCGAAACCGAGCTTCTGCTCCTCCACGGTCACCAACTGCTCCCGCTGGACGTCCAGCAGGCTGGAGCGCCGGCCGTGTTCGGTGCGCAGGGTGCGCGGCGGTGCGCCCGACTTCTGCGTCGCCGCTGCCGCCGCGGCGGCGCCGGCGAAGGTGTAGGACAGCGATCGGTTACGGGTGAGCTGCACGGGGTTGAACTGGAACACCACCAGCAGCGGCGGCAGGCTCAGCCCGTACTCCACGAATGCGCCGCGCAGAATGCGGGGCTTGTTGGGAAAGCCGTCGGTCATCTCGCCTAGTCCTCCCCGCCCTTGCAGGTCAGTTCTCCGGTTGCGCAGTGGCCGTGCGGATAGGTGATCAGGATCTGGCGTACGTTCATGCGGCGCGGGCCGACGGGTTCCACCCAGGCGAGGCACTGGAAGACGTGCAGGACGTCCGTGGGGGTGGAGTAGACCTTGTTCGGGTTGGCGCCGCCCGGGTAGTAGCGGGTCACGCCGCCGTGCGCGAAGCGCAGCGCCGCCTCGAAGTTGTTGCCGCACCCGTTGGCGTCGATCAGCGCGGCGAACCACGGGTTGTCGGGGTGCCTGGTGCCGGACAGGCCGCCGCCCAGGGTCTCCTCGGCGTGGCCGGGGCTGCTGGGCTTGGCCCAGACGACGACGGCCGCGGTGTTGCCTGCCAGACCGACCTGGAGGAGCACCCCTTGGACGAAGCGCACGATGTCGATGCACTGCGCCCCGGTGGCCAGGTCGTCCGCCAGCTTCCACGCGTTGTCGAGCCGGATGAACAGGTTGTAGCTGTTCCAGCGCTTCATGACGCTCGACACCAGCGCGTGCGGGTCGAGGGAGCCCGCCTCACGGGCGGCTTCGCCGACGATCCGCGTCGACGTCCGCATGCGCCGGAGCGTGACCTCCGCCGGTGCGTGGGGTGGGCCGGCGGTGACGTACACGCTGTGCCGGGTCCGGGCGATCTCACGCTTCCACTGCTGCCACTCCAGGTCCCACACGATCTGCCGGTTCTCCAGCGAGGTGACGGTGCCGGGCAGCGCGGTGGTGCCGACGAGCGGCAGCATCTGTGCCGTGCCGCCGTGCAGGGTGCCGGAGAATTCGAAGTTCAGCGCGGGTTCGGTGCTGCGGCCGGTCAGCCGGACGGGCGCGGTCGGCGCGTTGAGCGGGGTGATGTTGAGGCGGACGTCGGCGCGGACGCCGGTGCCCATGGTCTGGCTGATCGGGCGGCTGTTCGCGAGCCCCTTGTCGGAGAGCCACTCCGGTTCGCCGTACGCGTTGCCGTCGCTCTCCCAGTCGTCCTCGTTGTTCTTCATCAGTCCGTGGTCTGATCGGAAGGTGACGGAGCTGAGGAGCGTGCCGGGGTGGCTGCCCTCCTCGGCGTGCCGGGTGCCGCCCGTGCCGAGGGCCCGGTCGTAGAGTGCGGTGAGCTCGGGTTGGCGGGCGTTCGGCAGATTGTCAAGGAGCCGGTGGTAGTTGATGGCGGCCATGGCGGTCGCGAGTTGGTTCCCCGAGAGCTGTTTCAGCAGGTCGAGGGCGACCACCGCGTCCTGGTCGGTGACGGCCCAGTCGAAGAGCCCGTACGAGAGTCGGTCCTCGATGGTCTCCAGCGTGGTGGCGGGCGGTTGCAGCCCCGCGACGTCGGCGGCGAGCCGGTCGTACTCGGGGAGCCGCCCGTCGGGGAGGTTCTCCCGCAGCCGCTGCGCGTGGGTCGCGTCGTTGAAGAACACCGCCTGCTGGAGGCGGGGCAGCGACTTGAGGAGGTCCAGCGAACGGGTGGCGTCCTGGTCGGTGATGGCCCAGTCGAACAGTCCGTAGCCGAGGTAGTCCTCGATCTCGTCGAGTTCGGGGCTGATCGCGCGCTGTACGGTTTCGGCCGCCGGAGCCGCGCCACCGCACTGCTGCACGACGTGGGTCAGTTCGTGGGCGAGCAGCCGGTGGTCGTGCTCGCTTTCGTTCTGCGCCAGGTGGATGTGGTGGCCGTGGGTGAAGGCGCGGGCCCGGATGTCGGCCGCGTACTGGTGGGACGCGGAGTCGGTGTGTAGCTGTACGTGCGCGAAGTCCTGGCCGAAGCGGGGCTCCATGAACGCCCGGGACGCGGGCGTCAGTGGGCGTCCGCCGCTGGTGGGCGGGGGAGTGGTCGGCGTGCCGCTGTGCCCGGTCGGCAGCCGCTGGATGGCGGGGCGCGGGGCGGCGGGCGCGGGGCCGGGGGGCGCGACGATCCGTTCGGCGACGCGTTCGGCCTCCTGCTCGTACCGGTCGCCGGCGAGCCCCAGGAGCGCGCTTGTCTGCACGGGACCGCAGCCGGAACAGCCTCCCGGGCAGCCGCACCCTGAGGGGCCGTCGTGCTCGCCGTCGCCGTCTTCGGCGAGGCGCTGGAGGTAGTCGCTGCCGAGGCTGCGCTGCAACGCCAGGTCGGTCGCGGCCCTCGCCCGGGGTGCCTGCGGCGATGCCGGGCGCGGCCCGTGCGTCTCCGTGGAGTGGGTGGTCTGGTGCGGCATCGTCAGCATGGCCCCGCCCTTCCGGCGGCCCCGACGGCGTCGCCGGCCGGGGCCGGCTCCGTCCAGAGCTTGCCGATCTTCTCGAACTCCCGCCGGGCTCCCCGCAGGATGTGCCGCCGGCTGATGGGCCCGCCGTCGGCCGCGGCCAGGAACGCCGCGTTCAGCACGATGTTCTTGATGCTGCCGCCGGCCACCGGGAACTCCCGGGCCAGCGCGGCGAAGTCGAGGTCCGCCGCGACCGGAGCCTGCGGCGGGAAAAGGCCCTGCCAGATCCGCAGCCTGCTGTCGGCCTCGGGGAACGGGAACTCGATGATGAAGCGGACGCGGCGGGTGAACGCGTCGTCCAGGTTCTGCCGCAGGTTCGTCGCCAGGACCACCACGCCCTCGTACTCCTCCATTTTCTGCAGGAGGTAGCTCGTCTCGATGTTGGCGTACCGGTCGTGCGCGTCCGACACCTCGGTGCGCTTGCCGAACAGCGCGTCGGCCTCGTCGAAGAAGAGGATGGCGTTGCTGGTGCGCGCCTCGGTGAAGACGCGGGCCAGGTTCTTCTCGGTCTCGCCGATGTATTTGCTGACGACCCCGGAGAGGTCCACGGCGTACAGGCCGAGCCCGAGGTCGTGCGCCAGCACCTCCGCAGCCATCGTCTTACCCGTCCCCGGGACCCCGCTGAACAGCACGCTCAGCCCCTTGCCGCGGTGGGTCTCACCGCCGAAGCCCCAACGGTCGTACACCTGGTGGCGGTGGCGGAGCTGGTCGCGGACCTCCCGCAGCTGCTCCATCCGGTCGGTGGGCAGCACGAGGTCGTCCCAGCCGGCGCGGGGCCGCACCTCGACGGCCAGGTCGCCGAGCCGATGGCGGGACAACGCCCGGCAGGCGGCGGACAGGTCCGCCAGGGTCATGGCGCGCGGCAGCGGCTCCATCAGCCGCCGGTTTCGGGCGTACCGGATCGCGGCCCGCATCCCGCCGGGCGACAGGCGGAAGAGCGTCGCCAACTCGGCGGCCCACGCGCCCGGCTCGGCGGTGTGCTCGGCGAGCAGCCGCCGCCACAGTGCGGTGCCGCGGGTCACCTCGGGCAGCGGGACGGGGACGGGCTGGAACAGGGCGCCGGCGAAGCTCTCCTCGCCGTCCCAGGCCGATTCGCCGGTGAGGAACACCAGGTCGCCGAAGTCGGCGACGGCCGCTGCCAGGGCGGCCCGCAGCGGTGCGGCGTCGTCGTGGCGGAGCGCGTCGGCGTGCGGCAGGTGGACGGCGGCCCGGCACAGCCGCGCCTCTCTCAGGTCGGTGCCGTACGCAGGCTGGTCGCCGAGGCTGAGCAGCCCCATGCCCAGGTCGCGGCAGGTACGGCGGGCCAGCTCGCGCTTGCCCGCGCCAGGGGGGCCGTACAGGTAGAACACCAGTGGGCGGGCGTCGCCGTCCTGTTTGAGGTGGTGTTCGGCGAGGCGGCGCAGGCCCTGCGCGAGATCCGCGTCGGCGTCTTCGGCATCAATGTCGTTTTCGGCGGCGTCCTCCGCGCGGTACAGCCGTGCGTCGGGGGCGTCCGCGTCCAGCAGGAAGCGGCAGATCCGCGGGTCCAGCGCCAGGAACTGGGAGAGGCCGGTGGACCCCGAGGGGCTCTGCGGGTCGTCGATCTTCCGCAGGATGCCGGTGCGCAGCAGCGGCGCCGTCTCCTGGAACGCGCCGAGAGCGGCCCAGCGGTGCCGCTCACCCGGGCAGAGCAGGTCGAGGACGAGATCGACGCTGGGGCGCTTGCGGGTGATGTCGTCCTGGAGGTAGGCGTACAGCCGGTCGTACTTGCGCCGCAGTTCCGGGCCGAGGCACACGGTGACGGCCCGTAGCTCCCACGGGCTCAGCGCGAAGAGCGAACCGAGCGCGGGCAGGGCCAGCGTGACGCCGTTGGCGGCGCTGCGCTGCACGCGCGCGTCGATCTCCGCGTCCAGCCGGTCGAGTTCGGTGGCGGGGGAGGGCGGGCCCTGGGGTTGGTGGGTGAGCAGCCAGTCGACTTCCTGCCGGGTGATGTAGACGGTGCGGGCCGCCTGCTGCCGTGGGGCAGCCTCGTTCTGCAGGCTGACCGTCGCGAGCCGGCGCTCGATCAGCAGGTCGAGGCGGCGCAACTCGTCTGCGAGGTGCTCGCCGTTGTCCCGGTACGCGCGGTGGGTCATGGCGTGACCTCGAACACGAACGTGCGGCGGAACAGGTGCGAGACGTCCACGCGCACCTCGTAGAACCCGGCCTTCAGGCTCGCGGCGAGCGTCACCGTGAACGCGTCACCGCTCAGCGGCACCGCGGCCCCGGTCGGCTCGCCGCCGAGACGCACGTCGGCGAGCCACCCGGCCAGGTGCGTACCGGTGAACGTGAGCACCGAGCCAGCCCGTCCCGCGGCCGGCGACATGGCGGTGACCTCGGGCGGGCTGAGGGTCGCCCGTACATCGGGAATGCCGACCCGGCGCACCCGCTTGGGCAGCGGGCGGGCCGCGCCCGGCAGCCGGTCGAGCTGGACGGTGGACACCTGGTAGAGCACGGAGAGCCGGAACGGCTGGGCGAAGGTGCTCCAGATCCGGCTCAGCTCCTCGTGGTCCAGCGGCGCGATCGCGATCTGCAGCTGCTCGTGGGCGTCGAGGAGACCGGGGTCGAGGTAGGTGCGGGGGACGACCGGGTTCTCGTGGAAGACCCGCATGGCCTCGCCCACGCTCTGGTGCGCGGTCACGTTGCCGCTCAGAGGGTCGTTGGGCGCATAGGGCGTCAGCAGGTAGAAGAGGTACAGGGACAGGGGGGCGTCGAGGAGTTGGTCGGTGGTGCCCGGCCGGAGTGCCCAGTCCTGGTTCTTGAGGTACGGATTCTCGGTGATCTTGTAGAGGAAGAGGTTGATGCGTCGGCCGCCGCCCGGCTCGTCGGGGGCGAGGATGGTCACGTCCATGGCCGGGGTGAGCCGCATCTCACCGACCAGGAGGCTGCGCAGCGAGGCGCTGACCATGCCGATCGCGGTCCCGGCGCTCACCGCAGGATCCTGCCGCGCAGCCGGGGGAGATGGCGCCGCACCCAGAAGGCGGCGATGCCGTCGAGGGGCGGGGGCGGGGGGCTGATGATGACGGGCGGGGCCGGCTGGAGGGGGATGGAGGTCGGCGGTTCGGCACTTGGTGCCGCCGCGGTCTCCTCCGGCCAGGGCATCCGCGCCGGGGATCCGGGGCGGGGCGTGGTGACGCTGCGCAGCGGCTGGGTGGGGAGGGGGCGGTGGCGCGGGCGGCGGTCGGGAGGCGGCGGTGGGGGTGGGCCGCGGTGCTCGGCGGGGGCGGGCTCCGGGCCGGGTCGCGTCGCGAGTGCGCGGAGCTCAGGGCCGTGCGGTGCTGCCGGGCGCGCCGTCGGGTGGGGCGATGTGGACGGGGGTACGGCGGGTCGCTCCCGCGGGGTGGTGCGGGCTTGCGGCCGAGTGGTACGTACGGCCGGAACGGTCGCCGACTGCGGAGCCGGTCTGTGCGGTGCGTGGTTCGGTACGCCGCTTGTGGTCGGTGCTGGTGCTGGGGTGTTGCCCGGTGGGGCGGCTTCCTTTGGCGCGTGCTGTCGGGGGCGCACCTGCACGCCAGATGACGGAGGCGCTGACGGCATCGCCGTGATCCCCGGGACCGTCACAGAAACCACGTCCGCCGCCCCGTCGTCACCTTCCCTTGGGGACGACACGGCAGTGGGCCGCTTTGGTTGGTCCTGCTCGTCCTCCTGGCCGCCGCTGGCAGCCACGTGACGCGCGGTGGCTTCCGCATCGGCTTCCGCACCCGTGTCTGTGCCCGCGCCCTTGCCCGTACCTGCGTCTTCGTCTGCGTCTGCGTCTGCGTCTGCGTCGAAGAAGTCATACTCGATCCGGGCCGGCAGAACATCCCCGCCATCAGACCGCCCGTACGGCACATCCGGACCACTCGGCATCCCGTACATCACCCCCGAGCTACCAGGCCCCCCGTACGGTTGCCCCGAGCCGTACCACGGCCGCAGGTACGCGAACCCGACGCCCGGCAGCGGTGGCACGAAGGTGACGCGCACCCCGGTGTCCTCAGGGAGTCCGAGCAGCGCGCGTACCCGGGCGCGATGCCGGAACGGTCGCCGCCCGTCAGCCAAGACACCCCGCAGGTAGCCCTCATTCGCCACTGTTGAGCACCCCGATCGCGTCGGCGAGCACCTCGATGTAGGTGCGCCGCTTGTCGCGGGTCAGCTCCATGATTTCGTGTTCGCTCCAGTGGTAGTGGTACGCCAGGTAGTGCACTTCGCGGTAGAGCAACCCGCTGTCGGTGCGCAGGTCGCCGAGGAAGAAGCGTTGGATGTCCAGCGGTGCGATGATCACCCGGCCGCAGTGGACGCACCGCGCCTCCATCGACTGCTCGACGGATGGGGCGAGTCCGTGCATCCGCTGCTCGATCTCGGACCGGGCGGTTGCCGACAGCTCGGCTATCCGCCGCTGGTCCGGCGGGTCGCCGTCCGGTCCCAGCCGCTGCACGCAGCGGGCCAGGAGCGAGGTCAGGGCCTCGGCCTCGTTGCTGGCGGACAGTTCCGCGAGCTCTTCCTGGTCGGCCCCGTTCGGCAGCCGGAAGGTGACCTCCAGGGGTTCGGCCGTCAGCGTCACCGTGTGGGCGGGGGCCCGCTGGCCGGCCTCCTCCACTGGCACGTCGGCGAGCGAGAACTCCAAAGACACCTGCTCACCGCACTCCGCCCAGGGGCAGACGAGATGTGCGCGGACCACGTCGCCGAAGCTCGCCCTGCGCAGGTGGAGCAGCAGGTACTGCCGGTCGGCGACCAGCAGTCCCCGGGCCACCTCGGGCGGTACGGGCGAGATGCCGCCGAGCCGGCGCACGCAGTGACTGAGGACCTCCGTGACCAGCGCCGCGGGCTGCGGCGCGCGCGCGTCGGCGAGCAACTCCTCGTCGCGCCCGGTGAGCACCGCGAGCTCGAAGTCGCGGTGCAGCCGCCCCTCGGCGTCCCAGTAGCCTCCCGGCAGTACCCCCACGGACACCTCTACGTCTCCTTGGCCTCGGTCACCGAGGTGTCCCGCACCCAGCCCTCGTTCTCCAGCTTGACGGTGCTGATCATCACGGCGTTGCCGCTCGCGTCGAGCTGCGGCAGTGCCTGGTACTCCGAGACCCAGCAGCGGAAGATGTTGTACGCCAACACCTTCTGCCCCTGGTGGTTGTAGACCTCGATGCTGATGTCCTTACGGAAGGACGCCAGGGACATCGCCGCGTCACCCTGAAAGTTGTTGACCTTGTTCGCCCACGCCTCGAAGGTCGTGTCGTGCGTGACACCGGCCTCCAGGGTGAGCGCGTCGTACTTCGTCTTGCCGGGGATCTGGTGCGGCCCGCTCGAATCCCCGCCCTCGTACCAGGGAGTGACTTCCGTGGTGCGTTTGAGTGCGCTGCACTTGCTCAGGCCGGCCACGTACTGGCCATCCACCTTGATCTTGAACTTGAACCCGAGGTACGGGTCGAACCGCGTCGCGTTGACGCTGAACTTGGGCATCGGGCGCTCTCCTTCCACTGGCGGTCGTCACTCACCCGGACGCGAGGCCCGCCTTCTGGCTGATCTTCACGACGACGAACTCCGCCGGCTTCAAGGGTGCGAACCCCACCAGGACGTTCACGACCCCGTTGTCGATGTCGGTCTGCGTCGTCGTCTCGCCGTCGCACTTGACGAAAAAGCCCTCCGTCGGCGTGGCACCTTGGAACGCCCCCTGACGGAAGAGCGTCATCATGAACGAGCCGATGGTCAGCCGTAGTTGCGACCACAGCGGCTCGTCGTTCGGTTCGAACACCGCCCACTGGATGCCGTTGTAGATGCTGACCCGCAGCATGATCGCGGTACGGCGGACGGGCACGTAGCGCCACGCCGGGTCCGAGGTGATGGTGCGCGCGCCGAACACGACCACTCCCGCGCCGGCGAAGCGCCTGATGACGTCGACGCCCAGCGGGTTGAGGTTGCCGTGCTGCACGTCGCCGAGCTCCGCGGCGAGCCCGGCCACGCCGTTGAGGCTCGCCTCCGTGCCGGCCGGCGCCTTCCACACGCCGCGGCTCGCGTCGATACGGGCGTACAGTCCCGCGACGAACCCCGAGGGCGGCAGCAGGACGGGCTCCCGGGACCGGCCGGTCGGGTCCAGCGCCTTGACCCAGGGGAAGTACAGTGCGCCGTACGAGTTGGCGACCGTGAGCTTGGTGCGGAAGGCGGCGGCCTCGTCGGCGGTGTCGTCGTGGGAGCCCGTCTCACCGATGTAGAACACGTCCTGGAGCGGCCGGTTGGCGCAGTAGGCCATGCCGAGGTCCAGCATCGACGTCGTCGCCTCGCCGGGGACGGCGAGGAGGCTGAAGTCCGTCACGTTGTCCAGTCGCGGGAAGCCTGAGCTGAACGTCGTCTCCGTCACCGCGGCGACGCCGTCGCTGCCGAGCGTCACCGGCGCGATGACCGGAGCGGTCAGCGCCGCGTCGCCGATCTGCACGACGTCGGCCCTGGTGGGGCGCCGGACCGCCGCCCCGTCCTCGGACCGCCCGCCGTTGCCTGCGCCGAGTTTGAGCAGGCCGGTGGCGTCCGCGGTCGCCGCCGGCTGGACGCGTACGGACGAGGTGGCGAGGGTGGTGGTGCCGGACTGGAGGACGAACCGGGACTGCCCGGCCACGGTCTCCACGGCGCAGGTGAAAGCGGTGAAGGCCGTGGCGTCGGTGGACGTCTTCTTCCGGGTCAGGGCGCGCACCGCGGTCTGCACCGCCGTCGCCACGTCTGCCAGCACGGTCGAGGCGCCGGCCGGCGCGGGCAGCGTGACCGCCTGGAACCCGTCGGCGTCCAGGTTGATCTGGAAACCGAGGTTGCCGTTCAGCGGCAGGGTCGGTGCGAAGCCGCCCCGGTGGATGCCGCGCTGCACGCTGAGGTTGCCGGACAGCAGTTGGGCGCTGATGAGGGTGGAGTTCTGCGCCAGGACGCTGACCGCGTAGTTCGGGGCGGTCGGGTCGACGCTGAGGTTGTCGAAGACCTCCAGCGGGGCGGTGTCCTTGAAGTTGGCGGGCACCACCGCCGGGTCGACCTGGCGTCGCACGCTGACCTTGAACTCGTTGCCCGGGTCGAGCGTTCCGTCCTCGATCTGGAGGAACAGCGTGTTGCCCCAGGCGCCCTTGCTGCGGGCCGAGAACGTCATGCCGCCGGCGACCGGCGTGGCCCGGTTGTTGACGGTGACGGTGGCGGTCGCGGCGTCGGTGCGGGTGACGCGCACGACGTAACACTGCCGCCCGCCGTTGTTGAAGTACTGGAACACGCTGTGCGCGAGATATCCATCGTCCGTATACGTCCCGTACCGGCGCTGGAATTCCGTCCAATTCGTGATGCGGGTGGCTTCTTCCGGGCCCATCTCGGCGAAACCGACGAAGGCCGCCGTGGACGTGCTGGCGACGTCGAGCGGGCGCGTCCCGCCGGCAATCTCCTCGATGTAGACACCCGGATAAGTCAGAGTCGCCATGGTCGTCTCCTGTCGCAATACAGTCAGCCCGACGCATTCGTACTGCGGGCCGATTTCGGGCTCCCTCAGTCGTCCTGTGCCTCGGGCCGCTTGGCGGCGGCCTTTCTCCTCCGACCCGGCGATTCGGCGGGCTCCGGGGCCGGCTCGGCTTCCTGCACAACCTCTTCGGTGGTCTCCGCCGGTACGCCCTCGACCGCGATCACCCGTTGCGCCCGCAGCTTCTCCACCTTGGCGCTGCCGGCTATCTCCGCGTCGGGCAGTTCCCGCGAGACCTCCCCGGGAGACAGCCGTACCGCGCTCCCCGAGGCCAGCTCCACCACGACCGGCACGGAGGGAAGGAGACTTCTGATCCTTACGGCCACGTCGAATCTCCTCACTGCGGGTGCGCCCCACGTCATGCCGCCTCCCGTGGCGGCAGCGCCGGAGCCACGACGCCAGCATCACCCTGCGCCGTCACCCGTCCGTCACCACGGGCCGGTGTCCGACCCCGCGCCGACCGCGGCAACGCCACGGTGACGAGACGGCGACAGGCTGGCATCATGACGTCCGGAAGAGGCAGAACCGGAGTGTGCGTGGTCCGCATCCTGGCGCAGAGCCACGGAGCGCTGATCACGTTGCAGATCAACCCCGACATCGACAGATTCTCGATGGGCGCCGAATCATCTACCGCAGACGTCGAATCGGCCCTACAGACGATGCGGGAATTCTTGCAGTCCTTCCTCGCCGAAACTCCCGGGAGTTGATACAACGAGCATCCGGCACCTGGCGGCTGAACGGCGACCCATCGCCTGATTTCTCCGACTGGTGAATTCCGGGCGGGGGTCTGATGGGACCATCTTTTCCGTACTTTCTGATCTCTGGAGACATGGGTGCACCACCTCCAGTGCTCCACTTGTTCGGCGAACTCCACGTAAGCGTCGGAACACGACGGGTGGACATTCCGATGAGCTGCCGACGCCTGCTGGCCTTCGTCGCCCTGCGCCCCTTTCGGGTGGACCGGGCCTACGCCGCGGGCTCGTTGTGGCCGGTCACCGACGAGGACCGGGCGCACGGCAACCTACGCTCAGCGCTGTGGCGGCTGAACCGCGTGGACGTCCACCTGCTGTCGGCCGACAAGCACGGGCTGACCGTGCACGATGACGTGGTCGTCGATCTGCACGCGGTCAGCGCGTGGGCGACCCGCGTCATCGAGCACACGGCGACGCAGGACGAGTTGCGTTCCGCGCCGCCGGGCCTGGAGGCGCTGGAGCTGCTGCCCGGCTGGTACGACGACTGGGCCCTGATGGAGCGCGAACGCGTCCGGCAGCGACTCCTGCACGCCCTGGACTCGCAGAGCCAACAGTTGCGGCTCATGGGCTGCCATGCGGAAGCCGTGGACGTCGCGATGGCGGCGGTCAGCGCCGAGCCGCTGCGCGAGAGCGCGCAACGCACCCTCCTCCTGGCGCATCTGGCCGCCGGCAACTGGGTGGAGGGCCGGCGCGGCCTGGAGATGTACGCGCGCCTCCTGGAGCGTGAGCTCGGGGTGGAGCCGGCGCCCGACCTCACGGACTTGTTGCGGGACGGCGGCGACGCGCGCAGCGGTGGTAGGGGCGAGAGGGACGCCAGTCGGCAGGGGTGATCCGCACCCCGGCCGCCGGAAGGGAAACCATGCTGACCACCGAGGACCACCAGGGGTCGCTGCCGTACCCGGTGCCCGCGACGCGGGAGCGGTCCGCGGCGCCGGTCCCGGAGGCGGGGAGCGGGAGCCCGACGCTTCAGCGCAGCCTCGGCAACGGCTATCTGCAGCGTGCCGCCGCGGACGGCTGGGGGACGGGCGACTGGGACGAGGACGACGGCATGAGCCCCGCCGCGCCGTGTGGTTGCGGGGACGGCTGCGGGCCGAGTGGGGCCGCGCAGCCCAAGCTGACCGTCGGACCGACCGGCGACGCGTACGAGCGGGAAGCCGACCGGATCGCCGAGCGCATCACCGAGGCGCCGGGTGCGCAAGGCGGGACGCCCCTCGTGCGCCGCCGCGTGTCGGCCGACGAGGCCGCGCCGGGCGACACCGTGGCACCGGCCACCGGCGGCCAACCGCTGTCGGCCGTCACTCGCGCGTTCATGGAGCCGCGTTTCGGCCGTGACTTCGGCCATGTACGGGTCCACACCGACGCCGGCGCCGCCGCGTCGGCACGTGCGGTGCACGCCGACGCGTACACCCTCGGCCGCCACCTGGTCTTCGCCGCCGGACAGTACGCGCCGGAAACCATCCAGGGACAGCGGCTACTGGCACACGAACTGACCCACGTGGTGCAGCAGACGGGCGGCACGGGCCAGGCCGGGAGCGACTCCCCCGCCGCCGGAGGGCCGAGCGCGACGGCCCCCGCCGTCCAGCGCAAGGTCACCGCGGACGGCGTCCAGGAAGCCCGGCCCCGTTACAGCTACTCCACGCACTGCGGGTGGATCGACTGGGGCCACGTCCGGCCGGACGCGGCCGAGCTTCTGATCAGCCAGGTGCGGGCGGCGTCCGCGGTGCTGAGCGCGGAAGAGGCCGGGCGCTCCGGGCAGCCCGGCCACCACGCGGTACGGCACGACGAGCCGGGAGTCGGCGTGTACGAGGACTGCCCGGGGCAGTACGCGCCCGGCGAGCGCGCCGCTTCGGCCCGCCCGCGGGCGCCGCTGTTCGAGCGCACGCAGTTCCCGAACCACACGGAGACCGACCTGTACGGCTTCGGGGTCGGGCAGTCCGATGCCGCGCTGTTCGCGGGCGCCCTCTCCCCGATCGCCACGGAACTCGCCGCCGACCCCAAGGCGTCGGGGGAGATCTACGGATTCTCGGACTGCATGGGCGTGGAGCGCGCCAACGTGGACCTGCGGGCGGCCAGGGCGCTGGCCGTGCTCCGGATGTTCCCCGAGGACCTGCAGAAGCGCTTCACGGCGACGACGTTCGCCAGTGCGCAGCAGTACCTGGCGAGCAACACCCACGAGGAAGGGCGGCGCCGCAACCGAGCCGTCGCGATAAAACTCCTCCGCCCGCTGCCCGCGGAGAACGTCATCGCCACGCAGCGGAGCGCGTTCCACGGGGTGACGGTCAACGCCGCGAGCGTGTTCTCGAAGATCCTCCAACCGCTCACGCCCGACCAGGTGCTGCGCGTGTCCCTGGCGATCTTCATGGCCGTCTCCACGGTGTTCGAGGAGACGCAGGGCTCGACGGACTTCCTCACCGGCTCGTCGTTCTCCGAGGAGGACCTGCCGTCCAACCTCATCAGCTTCTACGTCGCCGCCAACCACTTGAGCTACCGGACGGACGTGGAGAAGATCTGCGACGTCTGGGACCCTGCCCGTTCCCTGGCCGCGTTCCAGGGCTACACCTTCGGCCGGACGCGGTACACCTTCAAACAGACGCGGCTGCCGGCCGGCGGGGCCTGGCCGACGCAGTTCGACGCGATCCAGCCAGAACCGCCCGGACGGCTGTGGCAGATAGGGCCGATGACGCTGATCGCGCCGGGGAGCGTGCAGTACGTGCCGTGAGGCGCGGGGTCAGCGAGGCGCCCGTGCAGTCGGACCTGCCCTCGGCTCCGCGAGCCCGCAGCCGGGCGTGGTCACGGTTGAACTCCTGATAGTGCTCGGGTTGTTCGCGGTGGTGATAGCAGGGGGTGCGCAGGTGGTGGCGGCGCCTTGGCAGGCACGGTCCGCCCGCCTTGATGCGGTCGGTGGGGATGAGGGTGCCGTCGACGATGACGAAGTCGCCCTCGCCGAGTCCGGTCAGGGCTTCGTGCAGACCAGGTGCCCGGGAGGTGGGTATCTCGATTCCACAGGAGCCACAAGCGGCAGAGTTCTGAAAGCCACACCCGGCACCCCTGGGTGGATGAACCACACGAAGGGCTCACCGCCTCCCGCAGGGCAACGCAGGCGGGCCTGAACGGGATTCGTTCGTGGTGAGTCAGGGCGTGACTGAGGATGTGTCGGCGTGGTCGATCGCGATGACTTTTGATGTCACTCGGCGGCACTTAACCGTTGGTCGCTCTAGTTGCGCGTGCGGCGGGACGGTTCGTCACAACCTGAGCTGGGACGGTGCCACTCATTCGATGAGGGCGCCGTTGAAGGTGAGCCGGTCGAGGATGGCCGCGCAGAGCCGAGGGTCGGTGAAGGTTAGGGGATCTGCCGCCTAGCGACACGCGCTCTCACAGTCCACGAACCCGCTGGCGCGAGCACCGCAGCTGGCCACCTGCTCGTCCCGGGACGCGTCCTCAGGCAGGGACGAAGACATCCTCCTGGGCCCCGTCGAGGATGAATCCGTTGTCGAAGCGGACCCGCACGCGCACGTGAGGCGCCCGTTCCTGGAAGGCGGTCCACGCGGGTTCCAGGGAGCCGACCTTCTCTTCGAGCTGCCTCCTGCTCTCCGTGGGCATCTCGCGCCCGAAGGCGTCGAGCAGCGACTTGAGCCGCTCGTACTCGCGCACGTCGTCGCTCTCGTCCTCGTGATCGACCACCTGCTCGACGGTCCCGCCGATGCCCGCCGCCAGGGACAGGAACCCGACGACGACCCCCGACACCTCGGCCGAATCGGTCAGCCTGGTGTCCGCTGCCAGCACCACGCGCTGGCCTGCCTTCAGAGTCATCTGTTCCCCATCTCTCCTGCGTCGGCTACGTCGGATACGTCGTCTACGCCCGTGCGGTGCAGGAACCCCTCGATGAGGCGGTCGGTGAAGGCCTGGTCGACGGGTTCCGCCGTCACCAGGACGCGGTGGTAAATCGGTCCCACGAGTTGGTCGATCTCCGCCGCCATGTCGAGTCCGGCGGCGAGCTGCCCCCGTTCCACGGCGCGTTCCAGCGGGAGTCGGTCGCGTCGGCGCTGTTCGTCGAGGTACCCCGACCGCAGGGCGGCGGCGAACGCGGGATCGTGCTGGGCGTGCCCGATGAGGGCCTTGAAGACGGCTCCCGCGTCGGACCGGGTGAGGAACAGGGCCAGTTGGCGCAGGTGGGCGCGCAGGTCCGGGGCCAGGTCGCCGTGGTCCGGCGGGACCAGGGCTTCGGCCGCGTCCTGGAGGAAGGCGTCCAGGAGGATGTCGGTCTTGGTCTTCCACCAGCGGTAGACGGTCTGCTTGGCGACGCCCGCGCGGGCGGCGATGCCCTCGATGGTGACGCCGGTGAAGCCCTTCTCGACCAGGAGGTCGTCGACCGCCTCCAGTACTGCCTGCCGGGCCTGTTCGCTGCGGCCGTGCCTGTTGCCGTGATGGCGTGCCGCCGGTTCCGGCCCGGCCGCCGCGGCCGCCGTACTTCCTCGTCCCATGTCTGCCTCCTGGGGTCAGAATAGGTCAGAACCTCTAGACGCAACGCAACGGTGCGTCTAGTCTAGGTCCATGACAGCCACCAGCACCCTCGAAGACCCCCGCGTCACCTCGGCCCTCGACCGGATGTTCCGGCACGCCGAGCAGGACGAGGCGACCAGCAGGCGGATCCGGGAGGCGTGGCCCCATGGTTTCGCGCCTCTCGACCCGCAGGAGCAGGCCGATGCGAAGGCGGAGGTGTACATGCCGATTTCCGCCCAGGGCGGCCGCCTCCTCTACAACCTGATCCGGGCCGCGCGCCCCGCCACCGTCGTCGAGTTCGGCACGTCCTTCGGCATCTCCACGCTCCATCTCGCCGCCGCGGTGCGCGACAACGGGATGGGGCGGGTGATCAGTACGGAACTGAGCGCCGCGAAGGCCGCGGCCGCCCGCCATACGTTCACCGAGACGGGCCTCGACGACCTGATCACCGTCCTCGAAGGAGATGCCCGCGAGACCCTCGCCGCGGTCGCCGACCCCGCGGACTTCGTCCTCCTCGACGGCTGGAAGGACCTGTGCCTGCCCGTCCTGCGACTCCTCGAACCACGCCTCGCGCCCGGCACCCTCGTCGTCGCCGACGATGTCGACCTGGAGGACCTCGCGCCCTACCTCGACTACGTCCGTGACCCCCGAAACGGCTATCAGAGCGTCACGTTTCCCGTGGAGGACGGCATGGAGATCAGCTGCCGTCTCTAGGCCCGTACGACGTCGTGATCAGCTGTGGAGACCCGCCTTCGACGCGCCGACGTTCCGGCGGTCAGGACGGCGTGTGTTTCTGCCCGTCCGATTCGGAAGCGACCTGGTAGGACAGCAACTGCTGGAACAGGCCCGGTTGTTGGGCGAGTTCCTCGTACGTGCCCTCCTGCACGACCCGGCCCTCGTCGAGGACCACGATCCGGTCGGCTACGGCGACGTTGGTGATGCGGTGCGTCACGAGAAGCACCACTCGGTCCCGGGCGAGGTCACGCAGGCGTCGGAAGACGCGGTACTCGGCCCGTGGGTCGAGGTTCGCGGTCGGCTCGTCGAGCACCAGCAGTCCGGCCTCGCGGAAGAAGGCCCGTGCGAGGGCGATGCGCTGCCACTGGCCGCCGCTCAGTTCCTCGCCGCTGAGCCACTCGCGGGCGAGGAGCGTGTCCAGGCCCGAGCCGAGCCTGTCCACGACCTCGTCGGCGTCGGCCGCCTTGCACGCTTCCCGTACCGCCGCGTCGCCGCGGACCGTCGGCTGCCCTTGCGTCACGTTCTCGCGCACGGTCAGCGGCCAGCGCGCGTATTCCTGCGGCACCAGGGCCACTTGCTGCCACAACTCGTAGGGGTCGGCCTCGTCCGTGGGTGTGCCGTCCCACAACACGTGTCCCTCCGTGGGCAGATACAGACCGCTCACCAGCTTGGACAGCGTCGACTTCCCCGAGCCGTTGAAGCCGACCAGTGCGGTGACCTCGCCGCGCCGCAAGGTGAGGGAGACGCCGGACAGGGCGTTGCTGTCCTTACCCGCGTAGCGGTGCGAGAGCGACCTGATCTCGATCTTCTTCGGGGGCTCGGGACGGTGCGGGCCCCGGCACATGCGGAACCCACCCGCCTTGTCCAGGAAGCCGCTCCAGTCGTCCATGTACAACCCCGTGCGGATGGTTCGCGCACCGACGCTGACCAGCCCGCGGACCGACTGGCCCACGGCCTGGAGGGCGAAGACAGCCGTCCCGGCGTGGCCGACGGTGATGCGGTCGGTGGCCAGCAGAATCACGACTGCGGCCCAGACCACCGCCGGCCCGACGCCTCCGCACAGGGCGCCGACGAGGGACATGCGCGCGCCCTTGTCGGCGGCGGCCCGGTCCTCACGGTTGATCCGGGAGACGGTCTGCCGGTACCGGCCCGAGAGGAATCCGGCCATGGTGCCCGCGCGGATCTGGTCGGCCGCTTCCTTGGTGTAGATGTGCCAGCGCAGCACCGAGAGCATGCGCCGGTCGCCGTTGCTGCGCATGTTCGCGAGGTAGCGCACGCGGGCGGCGCTGACCTGGGCCAGTGCTTGCGGAAGGCTGGCCGCCACCAGGAGCGGCAGGAGCACCCAGTGCACCCCGGCCAGCACGATCGCCCCGGCGAGGAACGAGGCCCCCGAGGCGATCAGGTCCTGGCCCTCGTCGATCAGGTCCCCGGTGACCTCCGCGCCGCGGTCGGCCGCGTCACGGTCGCGGTTGAAGTCGGGCTCGTCGTAGGCGCACAGCTCCACCTCGGCGCAGGCCGTGAGCAGCATCTGTTCGGCCTCGCGCGACATCAGCGGGCCCAGCCGGGAGGAGAGCCAGCTGACGGTGATCCCCAGGAGGGCGCGGACCCCGGACGCGCCTGCCAGGAGGGCCACGGACGGCCACGCCTCCAGGAGCCGGTGGTAGACGTCGCCGCTGGCGAGGAGTGCGGTCAGGGTGCCGCTGATGGCGACGAGCCCCAGGGCTTGCATCACGCCGGCCGCGGCCTGGCACAGCAGGAGTCCGACGGTCGCGCGCCGGTCGACCCGCCAGGCGAGCGCCAACGAGCGGCGCACCAACTGCGGCAGGCGTTTGGCCATGTCACGCATCCGGATCGACCGCCCGGCCGCCTCACGGCTTCCGGTCAGGTCGACGTAGCGCATCTGTGGCTCTGGTGAGGGAGCGTCGGGGGCAGCGGAGGTGTCGCCGGGGGAGGGGGTCGTCGCGGTGGCGGGCCGGGGTGGGGTGGTGCGCGGTCCCGGGACGCTGTCGGGCGATGCATCGGCGTGCTCGCTCATGCCGTCCACCCCGTATCCGGTCGTGCGGGGCTGAGCGTGCCGTCAACGCTGTGTGCGCTCGGACGGGGTTGCCGTTCGAATCCAGGGGGCCGATGCGCGGGAGCGGCGGTAGGGCACATGTTGTCCTCCATCTGGGCGGTGAAGTGGCACTAGTGCTCCAAGAACGCGGCTGATCCGGGGTCGTCACGGCCCGAATGAGGGGCGTTCTGTGAACTTGCGTTCTATTCATGCAGATTGGGCGGGCGAGCGCTGGAAGGCGGTTGCTCAAACTCGTTCGATCGGGCGTGGCTGCACTTTCGGGGTATTGCGTCGCGCGACAGTTGACGGTGCGCGAGTGCTGCCAGGTGTGTGCTCCACCGCTCCACCGCTACAGACTCGGTACGGCCATGGACGAGATCCACTCGACGAGAGCCCTTCGTCGCCCCCGGGTCGTCCGAGGCCCTGGAGAGGCTTTCCGCGGTCCGATTAGACTGCGCCTGCAAGCTGGCCGTGGCTGAGCCGTTCTGTCCCACACGGGTCGTCGGTGTGGGGTGTCTCGTGCCGGTCGACTTCCCGCGCACGGTACGAAAGGCACAGCACAGATGGTGGACCGCGACGTCGTCTCGCTCGACGACCCGGTGGGTGAGTCACTCCGCGGCTCTCACGCGCATCTCGCCCGTCGATTCGGCCGGGCCGTCACCTACCTGCCGGGGGTCGCCACCTTTTCCTCGGTGTCCGCCGACGCGGACGCGGCGGAGTGGGCGGAGCTGGCGCAGTTGCTCGGCCCGGATGAGTTCGCCGACATGTTCAGCTGTCCGGCGACCCCGCCGCCGGGCTGGGAGCCGGTCTTCGTCCTCGAAGGTCGCCAGATGATCTGGCCCGATGGCCGCCGAGCCGGGGAGCCCGGTGATTTCGGCGCGGAGTCGGACGGCAAGGTGGTCGAACTGGGCTCGGAGAGCGTGCCCGAGATGCTCGACCTCGTCGAGCGGACCCAGCCGGGCCCGTTCTGGCCGCGCACCCACGAACTGGGTACCTATCTCGGCATTCGCGAGAACGACGTGTTGGTGGCGATGGTGGGCGAACGGCTCAAGCCGCCGGGCTGGACCGAGATCAGTGCCGTCTGTACGGCCCCGGAGGCGCGGGGGAGAGGGTACGCCGCACACCTGATCAGTGAACTCGCCGCCCGCGTCATGTCCCGGGACGAGCGCCCCTTCCTCCATGTCGCCGAGACGAACACCGCCGCGATCGCGCTCTACGAACGGCTCGGTTTCGAAGCGCGCAAGCATGTGACGTTCCGCGGGTTCCGCACTCCGTGAAAGCGACCGGCATGCCGGTACGCCCGCATCCTCGCTGTTGACCCTGGCCCCATTGCGGTCGGTCAGCGCGCGTGGAGTGCGGCGGCGCGTCCCATCCGGGTGATCGCTTCGGTGAGGACGGACCGGGACGTGGCGAAGTTCAGGCGGACGTGTCCGGCTCCGCCCGTGCCGAAGATGTGGCCCGAGGAAAGGGCTACCTTTGCGTGTTCGAGGAACAGCTGGGCGGGGCCGGCCAGGTCCGTGACGACGGCCAGACCTGCGGTGGTTTCTTCCGGTTCCGGGACGACGCCGAGGGACCGGCAGTCGAGCCAGGCCAGAAACGTACCCTCGGGCCAGGTGTACCCGACCCCGGGAAGGTGTTCGGCGACGAGCCGACCGAGCAACGTTCGGTTGGTATCGAGCCCCGCCAGCAACGCGTCGAGCCACTCGTCCCCGTGGCGGAAGGCCGCCGTATGGGCGATGACACCGAGATGGCTGGCGCCGTGGTGGACCTCCTCGGGCATCCGGTGCAGCTCAGCGGCTGCCTCGGGCCCCGCGACGGCGAGCGCCGCCTTGATCCCGGCGAGGTTCCAGCCCTTGGTCGCCGACATGAGGGAGAAGGCGTCTTCGGAACCGGGCACGGTCAGGTAGGGCGTGAACCGTGCGCCGGGCAGGACGAGCGGTGCGTGGATCTCGTCGGCGACGACCCGGACCCCGTATCGCCGGGCGAGTTCCGCCACAACGGCGAGCTCCTCATACGTGTGTACCGTGCCGGTCGGGTTGTGGGGGTTGCTGAGGAGGTAGGCGATCCTGCCTGTGCCGTTCGCTTCGCGGGTACGCCGGAACGTCTCCTCCAACGTATCCGGAGCGATCCGCAGGTTCTGCCCGAGCGGCGCTTCGACGACGCGGCGGTCGTCGTGGGTGATGAAGGCGTAGAAGGGCGCGTACACGGGGGAGTTGACGATCACCGGGTCGCCCGGATCGGTGATCAGCCGCAGCATCTGGACCGCGCCGATCATCACGTCCGGGATCAGGGCGACACGGTCGACGTCCACCCCGTCCCAGTTCCACCGCCGAGCGGCGAAGGCGGCCAGCGACTCGGCGAACTCGGTTCCGGCCGGATACCCGGTGTCACCTGCCGCGATGGCTTCACGGAGCGCGTCGGCGACTGCGGGCGCGAGGGGGACGTCCATCTCCGCCACCCACAACGGCAGGACATCCGCCGGATGCGTGCGCCACTTCATGCTGGCGCGCCGACGGAGCTGCTCGAGCGTCAACTCCTCCAGCGGATTCGGGTACTCCCGGTACTCCCGGTACTCCCGAGCCTCGCCCTCGGCACCTGCTGAGTCGCGTCCACCCACAGTGGTCATCTTCAGCATTGGACCGTCATTTCGATCTCGGCGCAAGGGCCGGTGCGTGTGTCGCGGGAGCCCGCGAGAGTAGGGGGTGCTTGTCGGTGGGTGCTGCCGGCCGGTGCCCGTCGAGGCTCCGGCCGGCAGCACCGCACCACTGGGCTCGTCATCCAGCTCAGGTATGTGGACCCATGGCCGCACGGTCCACCTGCTGCGACTCCACCGTCCTCCCCGGAATCAGGACGGCAAGAGTGCTGCGCGCTTCACTCCGCAGGGTGCGGCGCCGAGCGAAGGTGGCAGTCAGAGCGAGGATCGAGACCGTGCTCCCGTAGAACACAGCGGCAATCGTGGAGAGGAGCCCGACCGTCATCGGGCACGCACCTTTCTTCCCCCGTTCGGCCGCCCGGTTCACAGCCCGGGGCGGGCGCTGATGCGATTCCTCACCACCATACGCGTGTCGTCAACTCCCCCTTCTGGCAAGGGCCGTGGACCGACCGACCGGCTCGGTGAGCTTCCGGAGCAGGGTGAGAGCGGTCTCCGATGAGGACCCGGCGGGTGTCGTACACACAATGAGGGTCTGTTCCGGCGAACGGACGAGGGCGAGGGTCTGTTGCGTCACCGTCAGTGATCCGACGGCCGGATGCCGCAGCTCGTAGGACGCCGCGTCGCAGGGCGACACACGGTGGTCCCGCCACAGCGCGACGAACTCAGGGCTCTTCATCGTCAACTCGCCGATCAGCCCCGCGAGGAGCGGATCGTCCGGGTGCAGGCCCACTGCCGTGCGCGGGTTTCCCACGACCGCGCGGGCCTTGCGGTTCCAGTCCCGGTAGAGCTCACGGCAGTGCGGATCGAGGAACAGCATCCGGCTCATGTTCGGGCGGCGGGACGGGTCCCGCGGGGCGAGCGGGTCCAGGTGTCCGGCGAGCAGCCCATGGCCCAGGTCGTTCCAGGCGAGCGCATCGGTGCGCCGGCCGAGAACGAGTGCCGGAACACCCTCCAGCGCGCGCATCAGGTCCCGCGTCTCGTCAGCGACCTTCTCCGGCCGAGGCCGACGGGTCCGGGGCGTACGGCGTGAGGCGCCCGCGAGCCGCGCGAGGTGTTCGCGCTCGTGGCCTCCCGGTTGCAGAGCCCGGCCGACGGCGTCGAGCACCTCGGCCGAGGCGCCGCGGGACGGGCCCTGTTCGAGCCCTGGTCACCGCTGGTCTTCCACGTCACCGTCCACCGCTCGGTCCAGCCCTCGCCTAGGGCCAGGCCGACGCCGGCCGGTCTCTATGCGGATACCGGGGCGAGAAGTTGGTCCCAAGCGGCGCGGTGTGACCACAACGGCTGAACCGCTGTCGCCCCTGTCGTACCCGCTGCCCTGCGTATGCGCTCGCTCGGATCCATGCTTCTCAGGGGAGTGGCTGCAGACCCCGCGGGCCCGGGATGTTCGGAACTGGTTCCAACATGAATGGCAATCCACCGCAGATTGCAAGAAGCGTGACCAGACGGTTCCAACAAACGTGTCCCGCAGGGTCAGAACCGCCAGGTCAGCACACCACCCTGGTTCCAACTATCGTGTCTCGGCACAGCGGTGCGGGAGGGGTGGCCGCCCGCCGTGGTCCGGAAGCGTCTTACTAGGCTTCACCGTCATGACCAGCGATGTCGGCTTCACCTGTACATGCTGCGGAGCCCACCACCCTGAGCTGCCGATGAACTACACGGCCGAGGCGCCGGCGGTGTGGAATCCGGCGTTCGCCGACGCCGATGACTGCCACCTTTCCTCGGACCAGTGCGTGATCCACGGGCAGCACTACTTCGTCAAGGGCATGATCGACATACCGGTCATCGGCAGTGACGAGGTGTTCTCCTGGGGCGTGTGGGCCTCGCTGAGCCGCGAGAGCTTCTCCCGGGCTACGGATCTGTGGGACACCCCCGGTCGCGAGGCCGAGGGACCATACTTCGGCTGGCTCACCACCGAGCTGCCGGTCTACCCGGCCACGACCCTCAACCTGAAGACGCGCGTGCACACCCGCCCGGTCGGCGGGCGTCCCTTCGTCGAGCTGGAGCCCACTGAGCATCCCCTCGCCGTCGAACAGCGCACGGGGATCACCCTGGACCGTGTGCGGGAGATCGCGGCAACTGTGCTCCACTTTGGCGGCGGTGAGCAGCAGTGACGGCTGACGACCCTGTATCGCCCATCCCGGTCGGGCCCGACGGTCTGAGCCGCCGGGCCCGATGGTTCATTGAGGCAGACGGCATCCGTCTGCCTCGGCAGGACATCCGGCACCACCGCTACGCATGGAGTGGGGACGGCATCCCTGCCGCGGAGATCGAACGGGCTGCCAACTTTCAGGACCGTTGGGGCGGCCTCGCCCTTCCACCGGCCCCTTTCTACGAGGGCGGCCCGCGCATCCTGGACGTCGGCCGCCCCGAAGGACCGGCCGCCGAGGGCTGGTCCTTCGGGGCGGGGGTCTGCCGCGTGTCCATGGCCGACGGATTCATGATCGGCCCCGACGGTGCGTTCGGGATCGATGGACACCACTGGACGCCCCTGCACGCGAGCACGGACGGATGGGTGGAGTCCATGGCGCTCGCCGCGCATGCCCGCCGCTGGGCCAAGACCGTCACGCGGCTTACAGGCAAGGCCGCCGCGGCACTGGACCTGGGCGGTTACGAGCCGGTGTCTGAAGTACAGGGCGTGATCGACACCTGGTGGCGGGGCAAGGACTCGCTCGTCGCCCTGTACAGGGGCGAGGCCGTGGGGCTCGATGCCCCGCAGTGCCTTGAAGCGCACATCTACGAGGGCCTCGACGAGTGGGGTCTTCACGGCGGCTGACACGCAGGCGCGAGCCTGAGCATCTACTTGGCCAGTCGGGCCAAGTAGATGCTCAGTACCGTAGGCCGGAGGGGCGCCCGGCCTGGCCGCGCATTGCCGGGGCGTGACCGTCCTGGCCGACGGCGCCTACCTCAACTGCGGCATGGTCACCCCGTACCGCAAATGCCCCCGACGGGCCCTGCAGCCGGGCGAAGAGGACGACAACGCCGCGCACCGTACGGTCCGCGCCCGTGTCGAGCACGTGATCGGCCGGATGAAGAACTACGAGATCCTCCGCGACTGCCGGCCGCCCGGCGACGGCCTCCACCACGCCGTCGCCCGGATGCACAACCTCGCCCTCGCATCATGACCAGAGAACCGTCTTCACAAGCTCTGACCTGCCCGAACACGGCCTTGTGCAAAACCCTTCGGGTGCGGCTCCTTTGGAAGGACTGGCATCGAGTCGTGTCGCCTCGCCAGAACCAAAGCCAGGGCCACCGAGGTGAAGTGACTGGGCGTCTGCAACGGGGTGTCACACGATCAGAGCCGGCCGTATCGTGCCGAAGGTGAGCAGCCCCCTGAACCCTGCGGATGCGGACGATGATCCGGCCGACCCGGCGGCGTCGACCAGGAACCCAGGGCGTACTGCGGGGACCACTCCAGCAGGGCCGCGTCGGGTCCGGATCACCGAACCTACCCAGGAGGAACTCGACGCCCTGCCCCCCGATCGTCGACTGGAGCTACTTCAGCAGGAACGAGAACGCGAAGCCGATGAGCGCGAGCGCCGTCGACAGAGCCGTCACCAGTGGTTCAACAGCGCAGGCATCTAGTTCAGCGTCCTGTTCACCGCGGCAGGTCTGGTGGCTACCGGGCTGGCATACCAGACCGCCCAGAACGAGCTGCGGACGGCCAGGGAAGGCCAGATCACCGACCGGTACACCCGGGCCGCGGAACAACTCGGTTCACCCGGACGCGACGTTCGCACCAGCGCCCTCTACGCCTTGGAACGCATCGCCCGCGATTCGTCACGAGACCTGGTCACGATCACTGACGTGCTGGCCGCGTTCGTCCGCGATCACGATCCAGGCCCTTCCATACCGGCCGGCAAACTGCCCTCAGAACCTGACACCGACGTCCAGGCCGCTCTGACCGTCCTGGCCCGGCTGCCCCACGTCCACCGATCCGTCTTCACTGACCTGCACGCGTCCCGTATCCCGGGCAGCCAGCTGACGAATGCAGACCTGACCGGCATGAACCTTTACACCGCGAACCTGAGCAAGGCGAACCTGGCCTACGCGAAGGCGACCTACACGAACCTGACCAGTGCGAACCTGGCCGGTGCGATCCTGTCAAGCGCGCATCTGAAGGGCACGTCCTTGAGGTTCGCGAATCTGACCGGAGCGGACTTGGACGATCCGACCTCCGCGGCGCGGACTTGACCGGCGTGACGGGGATGACACCGGAGGCAATCCGGAAGGCGGCGAAGACGGACGCATCGACCAAGTTCTGAATCAGTTGGGCGCGCTCCTTCGGGAGAGCAGCACCCTCCCGCCCCTTGCCCACACAGGCTCGCCAGCTCAGGCGAGGTGCTTGCTGAAGAACTCGACCAGCCTGGCGACGGCAGGAGCCACGTACTCATCGCGGTCGTACAGGTCGACGTGGGTGGCGCCGTCGACAAGGAACAGCTCGGCGTTGCCGGGGCTGTCGGCGACGGCCTTCTCGGAGAACCCGCGGGTCACCGCCTCGGTACCGGCGATCATGAGCAGTGGGCGAGGCGCGATCTTGGCGACGTCGGCGAAGGAGTCGAACTGGTCGAGAAGGTCCGCGCTGCGCACGACCAGGTCTCCCGTGGAGCGCGGGTGCCTGCCGCGGGGCGTCTTGTAGTAGTCGACGAACTCGGCCGTCGGGGCGGAGGTGTCGGCGTCGACCGTCTCTGGCAGCACGGCGAACGTCGCCGCGGGCTCACCGGCGGCCTCGGCGCTGCGGAGGTTCCCGGAGCTCGCCACCATCTGCTGCCAGCCCTCGGGGTCGGCGCCGCGGAAGAAGCTGGGAACGTCCGTCCCGGACACGCCGGCCACGGCCTTCATCCGGTGGTCGGTCTGAGCGGCGTAGGGCACGTAGGCGCCGGAGCCACACACACCCATCACACCGATGCGCTCCGGATCGATCTCGCGACGCGTGGTGAGGTAGGAGACCGCCGCGCGGAAGTCCTCGGCGCGCTGGAAGGGGTCCTCCAGGCCGCGGGGCGCGCCTTCGGACTCGCCCTGGAAGGCTGCATCGAAGGTCAGGACGGCGAACCCTTCCTTGACCAGGCGTGTGGCGTACACCGCCGGTGACTGCTCCTTAACCCCGGTCGTCTGGTGGCCGACGACGATGGCGGCGAGCGGGCCGTCGCCTTCCTCGGGAAGGTAGAGGTGGCCGGCGAGCTGCAGGCCGTTGGTCGGGAAGCGGACGTCAGTCCTCATCTTCTGCTCCTGAGGGATCACTGCTGGCCGGCGATCTGCGGGCCTGTACCCACTGTCCGGCCGACGGCGGGGGCCGGGAAGGTCGAGATCCTTCCTGGGAAGGATCTCTCCCAGGCAGAGCTTTCCCCCCGGGGCCATGCTGAAGGAATGACTGATTCCGCACACCTTCGTGAGCTCGGTGAGTTCCTCAAGCATCGCCGTGGTGAGCTCACACCGGCGCAGGTCGGGCTTCCTGAGCGCACCCACACCCAGCGCCGTGTGCGGGGGCTGCGCCGCGAGGAAGTGGCTGAGCTCGCCGCGATCAGTACCGACTACTACGTACGCATCGAGCAGGGCCGGCTGGCACCGTCGCCGCCGGTGCTCGAATCCCTCTCGCGGGAGCTACGGCTGGACGGCGACCAGCGGACATACGTGGAAGGGCTGGTCGAACAGGCCGCGCGGGCCGGTCACCGCAAAACGCCGCGCCGGTCCCCTCGCCCTCAAGTGCACCCGCACCTGACCCGGCTGCTGGGCCAGCTCACCAGTACACCCGCCATCGTTTTCGGCCCGCGCCTTGACATCCTCGCGTGGAACCCGCTGGCAGCACAGCTGCTGTGCGACTTCGCGGCTGTGCCCGAGCCCGAGCGCAACTACGTCCGCATGGTCTTCACCGACCCGGTGATGCGCGAAATCTACCCGGAGTGGGAAGACGTGGCCCGCACATGCGTCGAAGTCCTGCGGATGGAAGCCGGAACGAATCCGACCGATCCAGCCCTCACAGCTCTGGTGGGCGAGCTGGCCGTTGCCGATCAGCAATTCCGGGTCTGGTGGGCCGAGCACCGCGTCGCACACCAGGACTTCGGCAGCAAACGCATCGCCCACCCCACCGTCGGCGAACTCGTCCTCGACTGGGACACCTTCCGCTACGCCGGTGCCCCAGAACAGCAACTCGTGCTCTGGTCAGCCAATCCTGGCACTCCAGACGCGGAACGCCTGGCCGATTTGGCCCACGGCACGGCCCAGAGTCCGCAACCTTCATGAGCATCACTGCGACTGATCTTTTCGAGGAGCAGCGAACCGTCGCCACTTTCGGTACGCGGCCCAATGGGGGTATCGGGCCTCGGCATGGGTGCATCAGCGGGCAGCGCGCTGGAGGAGACGCGCAAGGGCCCGGGCGACACAGGGGCTGGTTGATCAGCAGCCTTCGGTTCTTCGAATCCGCAGGAAGGCTCGACAGGTAGAGGAAGGAAGTGCGTGCCGGTGAGTGCTTTTGGAGGCTCACACCCGGTTGCATGGGTTTGTACGCCAGGGCGTGGGCGTCGTTCAGGTCGATGAGCCCGGTATCCCCGCAGGGGGTGTAGATCAGAAACGTCTCGCCGGGTCGGGCCCCGGAATGGGTCACATCACGGCGTCGGTCCGAAGCGGGCCCGCGGTGATGCGGAGTGTGCGGACGCGGGCCGGATCTTCTTGGTCGAGAGCGAAGATGTGCATGAACGGGGCGCGCAGCTCCTGGTGCGGCGCGCTCTTCTTGGACATGGTGGCCTCGCCGCGCAGCAGGCGGACGCCGTCGCCCGCGGTCCAGTACTCCAGGACCTCGTGGGTGATGTTCAGTGGCGCGTCGATCCTGACGAAGAACGCCTTGATGGCCTCGACGCCGTGGATGTGCTCGGTGCCGAAGAACATGTCGGTGTCCTCGGTCAGCGGCGCGAAACCCTCCCCGAACTCCAGGGTGTCAATGGCGGCCATGAACTTCAGGACCCAGTCGGGTACGGCCGTCGCGTGTGCGGTGTTTGTCATGGCGTAGGTCTCCCGATCAGGCCGCTGCGGGCAGGGAGGCCAGGAAGGCGCCGATCTCGGCGTTGACGCCTTCGGGGTTCTCGCGAGCGGCGAGGTGCGCGGTGTGCTGGAGCACGCGGAAGGTGCTCCCCTCGATGGCATCCGCCATCTTCCGCACCACGTGCACCGGGAACTGGCTGTCCTCCTCACCGGCGATGATCAGGACGGGCACGTTCCTGATGGTGTTGAGGCGGCGGTGCTCATCCTTGCGTCCTATGAGGATGCTGCGCAGTGCCCATGCCACCGACTTCGGGTCGTCCCGCAGAACGGACTTGGTGAATTCCACGAACTCCGGGTTGCCGGCCTCGGCAGTGGGGCCGGTGAACGCGGCCCTGGCAGCCTTGGCGGCCAGCGGCGGCATCTTCGCGTGCAGCGAGAGGAAGGCGGACAGCGCGCCGGCCCAGATGCTCTCGAAGGTCGTGGGCAGCGAGGCGGTGCAGTTGATACCGACCGCCGCGGCGGTCCGCTGCGGGTAGTAGGCCGGGAAGACGCCGGCGAGCATGCCGCCCCAACTGTTGCCCACCAGGACGCACTTGTCGATTTCGAGCGCGTCGAGGATCTCGACGAGCGTGTCGGAACAGTCCTTGAGGTCGATGATCTTGCGTAGCGCGTCGGACCTGCCGTGTCCGGGGCTGTCGATGAGCACGACGCGGTGCGTGGGGGCGAAGTGCTCGTACTGGTACTGCCACATGGTGCCGTCCATCATCAGGCTCGGCCAGCACACCAGGGCGGGGCCGTCACAACGGCCGCCGACGCGCACGTTGATCAGGCCCAGTGACGTGGGGATCAGTTTCTCGGCAACCCCTTCGAGCCAATTCGTGGTCATGATCGCTCCTCTCCGTAATCTGAGAGACGTTCAGTAAGTAGTACTGTAAAGCTACTAGTTCCATAACGCTACTACCCAGTTCCGGATCGGGAGCTCAGTCGCCCGGCGCCGCGGGGGCCGACCCGCCCTGCCGACCGGCACCGCCCTCCCCGGCGGTGGTCGGATACAGGGTCGAGGCGTCGACCGGCTGATGGCAGCTGCTGCACGCGAGATACGGGTTGGTGGGGTTGCCGCAGGTCGTGTGCATCAGTGGGTGATGCGTGACATCGGTATCGGTCGCATGCGTTTCAGCCCAGCGTGTGACGGCCGCGATGGCGGGGACGACGAGTTCACGGGCGCTGTCGGTGAGCGTGTACTCGTACCACGGCTTGTCGGATCGGTAGGCGCGCTTGGTGAGCAGGCCCAGTTCGGTCAGACTGTTGAGCCGTGCGGTGAGGATGCTCGCCGAGATTCCCAGATTCCGCTTGAGTTCACCGAAGCGCCCAACGCCGAAGAACACCTCCCTGAGGATCTGGTAGTTCCAGCGTTCGGAGATCGCGGCCAGGAACTCCTGCCCGTGTTGGAAGTTGACGCGGCTCCTGTTGTCGGACACAGCTTCTCCTCTGTGATGGCCCCAATGTGGTCTCAAAGTAGAACTAGTACCACAACGTTACTACCTGCGACGCCCGCCTGGCATCGGCCGCTACCCAGCGGTTCGCGGCGAGACCGAACGGACTTGTCCGTCGGCCCGGTACCCGAGCCGCAAGTCCGGCGCTTGAACGCCGAGGCGGCCAGTGGTCCCACCGCCGGGGCAAGTCGTCGGAGTCGCCCAGGCCGGTGGCGAGCCCTGGCTACCCGCCGCCGATCACCATGACATCTGCCGAGTGGACCAAGAGGCCGTGCCCACCGCATCCACGGCGTACTTCCTCCGCCAGGCCAGGGCGACGTACACCAGGACGACGAGGAGCTCGTCTTTGACTACGGCGCCGTGCGGCCGGTCGGGACGATCGGGATGACGAGGCCATGGCTGCTGGTGAGCTTCACGGTTCAACCTCCGTGGAATCGGAGCGAGTTGTTGTGAAGCGGCCGTGCCTCCTGATCCACCTGTCCACTCCAGCAGAACCGCGATAGCGCAGGTGGGTCGCGGACCAATACGCGGTTGCTGGGCGAGGAGAGGGGCATGGACGCCACCAAGGGTTCCGGGGGACGTGGGCGGGGCGTCAATCTGCGCGAGCTGTTCGCGGGCCTGCTGGATGACGACGCGGCGAGTGAAGAGCAGCGTCTCCAGCGCGTCGTTCCGCCTTCGCCGTTACCGCTCATGCGTTCGGCGAAACGGTGCTGTGAGGTCCCTGAGCCTCGGGGGACGCCCCGTGACCGTTTTGCTGCATTCGGGGAGCAGAGCGGGGGCGTCAGACACCTCCGCCGGTGCCAGACTGCAAGGGCCATCGTGCTGAAATCCGGGGGGCTTGAATGTCTAATCCCTATGGGGCAGGGCCGTCTTCAACACCACCGGGTGGCGAGCATCCTTCGCAGAGCCGTGCACGAAAGCTGGCCAACTGGTCCGCAGGTTTGGGCATTGTGGCGGCCGTGGTGGGTCTGGCCGTAGCGCTTCAGCAGTGTTCGGCCGCCGGCACCGACGACAAGGCGAGGGCCCCGACGTCCACGGCCGGGCCGACGCAGTCGTCCGCTGCGTCCAGCTCGGCGAATGGGCCTGCGCCGGAGGAGCCTCCACCTACGGGGAGCAAGGCGGCGACAAGTGGCAACTACCAGGTGCGGTGGTCTGGGCTGTTGAAGTTCAGGGGCGAACGGAACTTCGACAGCGTTCCGCCATCGGAAACTACCGGCACCACCGATGTGAACAACTACGCCACTGATGAAGATCACCTCGTCTACCTTGATAACGCGTCCCTCTATGTGGTGCCGGAGGGGCAGAGCCCGAGCCCGCGGGAGTGCAGCCAGCTCACCGTGACTCAGTCGGAGGCAGACGCGAAGCTCGCAGAGGGCCAGCACTTCTGTTTCCTCACGGACGAAGGTCGTCTGGTGATGGGAACGGTGAAGGAGGTGGGATCTGCTGAGTTCGGCTACTGCAATTTCGACGTCACGGTGTACGAGAAGTGGGACTGAGCGTGCCGTCCGCACCGGTGGGATGAGTCAATGACATCCACGCACGCCGAGATCGCGGATCAGCAGGCGGACATCACCCGTCTGCTGCTCCACCATGTCCATACGCCGGTCACCGGCACACACTTCATCCGGGGCGTCCTACCCGTATCTGCGCCACCTGCGGTGATCCGCGTTGTTATGGGTGAAGCGAACGCCTACGCGCCTGATGAGCTGATCGCTTACGAGATCCCTCTGCAGTGGGACAACGAACCAGCCACGGCGCACGACATTACGGCGCTTCTACGGACCCTCGTCACGGATACCCGCATCTACTCGAGTGAGCGCATCAGCCAGGTGATGGGCATGCTCCTCGTCCGCGTGGACCCCTCACTTCTGGGGGCACCGGCCCCCACCACGGACGACCGCGCTCTGTTGATCCTGCGCTGCTTCGCTCAGCCGTACGCGGAAGAGAAGCCGAGCCCTCTGCTGCGCGGCTTCTGCTTCCGGGACGAGGACCGACTGCGTCTTTACCTCAACGCCGCAAAGGCCCCCGAGGCCATCGCCGTCGACGTGCGCCCGTCAAACGCCACCACTGCCTTGCTGGCCTCCCTGCCGTCGCTGCTCGACGAGGGGCAGTACCGGACAGAGGACGACCCCGATCCACACTGCACCCACGTCGTGAACCTCACTGACTGGTAGCCCAGACGGTGCTCGAGCGGCCGGGAAGCTTGGGGCACTACTCAGCAGGGTCATCCTTGGCGTGCCGCACCGCCTTCTTCACGGCCTGCTCGACCTCATGGCGCGGCTGGCCGGTGGCTTTCGCGTGCTCGGGAACGGCGGCCTGGAAGGCGGCTGCCGCCTCGAGTCTATGGTCGGGGGATGAGTCAACTGGTGGGTGTGTCCAGTCACTCACGTGAGCGGTCGCGATGACTGTGACGGATGCTGGGCAGGTCACGCGGCTGGCCGCGGCTTCTTCGTCCAGCGCGGGGTGCGCCCGTTGCGGCTCACGCGCCGGGTCATGAGCGTGATGAACGCCCAGTTCAGGTGAGCTTCGGCATGTCGGGGAAGTCGCTCGTAGTCCCGTGCGTTGCGGCGGGCGTTCATGATCCAGCCGAGGGGTCGTTCGACTTTCCAGCGCCGGGGCAGGAGGACGAAGCCACGGGTGCCTTTGGGCCGAAGCACGAGCCGCAGGGTCATCCAGAGGTGGCCTGCGGTCCAGGCGGGTAGCAGATCGCGGGCGTAGGCGGAGTCCGCCCAGATCTGGGTGATCTGTGGGTGGGTGAGGCGCAGGCGCAAGAGCAGGTCGCGGGCGATGATCTCGTCGCGGACGTCACCCGCCATCACCGTGATCATCACGGGCAGGCCCAGGGTGTCGACGACAAGGTGTCTCTTGCGTCCGTCGCGGAGGGGATGCTCTGGAGAGTTGCGCTTCTTCGATTCCCAGCCACATTCCGCTTCAGGAGCGAGACGGCCGCCGAGCCCGAGCGTGCCGGAGGAGACCTGGAGCTCCATCGTCAGGTGCCCGTCCCGCACGAACCGCCGGCCGGTGCGCAGCGCGGCGCACTTGGTGGGGTCCTGCGCGCCGGCGGTGGGCGGGGTGGTGACAGAGATGTCCAGACATCGCCGAAGCGGCGCCGGATCTCCCGCCAGGCGGCCTCGATGGCGCTGATGATGACCGCGCTGGGCCATTGCCTTCACCTCGACCTCCGCCACCGTCCTGACCGCGATGTGTAGGGCGCTCACCCACGATCGCCGGTCGGCGCGGTGCCCGAGCGCGTACGGATCGAGCGCAGCCTGGAGTTCGCCGCCGGCGCCGTCAAGGAGGCCCTCGGCGGCCTGGCCGTGGTCATACACCGCGTGCCCGCGTTCCCCCCCCACCGCAAGGGCAAGGTGGAGCGGCTGAACCGCATCGAGCAGCCGCTGCTCTCCCAGCTCCCCGGCTTCACCGTCGGCCCGCGCAACGCTGAGGGGAAGCTGTACGGGCCGGTGAAGGATTCCGCCGCCGCCCAGCGCGCCGCCGAGACGGCCGCCGACGGGGACGGGCCTGCGCATCGAGCGGTTCGTCTACCGGTTTGCCGCCTGGGCCCGCTGGTCGACACACCTCACGTCGGACCCCTGACATCAACTGTCGGAACCCGCTGCCGTCCTCATGTCGCCCGACATCAGGTGTGAGCCAGGGTCTGCGGATGTCCCGTGTCATCGAACCTTGAGCGTGTGCCATCGAAGTCTTAGTGGCGTGGATCACTGTGGATCAGGGACGTCGTGCGAGGAAGACGAACTCTCTGCCCGGCCGGTCAGGCGCGTCGCGCACGTCTTGCACCACGTAGCCATGGGCGACCAGGTCCGTCTCGACCTCATTGCGCTCTCGGAAGCGCAGCGTCGAATCCGAGGTCAGCACCTGTCCGTCCGCTGCGAAGACGTAGGTCCAGCGGAACGTCACCAGAGGCCAGCTCACCTCGATCAGGTCGACCCAGCTCTCGACGGAGCCGACGCCCGGGATTTCCGTCACGCGGTAGGAGTTCTCGCGGGTCCACTCTTCCCAGGCGCGTCTGGCCGGATCACGGGTCTCGAAGACCAGGTGCCCGCCGGGCCGTAGGGCCTCGTAGGCTCCCTGCAGCGTCTTCTGCCAGGTGTCCGGATCAACGATGGCCTGGGCGACGTTCGCTGTCATCGTCGCGAGGTCGGCCTGCAGTGACGGGAGGGCTGTGGCGTCACCGCAGATCCAGCGCACTCGCTCACTGCCCGGTTTGGCCCGGGCGACGTCGACGGATGCCTGGGCGGGATCGATGCCGACGACGTCGATCCCGCGGTCAGCCAGGAGAAGTGCGAACACCCCGGTGCCGCAGCCGATGTCCAGAACTCGGCGCGCCCCGAACTCTTGCGTCATCCGGAGGTAGGCATCGAGATCGCTGCGGTCGGGGTCGAGCGGATCGTAGATCGCGGCGAGTCGTGGATGCCCGAAGCAGTCGTCAGCCATGCGGCCGAACGTATGCAGAGTTGGAGCCGCAGAGCTACTGAGTTTCACCGGCTTCGCTCGGCTCGGGTTCTCGGGCGAGGGTGATGTAGAGCTTCAAGCGGCTGACCGATTCACAGCGCGTCCCCAGCCCCGGGCTACTACACAGTTTCTGACGCTGGCCTTCTACCACTTGGGGTTCCAGGGGCCGTTCTCGACGTAGAGGGGCGTGGCAAGCACTGTCCTGTCCGGGTATCGATTGCGCCAGTCGACCTGCGGTGGGCACATGCACAGGACCCTTGCCAGGCCGCTGAGCCTCATGGGCGCCACCGTGGGGACGATTTCCTCTACTGCGCTCTCAAGCCCTCGACTGATCTTGTCGGGATCACCAGGCAGATGACCGCCGCCTGGTGACTGTCCTGGTCTTCCGCCTCAACCGCGCGGTACGGCCAAACAAGGCTGGATCCGCAAAAGCCGACGTCACGGGCTTCGACAGTCAGGTGGTGCGCGGAGCCGCAGAGCACCAAGCCACCGGTGAACAGGCGGTAGCGGTAGAAGACGACGATCTCGTGCCCTGCCGCCGGCGGGGGCGCGGCCGGGGCCGCCTTTGGCCAGGCGCGGGGCTCCACCGCGCTGGCCGCCCGGCTGACGCGCGGCCAACGGTGTCCACCTCGTCTCCGGCACCGTGGAGTCTATTTCCAGGACCGCGGCGGCCGCGCTATGGGACTTTCGATCGTGGAAATCAACGACATCGATTATTTGGACCTGAAGTACTGACAGGAGCGAAAGCGTGACTGCTGTATTCCTGCTCATTGAGCTGAAGCGCGATAGGTGTCACGAAGGCAGGCTTGTTGTCACCGAGGCCGGCGGCCCTCTCCTTTACCGGGCCGAACCCGGAGTCGTGTCCGTGTCCTCAGCGGGCCGATGTCGTCGGCGCTCCGGGAGCCGTGTGATCGCGGCGCTCACTGCCAGCCCGAGCGTGACACCGACAGCGGAGGCAACGCTCTGCGCCCAGGCATTGTCGAGGGAGCCGGGCAGGACGGCGCTGGTGAGCCGGCTGGCACCCCACAGGACTGCTACCGCGGCCAGTGCGGCCGGCCAGCGGTGCCGTACCCCGTCGCTGATGTCGTCGAAGATATGGAAGAGGAGCAGCAGCGCCATGAGGTGGCTGCCGCCGAAATCATCGTCCCAGTCGAGCGCGGTGAGCCCGGCCCCGAAGGCAAGCACGAACAGCCAGAACCCCACCAGTCGCCGGACGGACGTGGGTGGCTGTCGCCTCGCACCACGCGGGAGCCAAAAGAACGGTGGGATGTGCTGGCCGATCGCGTACTTCTGCATGACTCGCGTCCTGATCCCCCGGGGTAGCCGACTCCTGTCGGCGCTCAGTGGTAGGACGCGCAGGAACAGGACGCGGTTGTGGTGAAGTGTCGCCGCATGGAACCGCCTCGGGGAGCCAGAGGCTGTTGATCTTCACTTGTGGTGACAGAAGGGCCGCCGAGTAAGCATGTGTGACAAGCCGCGGGCTTCGGCTCACCCATCGACCGCGACACAAAAGCCCACTTCCCGACGCCGACCAAGACCCGGTCCGCATCGCCGACGCGCTACGCCGCAGCCCGCACTTCGCCACCGCCGACGCCAACCCGGGCGGCGACACGGTGCGGTTCACCACCAAGGTCGGCATCAACTACACGCTGACCCTGGGGGACCCGGAGCCCAACGACGACGACCTGCTGCCCGAGCCGGTGCTCACCCAGGCCATCGCCGCAGCGATCCTCAACCACCCCGGCTTCGTCACCGCGGACGCCAACTCGCCGCGCGAGGACACCCTCACCATCCAGACCCTGACCCAGGTCCGCCACCTCCTGGTCCTGGACGTCGACCGCGGCAACGCCCTCGCCCCAGAAGACCTGTCTACCCCGGCCCTGGACGTCGCCGTCGACAAGCTGCTCGCCAGCGACCCGAGCGACGCGGAGCGCGCCACGGCCGAACTCCTCAACTACGTAGCCGCCACCTGGGAGAAGCAGGACCCGCCGCTGCGCGAGCACGCCCAGGCCGTTGCCCGCACCCTGCGCACCCAGTAGAAGGGGATCACCGCATGTCCGCCTCCACGGCGCCCCGGCGCGTACCGTGAGGTCACGACCCGCCGGGAGGACCCGATGAGCGCGCAGCCCGACCACGCCCCCGCCACGCCGCAGGCGCCCGCGCCGGGCTCCGGCCGAACTCCTGGCGCAGCTGCGTGCCGACCGGCGCGCTGAGGTGTGGGTGCCCGCCTTGAGCGAGAGTGGGCGGCCGCGCTGGAGGAGTCCCGCTGTTCGTTCTCCCTCGCCCCCCGTGCCCTGGTCATCGCCCAGCAGCGTCAGCGCATCGCGCATGAGTCCTACGGGTCCGCCGCGAGGTGGAACAGCTTGAAGCCGGATGAGTAGAAGCTCGTGGTCGAAGAGGCCGCGACCTGGCTGCGTGCCGCCGTCGGGGCCGGCATCGTGCCGCTCGCCGAAAGAGCCCACCCGTGACCACTACGCCGTCTACCTCGGTGAGGCGGGCTTCCTGTGCGGCGAGTGTGACGGTGACGACATCCTGCGCCTGGTCCAGGTCAGCGAGCAGGCACAGTCCAAGGAGCTCCTCGAGGAGCAGGGAGCCGAGTTCCGCCTCATCGGCTGGAGTCAGTGATGAGCGGCGTGGACGAGCTTGAGCTGCTGCGCCGGCAGATGGTGATGGTCTCGGAGTTCCGCGTGCCGCTTCCGGACCGCGGGGTCGGCGGGTACGCGGAGATCGTGGTGTGCCGCGAGCGCGCCGACGTCGACCGGTGGGCAGTGACCGACGGCGCGCTCACGGGGCTGCGGGCCTGGGTGGCGGGCGAGGGCTGGAAGTACGTCAGCGACGTCGGGCGCCGCAGACGACTTCGATGCCGTTCATTTCGTTACGGGGCGGTGGTGTACCGGACGGTGGTGTCCTTGCCTTGGCCGGAGGCGAATGCGGCGAGGGTGTCGAGGAGATGGCTGGGGATGACGGTCCTGCCCGGTTCGCAGGGCTGACGGCAGTCGAGTGTGGGCCTTGATAGGAAAACCGTGTGGGCACGGCGAAGACGGCGGCGCACGGCCGGACCTTGCGTTCCATGCCAAGCACGTGAACGGCCGACGGTAGCGTGCTGGTATGGATGGTCATACGGCACGCGAGCAGAGCATTGAGTGGCGTCAGATAGATGACGCCTGGCAGCGTATTGAGTCCTGGCTTGAACGAAATGCTCCGGCGACATGGACGAACCTGTTGCCTGGGGCCTCCGAGGCGGAGCTCGACGAACTGCAGGAGTCTTTGGGTGTGCGTCTGCCTCTCGGACTGAGGGCATTGTGGAGTCGGCGCGCAGGTGTGGGACCGGAGTCGACGCCTGGGTTCATGCCGCGGGAGAGTGTGCTGATGTCGTTCGAGGTCGTCCGTCTCGTCTATCAGGAACAACTGTCGCTGCATCAGCGCAAGGCGCAGCGGAGGACGGCTGGTGCGGAAGAGGTGACGGGGTGGCGTCCCTCCTGGGTCCCCTTTGCTGCGATCGGTGCGGATGCTCTGTCTGGTCTGTCTGTGGACGCTGAGACCGGCAGGATCTGGTACTGGTGCGAGTATGCGGAGCTCAGCGTGCAGTTCGAGTCGCTGACAGACTTCGTGGAGGAGATGGCTGACGTCCTCGAAGTTCCGTTGCTCGCAGCAGAGGCGCGGGTTGGGTTGATGAACGGGTTCTTGGTGTGGGGGGAGCCGCAGGATGCGGCCGAGCGTGCGGCTTGGGAGCCGTTGGCAGGGTGAGGCGTGTGGGGTGAGTGTTCGCCCTCACCCCACACGTCACTAGGGTTTAGCTGATCTTTTTCCACGCGCAGGTGCTGCTGGCGGTGGTGCAGTGTTCGAAGCCAGGGTTACTGAGGTAGAAGGCGTCGTTGTCGAGCATGCGCCAGGCGGGAGCCGGAAATTCCTTGAAGGCTTCAGTGTTTTGAATGCGGGGGATCGTGGCGCGGCCGCACTTCTCGGCGTTGCCGGGGCCGTTCTTGTCCTTGCGCGTGTCGGCGAAAAGGCCGAAGGAGCTCCCCGACGGGTTGGCGTAGAGCTGTGCGCACTTGTCTCCTGAGGAGACCTGGTATTTGTTGCCGGCGTCGGGGTAGCCGCCGCTTTCGTGGGTTGAGGCCATGGCGAACTCGTCACAGGACGGCGGCGACCCCATCGAGGCGTCCATGGGATGTTTCTCCCATGCGGTCGGGCAGACCACCTTGCGGCTGTCGTCCGAGGTCCACGGGTTGCCGCTCGTGTTGGTTTTGGTGGTATCCGGACCGAGGTAGTGCATGGGCGCGTCGCCGGTACCGGGCTTTCCGATCATGCGTTGCTGCATGAACCAGTAGTAGGCGCCGGCTGCCGGGTGGAGGTTGGTGTCCATCGTGTAGGTCGGGGTGTAGTACGGAAGGACACACCCGGGTGTGGGGCTGCTCTTGCTGAGATCGTCGCAGCGAACCTTGAGTTCTTTCCCGCTGGTGCCGAAGTTGGCGCGCGCGGCGAGGTCGAGATCGACGTCGACAGCGCCGACCATGTCCCAGGTCAGGCCGATGGTCTCCTTGCCGGTGCCGGTCCACTTTGTGGTGGTGCTGGCAACCTGCGTCTGGCCGACCTCGCTGTCCAGCCAGTAGCCCCTCTCGGCCTCTCCCGTCTTGTAGTCCTTCCAGGCCACCGGGGTGCTGGTGCAGTGGTCACAGACCGTTCCTGCGTTCCAGGTGAGGCGCACACCAAGAAGCTGCGGGTCAATGGCGGTGGGAGTGACGAACAACTGCTGGTCGAACTCCGCGAAGTCACTTCCGCCGGACGTCTTGTTCGGGTAAGCCTTCAGCCGCTGCTGGAAGTTGAACGTCGCCACCCCGAAGGGAGGCTTGTCCGGCTCTCCGCCCGAAGTGAAGATCAAGTCGGCGCTGCCGACATTGTTCAGGCAGCCGTCGGTGCGGTTGATGTAGTCGTGGCCCGAGGGCTTGTCGGAGCACCACGACACGAGGTCCGGAACCTCTGCCCTGGGGGAGAGTAGGGACTTCTGCTTCTCGGATGCCGGATGGAACTTGAGGCACACCTGGCGTCCTTGAGCGTCTGCCTTCGAGCAGTTCGTTCCCCCCGCCTTGCGGATCGCCAACGCGCCGGGGTCGCTCCGGAAGATCTCTTGAGCCTTCTGCGCCACCGAGTCGATGTTTGAACTTGCCTGCGGAGCAGGGAAGGTCGCGTAGGGCGCGATGCGGAACTTGGCCCATGGGGACCACTTGGTCTCATACAGAGAGCCGTCGTACGCGGACGTGTGGAAGGTGTAGGTGACGCCCGGCTTCAGCCTGCCGGCGGGGACGGTGACCTCGGCCGTGCTGCCGGAAGATACATACGGGGAGACGAGGACTCCGTCCTCATTGCCGGGGAACTTGACTTGATCCTTCGCCTTGCCGTCGGCGTCAGTCGTCCAGACCTCGAACGTCTCGGTGCTTTTGTCGCCGTCCGCGTCGGTCACAGTGTTGCGGAGGACTGTCTCTGGGCTGGTGACGTTCCACACGCCGCCGGTCTGCTTGAACTCCGGTCCGGCCTTTGGAGTCTTGCCGGACTCTGGCCTGTCGCCTCCGGTCACGGTGCGGGACTCGGGGCCTGCTGCGGGACGGCTGGAAGGTGCCGCATTTGGGTCAATGCGTCCATCGGCTCCGGCGGCGAGTGCCGGACTGGAACCGAGAAGAAGAGCGAGGGCGGCACCTATCGCAGCCCTGCGTAATAACTGCGCCATCTGTCTGTGTTTCAACCCATGTCTCCTCACGAGTGGGCGAGTCATGTGGTCCTCGCCAACAGTCGTTCTATGGGGGTCGAGCACGCTGGACAATGCCGCCAGGTGGCTAATGCACCTATTCATGCTGTGTGTGGTCTGTGAGAGGAGTCACGGTTGCACACGCTCCTGTGACCTTCCCGTGAAGGTCTAGTGCCAACGCGCGCTGCTGCCCTCAGAACCGAACGAAATCCTTCTTCGAACTCTGATCGTGAGGAACCGGGCGGCTGGATGATCCCGTCCCGGAACCTTCACAGCAGTTCAACGCAGAGGTTCTGCGGCGGCTGTCACGCCGAGAGGCTGCCCGCGCTCCCGCCCTCCGTGACACCCTCTCGCCGGGACGTCCGCGCGCGGTGCTCGTCCACGAAACCCACCGCGACGAGCGCCAGCACCGCCGCGAGGGCGAAGGCGGCCGCGACGGCGTTCAACAACGGGTAGGGGCCGCTTCCCGCGACGACACTCCCGTCGTCCAGCCGACAGTCGAAACCCAGCGGAACGTAGGACGGTTCATGCCCGGCGAGCCGATCGAGGGTGCCGGGCGGAAGCGAACGGCAGGGAGCGGCGGGCGACGACCCCGCACCGGACTCGGCTTCGCTCACATCCCACTGGACCGAACCGAAGCCGAACGAGTACGTGATGACGGCGGCGGCCGCCGCCATGCCCGCGCTCCAGCGCAAAAGGTCCCGGGTCCAGTCCGGGCGGCGCCCGGGCAGAGCCACCGAAACCAGTTTGACCGCTACCGCGATGGCCCAGAGGGGCGCGGCGAGCACGGCACCGTACATGAGCAAGACAGACATGCCAGCCGCCTCTCGGGCATTGCTCGACCGAGGCGACGCATCGTCGCCCCCGTGCCGGACATCATCCCCGGCCCGCCGGTACCAGCGGGAGTGAGACTCGTGGCCCGAGATCGCGGCCCGTCGCCGCCGGATGACGCACCATGGGTCACTGGACGACACCGCCCCGCGTACGCGCGGGCAGTAGCGAGGCGGAGGGCATAGGTGGACGGGGATTCCTGGGCGGCGACGGTCGCGGACATGCGGGAGGCGGCGCACGCGTTCCTGTCCGCCCTGGAGCCGGAGCAGGTACGTGAGTTGCGTGCGGGCCCCAGTCGGCTGGACGCGCCCAAACTGCGCGAGTGGACGTACCTGCCGGGTTCGCGTCCGGGGCTTTCCACCGAGGGGCTCGACGACAGCCAACGCGCCGCGGTGGACGCACTGCTCGCCGCGGCGCACAGCGCGACGGGAGTGGAGCTGGCCCGCGGCGCGATCGAGGTGGAGCGGCACCGCCGCGCCGTGGCCGGGGCAGCAGGAGCCCCCGACCGCTATTGGCTGCGGCTGCTCGGCGACCCGGACGGTGACGCCCCTTGGGCGTGGCGGATGAACGGCCACCACCTCGCCGTACACGTACTGGTCGGCACCGCGGGCGTTCGCGTGACGCCGCACTTCATCGGTTCGGAGCCGGCGCGCATCACGCAGGGCCCGCAGGCGGGCCGTCGGCTGCTGGGGCCCGAGGAGGACCTGGCCAGGGAACTGGTCACGGACCTCGACCCCGACCGGCGGGCGCTCGCAGTCTTCGACAGCGTGCCGCCGGACGACATCCTGACCCGCGACGACCCTTTCGCCGACCCCGACCGGCTGCCGACAGGAATCACTCACGGCGACATGACGCCAGGGCAACGCCGTCTCCTGGAACGCCTGGTGCGCCGCTATCTCGACCGCGCGCCGACGGCATACGCACGCCAGTGCTGGGACGACACCGTGGCTCAGGGCCTGGGCGCCCTCACCTTCGCCTGGGCCGGCGGCCGGGCGCCGGGGGACAGGCACTACTACTGCGTCCGGGCCCCTGACTTCCTCATCGAGTACGACAACACCCAGGACAACGGCAACCACGCCCACTCGGTATGGCGCCACCTGCGCCACGACTGGGGGATCGATCTGCTGCGCGCGCACTACGCGGAGCAGCACGGGTAGTGGCCGGGTGCGTGGTGGTGGGGGGGGCGATGCGGCCATCAGCCCGCTCGCCGTGCAGCGCCATGCAGATGCGCGACCATCCAGAACTCCCGTACCCGCTCGCCTTCACCCGTCATGGCCGTGACCAAGGAGCTCAGGATGTCCGGGAGGCGATCCGTAGTACGGGGCTGGTGTGCCGCCACGCACGTCGCGAGGACGCTGAAGACGATGGCTTGCCGGAAGGGGAGTGCAGAGGGACGATCCCACTCCGGGGTGAACTCTTCGGGCTCGCCGGCCCGTAGCGCTTGGGACCGGGAAAGCGCGAGAGCGGATGCGGCTTCGAGTTCCTGCCGTAGGCGCTCTCGTTCCGCGGTCGAGACGTGGTCCGTCGTGAGGGCGGCCACAGCCAGTGGGTGGGCGCCCAAGTGGGCGTGTGCGACGGCCAGTTCCAGTGCGTGACGGCGCATTCGCCCCATCAGCGCGGGGCTCAGGTCCGACAGGTAGCTCACGAAGGGTTCCCGCTTCAGGAGCGGTGAGTCCGCGAGACCCTGACCCAACACGTACTGAGGGACTGCCGTGATCTGTACGTAGCGGTGTGGACCCTGTACCCATGCGTGATCGAACCGGGCACCCGTCGCGCGCTCGACGGCCGCAAGACCTGAGCCCCAGCTGCCACCTACTCCCAAAGTCAGGCCGTCGAGCAGGGGTTCCCATGCGTCGGGCCGAGCCCCGAACGGGTCTTCAGGGACGACCATGTCGAGTACGGACGAGAGCTGACCGTCCTCGGCCAGGCTGAGGCAGGACACCGCGTTGACGTTCCAGAAGGCGCTGGCGGTTCGGCCCAGGAGGGAGAGCGGGCGCAGGACCTCCTCGCGGGAACCCTGAAAGTTGTTGTACTCCACCGCGACGACCGTCGCTCCCGATCGAGAGACGAGGATGAACTCCTCCTCGTCGTCCAGGTCGCGCAGATCCTCCAGGAGCAGGGGGCGGGCGCGGGAAGGGTCACCGCCGAAGGCTCGGATCACGGCATCCTCATCACCGCCGCACACGGCCGTGAACGTGGCTGCCTGCTGGAGTCCTAAGCTCTCGAGGAGACCATCGAGATCATCGAGATGTTCGGGTGTTGTCATGCTGTGATTGTCGTTGACGCCACTGACAACTAGCCTCCTGCCTCCGCCCGGTGATGCTGGAGCACGGCAACCGGAAACCGGCAACCGGCAAGCGGAGAAGGGACGTTGACGTGCGCGCACGTGGCATCAACTACGACACCGGGTTCCTCCCAGGAGCGCAACTCTCCCGTAAGGACTTCACTCCTGAAACGGTCCGGCGCGACATGAGGGTGATCGCGGGGGACCTCCACTGCGACGCAGTTCGCGTCTCCGGACGAGAGCCGGAACGGCTGAGCACCGCTGCCCGGTACGCCGCGGACGCCGGCCTCGAAGTCTGGTTCGCTCCCTTTCCCGTCGACCACCCCCGCGATCAGTTGCTCCCGTACTTCTCCGACTGTGCTGCTCGGGCAGAGGCCGTCCGAGAGGCCGGCGCCGACGTGGTGTTCGTCTCCGGCTGCGAGGTCAGCGCGTTCTGCGAAGGCTTCCTGCCGGGCGAGACCTACGGCGATCGCCTGCGGGCCATGGCCGAGGCCGACATAGAGTGGTGGTCCACCCTCGGACCGGTGCAGGAACGCGTCAACGAATTCCTCTCCCGGGTCGTCGCGACCGTGCGTCGGCACTTCGGCGGGCCCGTCACCTACGCTTCGGCCCCCTGGGAGGCCGTCGACTGGGGTCCGTTCGACCTCGTCGGCGTCGACGCCTACCGGGCCGCCTACAACCTCGACAGCTTCCGCGACGAGCTGCGCGGGCACCTCAGCCACGGCAAGCCCGTCGCGCTGACCGAGTACGGAGCTTGCGCGTACCGGGGCGCGGGTGAACGTGGAGGCATGGCCTGGCAGGTGCCGCGCGGCGCGGTCCCGGACGAGGACGAGCAGGTGCGCTACTTCACCGAACTGCTGGACATCTTCGAGGAGGAGGGCGTGGACACCGCGCTTTGGTTCACCTTCGCGGGTTACAGCAGGCCCGGAAAGGACGACCTGGGGTCCTACGGGGTCGTTCGGATGCTCGATGAGAGGAGTTGGGAACCGAAGAAGGTGTTCCACGCGATGGCGGCCATTAACGGGGACAGGGTCGGGGGCCGGAAGAGGAGCAGGAACGCGAGCTGGAGCAGGGACAGTCCGGCGCAGGGGTAGTTGGGGCCGATGCCCGAAGGGGGCATGCCGGTCTGGCCCCTGGTTGGCCTTACGATGCGGCATCGGCCAAAAGGTGACGCCGCGGTTCTCGGTGTGGGCAGTGGGAGCGTTTCACTCCAGGCGGGTGCCGTCAGTAGGCGGCGGTGGAGGGGTGCAGGGTGTTGCCCTGTCGAGGCCCGTGTCGTCAGGCGGCGGAGCCGGCCGTGAGCTGGTCCTTGATGTCGGCCAGGTTGTAGTGGGCCCGCTTCTCGATGATCTTCCCGTCCTTGAACGTGAACAGGTTGAACATGGAGAAACGTACGTGGGCTCCGCGTGGGGGGATGCCGTAGTAGTCGCCGCCCTGGTCTCCTTCGACCACGACGTAGGCGCCGACCTCGCGAGAAGGCGTCGACGTGCTTCTTCTCCGCGTCGATGAACCCTGGGGCGCCGGGCCGGGGCTCGGCGTGTGGGGAGCCCCGCCCCTGGCACGAGGTCTCGGTTCCTGAGTGGCGGTCCGGGCTCAGGCGCGCTGTGCCCAGTCCTGGTCCAGGCGGTCGGTCAGGCCCGCGGCGGCGAAGGCTGCCTCCAACTCGTCGCGGCCCTCGGTGAAGTGGGCCCAGCTGTCGTGGTGGACCGGGACGACACGGCGGGCATCAAGAATTCGGGTGGCCTCGGCCGCCTGGTCGCTGTCCAGGACGATCAGGTTGCCGTCGAAGAGCATGGGGAAGCGGGGGGCGCCGGCGAACAGCAGGGCGGTATCGATCGGGGCGAAGCGCTCGGCGATCTCCCTGACCGCGTCGAGCGAGGCATTGTCGCCGCTGACGTAGACCGTCGGCAGTCCCTTCCCCGTCAGGACGAAGCCGACGACCTGGCCGGCGAAGGGCTCGATCTCCTCACGCGCTCCGGGACCGTGGATGGCGGGGACCCCAGTCACGGTGATGGTGCCGCCGCCCGGGCGTTCCAGCTCGATCGACTCCCAGTCGGCCAGGCCCTTGGCGTTCGCCCCGAGGCGCTCGCCGCCGCCGGGGGTGGTGAGGGTGAGGGGGACGTCGGCGAGCAGGGCGCGGCCGGAGGTGTCGAGGTTGTCGGCGTGCTCGTCGTGGGAGAGCAGGACCACGTCGATGGGGCCGAGGTCGGCAGGGGTGGTGGTGGAGGGGGCGGTCTTGGTCAGGGTGGGGCCGCCGGGCGTGGCGTAGTCGCCGGGGCCGTCGAAGGTCGGGTCGGTCAGGAAGCGCAGGCCGCCGTACTCGAACAGGGCGGTCGGACCGCCGAATGTGCGGACCGGGAACTGGCTGGCGTTGAGCTGGGACATCATGTTTCCGTTTCTCACGAGAAAAGTCTGCGGTTAACGTGATGTCAGGCTAGGCAGGTGTCACGGAAAAACGCAAGCGCTACCATGAGGGGCATGGATGACACCCCGGTTACCGACGTAGCGCCGACCGCTCTGCCCCCGGCGCCGGGTGCCGACCGGTACCGCTCCCTGGACTTCGCCGACACCGCCGCCACCCTGCCCGCCGGCCAGAGCTACGACTTGCTCGCTGCCCCGGAGTCCGCCATGCGCTGGCTCGCCACCCATGACCTGACCACCCCTGACGTGCAGCTGTACGAGGTGTGCGCGCAGCGGATGCGCACGCTGCGCGCCCACATCCGCGCCCTGTTCGCCGCCCGCGTCGACACCACCGTCCCGCCCGAGGAATCCCTGCGCGCGGTGAACGAGGCCCTCACGGCCGTGCCCACCGCTCCCCTCCTCGCCTGGGACGGGGCCCGGGGCCTGCGCCGTATCCAGGCGCACCCCACCGACCAGGCCGTCAACCACGCACTGGCGACCCTCGCCGCCGACGCCGCCGACCTGCTCACCGGTCCCGACGCCGACATCCTCGCCGCCTGCGGTTCAGCCCCCTGCGACCGGTTCCTCCTGCGCACCCACGGCCGGCGCCACTGGTGCTCCACACGCTGCGGCGACCGTGCCCGCGCCGCCCGCGCCTACGCCCGGCGCAGCGGCGCCTCGGACTGACACACCACCCCAGGGCCCTCCTGCGGCCACGCGAACCGCCCGCTGGAGCCGACGCAGACATATGAGGCTGCAGGCCAGGTTGAGCAGGCCCTGGTGGAGATCAGCGCGTCGTTCGTAGCGGGTACGGAGCCGTTTGAACTGGTGGAGCCAGGCGAAGGCGCGCTCGACCGCCCAGCGCACCTTGCCCAGTCCGGAGCTGTGGGCGACGCCGCGCCGGGCGATCAGGGGTTTGATGCCGCGCTTCCACAGCAGGCGTCGGTACTTGTCGAAGTCGTATCCCCGGTCGGCGTACAGATGCCGGGTTTTGCGGCGGGGGCGTCCCCGCAGGCCCCGGATCGGCGGGACGGCGGCCAGCAGAGGCAGGAGCTGGGTGACGTCGTGCCGGTTGCCGCTGGCGAGAGTGACGGCAAGCGGGGTTCCGTGACGGTCAACGATCAGGTGATGTTTGGAGCCGGGACAGGCCCGGTCGACGGGCGAGGGGCCGACGTGATCCCCCCTTGAGGGCCCGGACATGCGAGCCGTCCACGGAGCAGTCGTCCAGGTCCAGCAGGTCGGCGCGACGAAGCTCGGTCAACAGGGCGGCATGCAGGCGAGGCCAGACGCCGACCTCAGCCCAGTCCCGCAGCCGACGCCAGGCCGTCACCCCGGAGCAGCCCACCGTCTCGGCCGGGACATCGCGCCACGCGACACCGGTCCGCGGTACGAACAGGATTCCGGCGAGCGCCACACGGTCGGGAACACGCAGCCGTCCGGGATACCGGCGGCGCCGTTCGGGAGCGGGCGGCAGCAGCGGAGCCACCCGCTCCCACAGGTCGTCAGGAACAAGATCAGCACGCACCCGGACACCTTGCCGATCAAGATCGTCGGCCACAGGATCCGAAGCCCAACTCATTCTGAAACGATCAGTTATTCATGACCCCGGTAGCGGCGCACCCCGTTATGCTCTCGCCGCGTGGACGAAGTCGTGGTGGTGCGTGCCGGATCGGGGCCGGAGGTCCTGCTCGTGCATGGGGGTGCCGGACCGCGGACGACGTGGGGTGCCTTGTCCGTGCTGGCCGACCGGTGGACGCTGGCGTACGTCCATCGGCGCGGCTATCCGCCGAGTCCGGCGCCACGGGCAGGTCAGGACTACGACGCGGACGCCCTGGACCTGGCGCCGCTGCTCGTCGGGCGCCCGCACGTCGTCGCCCACTCCTACGGCACCCTCGGGGCGTTGACCGCAGTCGCGGCCGCGCCGGGCAGCGTGCGCTCGCTCACCCTGATCGAGCCGCCCCTGGCCTTCCTCGCCCCGGACGATCCCGACGTGGCGCGACTCGAGCGCCTCGGCGATGCGGTCCTCACTCACGGAATGGACACGGACCCCGCCGAGCTGCGGGAGTTCCTGCGCCTCGCGGGCGCCGTCGTCGACGACGGACCGCTCCCACCCGAAGTGGTCGCCGGCATCCGCCGGGCGCACGGAGCCAGGCTGCCCAGCCGGGCGCGTCCACGGCTCGACCTCATCCGCCGGGCCCGCGTGCCGGTGCTCGTCGCGTCGGGAGACCACGCGGTGGCGCACGAGCGGATCTGCGATGCCCTCGCACTCACGCTCGACGGCGAGCGCACCGTACACCCGGGCGCCGGGCACTTCGTCGCCGCGGCACCGGGCTTCGCCGACCGGCTCGAGACCTTCCTGCGCACGGCCGGGGCGGTCCCACCGACCTCGGCATGCCCGTGATCACCAAGCCGCACTCCGGCCCGAGACGAGAAGGGAAACCGCTGGTCGTTCCCTCCGCTGAAGGTTGTCCCGTAACCGCTGGTCACGGGTGAGATGATCTGGAGGTGGCTGGTGTGATCACGGCGTCGCAGCCGTCTTGGACAGGTCCGTTCACCGGGCTGAGCCCGCGCAGCTTCGGCAAGTTGGTGATCTCGGTGCAGCGCGAGAGTGCGGCCGAACTCCGACTGGGGCGTCCGTGGGGTCTGCCGCTCGAGGACCGCATTCTCCTGGTCGCCACCTACTGGCGCACGAACTTGACGTTGCGCCAGCTGGCCTTGCTGTTCGGGATTTCGAAGTCGGCGGCCGGCCGGATCATCGGCCATATCGGCCCACTGCTGGCATTGCCGCTTCGACATCGGTTCGCGAGAGACACGGTGCTGATCGTCGACGGGACGTTGGTGCCCACCCGCGATCACGCGGTGGCCGAGCAGTCGAAGAACTATCGGTACTCCACCAACCACGAGGTCGTCATCGACGCCGATACCCGCTTGGTCGTTGTGATCGGAGGGCCACTGCCGGGCGACCGGAACGACTGCAAGGCGTGGGAGGAATCGGGAGCCAAGGCTGCGGTCGGCCGGACGACCGTAGTAGCTGATGGCGGCTATCCAGTGACTGGGTTGATCATGCCGCACCGCCGGACCCACGGGGAGCAAGTACCCGGCCGGAAGCAAGAGCACAACCGCTCACACAAGCAGGTCCGTGCACGAGTGGAGCACGTCTTTGCCCGAATGAAGACCTGGAAGATCCTCCGCGACTGCCGTCTGAAGGGCGGCGGCATTCACACCGCAATGCTCGGCATCGCCCGACTGCACAACCTCGCCCTCATGGGGTGACTCACGCCCCATTGTTGGCGTTGGCTCCTCACTTCGCAGGGCACCGGAACGCCCGAGCGGTGGGCCAGGGGCGAGTCAGGGCCGGATGTGTTTCAACGTGAACTCGGGCAGGGCGTACAGGCCGGCCTGCGGGGCTTCGGGATCGGCAGGGACGTCGGCGTCAGCGATGTGCGATGCATGTGTTTCGGCGTTGTCGATGGGCGTGTAGGCCAGTTCGGATTCCGCGGGGAGTTCCCAGAAGCGGCGGGTGTTGGCAGAGACGGCGTAAGCCGTGGCAAAGCGCGTGGAGAGCGGTGCGGTAAGTGCGGCGCGGCAGAAGCCGACGGCATCACGCGGGCTGAGCCAAGTCGCCAGGTGGCGCGACTCGGTGGGCGCCTCCTCGAAGCTGCCGATACGCAGGCAAATCACGGAGACATCGAACTTGTCCGCATACAGCCGCCCCAGGGCCTCGATAGCTGCCTTACTCACCCCGTACAGGCCGTCGGGGCGCACTGGTTCCTGTGGGCCAGTGCGATGGGCCGTGGGATAGAACCCGCTCACGCGGTTGCTGCTCGCCAGCACGACCCGCGGAATCGCCGCCCTTCGGGCAGCTTCCAGGACATGGTGGGTGCCCAGCACATTCGCGTCCAGCAGATGCTCAAGCGGCGCCTCGTCCGGCAGGCCGCCCAGATGGAGCACGGCGTCCGCACCCACGAGCGCAGTCTCGACGGCGGCCGCGTCCCGAAGATCGACGATATGGACCACCTCGTTCGCGGCCTCGACCTGGAGCGGAACGCGGTCGAGCAGAACCAGGCGGCTCACCTCGCTGCGCAACGCCCGGCGCACGACCGAGCCGATGTTCCCTGCCGCCCCGGTGACGACGACTGTTCCCAGCCCCACTGCACACCTCCGCCGTTCGAACTCAGTAACGTCCTGATCCGGTCAGGCAGTGATCCTCTCATCGCCAGCCACGACGCCCAACGGGTGCGGAGCCAAAAGGAGATGGGAACTTGCAACGAGGCCCATCGCCATACGGGACAACCTTTAGCCGCAGAACAGTTCGCGCAGGAGTTCGCCGTACTCGGCTGGATGCGTGGTCAGGCCGATGTGGCCGCCGGGGAAGTGCCGGAGTTCCGCGCCGAGCCGCTCAGCCATGAACGCCACCGCTCGGTAGGGGAGTTCGCCACGCGAGTCCTGGCCTGCGGCGAGTACGAGTTGGTCCGAGAGTTTCTCCAGACGGTCGAGGTCCGGAGTGTGGGCCATGAAGCTGGGGACAATGCTCCCGACGAAGTACGGCAGATTGGCCATCGTGCTCTCGGCTCTGGCCGCCGCCCGCGGCGGAAGCTTGGCCTTCGCCTCGGCCTCGGTCTCTGCCTTCGGCTCGGTGGTCTCGGCGTCTTCCTTCTTCAGCCCCGCGGCGAACACTGCCATCGCAGGCATCAGTCCTTGCGTGCGGAACGTCTCCTGTACGTGCGTGATGAACGCGCGTTGGTCGGAGGCGTCCGGCAGGATCGTGACCACCGGGGGCTCGTGCGTCACGACGCGTTCAACGCGTTCGGGGTGGGTGGTGAGCAGGTGCAGGGCGGCGATCGCGCCCGAACTGGTGCCGAAGACCCGGGCGGGCTCGCCGGGTGACAGCAGTTCCAGGATGTGCAACGCGTCGTCTGCGTGTTCGGCGACGCTCTGCTCGGCCGCGGGGTCGTCCAGCGTGCTGCGCGACATCCCGCGCGGGTCATAGGTGGCGACCTTGTATTCGGCGGCGAGGGCGTCGGCGACGGCGTCGAAGGCAGCCGCGCCGCCGGTCCCTCCGGGTATCAGGAGCAGGAGGGGGCCCTGGCCGCGCACTTCGTAGTGCAGAGTCGCACCGTTCACGCGCAGGCTGCCGGTGCTCGGCTCAGCCAGGCCGGTCTTCCCGGTCACCCCGGTTATCCCGGCCATCTCGGATGTCTCGCTCATGCTGCGTCTCCTTCTCGGGACGGGGGCCAGTTCTCCAGGAGGGTGTGCAAGGCGTCGAGGGCGCGGACCCAGGACCGCTGCGGCGCACGCTGGTGCGCGAAGCCACCCGCGGCCTCCAGGGCGACGAACCCGTGGAAGGTGCTGCGCAGCAACCGGACCGCGTCGGTCAGGTCCGGCTCGGCCAGCCCGTAGCCGCGCAGCATGCCGTACGTCAGTTCGACCGCGCGCCGCGGTCCGGACGCGTTCGTGGCCAGCTCGGGGTCGATCTGGATCGGGGTCTGCGTCGCCATGTAGCGACCCGGATGCTGGTGGGCGTACTCCCGCCACGCGTTCGCGTAGGCGATCAGCGCGTTTCTGCCCGCCAGTCCGGCGGTCGCCTCCGCGATCCGGATGGTCTTCTCGTCCGCCGCCAGCAACGCGATCCGCCCGCGCAGATCCTCCAGACCGCGAACGTGCGTATAGAGGCTCGCGTCCTTCACGGCGAGCCGCCGTGCCACCTGCGACATGGTGACGTGTTCGAGGCCCACTTCGTCCGCCAGCTCGGCGCCCACGATCGTCACCCGCTCCGGGGTCAGTCCTGCCCGCACCATGTGTCCTCCACATCTCCCTAGGGCCCCTAGGTTAAACCTAGTACCCCTAGGAATGGCAAGGCGAGCCCTCGCCCCCGTGGATACGCGTGCGAGCCCGGACCAACTGGTCCGGGCTCGCTCCCGACTTCCCGCTCCGGTGCGGGCCGCGCCCTACGAGGCGGCGGTGTAGGTGACCGCGGTGCGCTTGCACTGCCCGGAGGCGAAGACGGCGATGGCGTCGAGTTCAGCCGGGTCTGCCGCCAGGTCCCAGCGCAACTTGGTCTCCACCCAGTCCGAGAGGTAGCGGCAGTGCGCGGTGGGCAGCGGCGGCAGCCAGTGCGCGGGGTCCCGGTCGGCCTTGGAGCGGGCCGTACGGGTGGTTACGGCGACCAGAGACGCCGGTGCGCCCAGGTCGTTGGCGTAGGCCTCGCGCCGCGCCGCGCTCCATGTGGAGGCACCGGAATCCCAGGCCTCGGCGAGCGGAACCATGTGGTCGACGGTGAGCTTGCGGGAGTCCTCGACCTCCTGGCCGTCGTAGTACGAAAGCCACTCACCACCGGTGATCTTGCAGCCCGCGCCGACGGACGGCTCCTCGCTGGCCTCGGCGATCAGCACCTCGGCGCGGGTGTTGCAACCGTCGGACTTCTTCGCGCCTGCGTTCCAGTGCTGGAAAGCGGCGCGGGCGTAGCCCTCGCGGCGCTCGTCGGAGACCGGGATGCGGTGCACGGCGTCGGCCAAGGTCGTGGTCTCGGTGGGGGTGGCCGAGGGGACGGACATTGGGAGGGTCTGTGCGGGCGCCGGTGCCGGCGCGAGGAGAGGGGTCAGGGACAGGCTGAGCGCGGCGAAGCCACGGATGAAGTTCTTGATCACCGAGCCAGGCTGGGCGGTCTCCGGCGGTACGTCCCGAAAGCCCGGCAGACGCCTGATCCGAGTGGAGGAAGCTATTCACCGCAGAAACGTTGCGCCGGGTGGGCGGGGGCTCGCCGAGAGCTCCACGGTCGGTCAGGTTTACGGCTTCCCGTCGGCCCTCCGCCTCCTGTCGACCTGGCGCTCGGACGGGCGCAGGATGGAGATAGCGGACTTGGAGCCGTGGCTGGAGCTTGAGCTCGAGCCGGTGCTGCCAGGCGCACCCGTCGAAGGGAGGTGCGACGTCATGTCCCACTTCATGGACGTCCACCACGGGATGAACGACATTACGGCCGAGCAACTGCGGCAGGCCCACCAGGCCGACCTCGCGATCGAGAACGAAGAAGGCGTTCACTTCGAGAAGGCGTGGGCGGACCCGGAGTCCGGCACCGTCTACTGCCTTTCGGAAGCTCCGTCGGCCGACGCGGTCCAACGCATTCACGAACGCGCGGGTCACCGGGCCGACGAGATCCATCCGGTGCCGTTGACCGTGTGAGGGGTCATCTCCGATGCCTGCCATGCGCCCGGGCGCACGCCCGTCGCCTTTCGGAAGAACACCGAGAAGTTGGAGGCATCGGGGAAGCCGAGCGTGGCGGCGCAGTGGGCTGCGGTGAGACGGTCGTGTGCGAGGAGGCGTTTGGCTTCCAGGACAATGCGTTCGACGATGTAAGCCTTCGCGGTGAGGCCGGTGGCCTGCTGCACCGCTCTGGAGAGGGTGCGGGGCGCGTATCCCAGGGCCCGGGCGTAGTAGCCCGCGTCATGATGTTCCCGGAAGTGCGCTTCGACGCTGGACCGGAACAGCCGGAACACTGAACTCGCCGACCGCTCTGCACCCACTGACTGTTCGTCATGCAGCGACCGCGCTTCGCCGTGCCGCGGCCGGATCCGGGCGATGAGCGCGGAGAGCAGGATTTCGGGCAGCTCCGTCGGGACGTCTGGGGGCGGGGCGGACGCTTCGAGGAGCAGGTGGTTCCGCGCGGCGTCGACGAACGGCCAGTCGGCCTCGTCGATGTTCCACGGCGCGACCAGGTCGGGGGACGCGACGAGGTCTCGGGTGGCGTGGGTGACCGGCGCGGTCGGGACGAACAGCACGAGGTGTCCTGCTACCTCGGCGATGTCGTCCCATCGGTGCACCGCGCCGGGCACGATCCAGACCACGGACCGCTCCCTGAGCGGTAGTTGGAGAAAGTCCACCGTGACGGAGCCATGTCCGGCGTCCACTACGGCCAGGACGTAGAAGTCGGCACGTTGCGTGCCGCCGTCGTTCAGCTCGCGAAGGCGGGCGAACGTCATCGTCTCGACAGCGGCGGCACCGTGCCCGACGGGCCGGTAGGTCATCTGTCGGATCGCGGCCATGTGTCCAGTTTCCACCATCGGGCGTCCAGTCGTGCCGATGCCTCGGGAGAGCTGCGGATATCCAATGGAGGCACGGAAGATCCGCCGCAGAGCACTGATCGAGGAAACACGAATGAACACGACACAGCAACCGCTGCTGCCCGTTTACGACCACCGCCCGGGGAGCGGACCGGCCCTGGTGTTCCTGCACTACTGGGGTGGCTCCGCCCGCACCTGGGACCTGGTCGTCGACCGCCTCACGGGCCGCGACGTCCTCACGGTCGACTTCCGCGGGTGGAGCCGCTCAAGCAGCCTGCCCGGCCCCTACACCCTCCGTCGGCTCGCGGACGACACGCTCGCGGTGATCGCCGACGCGGGCCTCACCGAGTACGTGCTGGTCGGGCACTCCATGGGCGGCAAGGTCGCGCAGCTGGTCGCTGCGACCCGGCCCGCCGGTCTGCGCGGGATCGTCCTCGTCGGCCCCGGTCCGGCGAAGCCCGCCGAGCAGATCACCCCCGAGTACCGGGAAGGCCTCTCCCACGCCTACGATTCCGACGCATCCGTCGCCGGGGCACGGGACAACGTCCTCACCGCGACCGAGCTGCCCGCATCGATCAAGGCACGGGTCGTGACCGATTCGCGTGCCGGCGCCGATGCCGCCCGCACGGAGTGGCCGCTGCGCGGCATCACGGAGGACATCACCGAGCACACCCGCATGATCAGCGTCCCCGCCCTGGTCATCGCCGGAGAGCAGGACCGCGTCGAACCCGTCGACGTGCTCCTCGCCAACCTGGTGCCCTATCTCTCCGGGGCCGACTTCACGGTGATCCCGAAGACGGGGCACCTCATCCCGCTGGAAGCTCCGGCCGACCTCGTCGAGGCGATCACGGCCTTCGCGCCGGTCGCCTGACCCGGGGCGTCGGCACATCCTCCGTACGCCTGTCCAGGCCCGGCCCGCCCCCTGCCTCATGAGGGGCGAGGTCAGTACGGGCCGTCCACGTTGTCGATCGAGCCGTACCGGTCGGCCGCGTAGTTGCAGGCGGCGGTGATGTTGGCGACCGGGTCGAAGCTGTCCATCGACGTGCCGGGCACGTGGTAGGCGGCGAAGGTGGGGCCGATGACCTGCAAGAGCCCCTTGGAGGGGGTCCCGGCTACAGCGTTGGAGTCCCAGTTGTTGATGGCCAGGGGGTTGCCGGAGGACTCGCGCATGATGTTGCGGTGGATGCCCTCGTACGAGCCGGGGATGCCCTGCCGGGCCAGGATGTCGAGCGACTCGTTGATCCAGCCGTCGAGGTCGTTGGTGTAGGACTTCTGTGCCGGGGGAGCGGCGGGTTCGGCGGCGAGGTCGTCCTGGCGCTTGGAACGGTCCGCCCGCTCGGCGGACGCGTTGGACGCGGTCGACTGCTGCGCGGGCGTGGCCGGGCCCGCGCTGCCGAGGGTGAGCTTGAGCCCGGGGTGGATGAGCTGCGGGTCTCCGCCGAGGACGCCGCGGTTGTCCTGGTACAGCTTCTTCCAGCCGCCGCTCAGGGAGTGCTCCTGCGCGATCTTGGACAGGGAGTCGCCGGCCGCGACGACGTAGGTCTTCGGGGCCGCGGGGGGAGTGGCGGCCGCGTCGGCCTGCGCCGCGGCGGCGGTGGTCGCGCCGAGCACCGGGAGGACGAGCACTGTCCCGCCCGCGCCTGCGGCGGCGATGCCCCGGCCGAGCGAGTTGGATTTGGGGCGGCGGTGCTTTCCCTTTGCAGGCATGACGCATTCCTCTCCGTCGCCTGCGAGGTGAGCTGTCGGGTTCGGACGGGAGATGTCCGGTCGCGCTGATACGGCGACTTCACCCCGAGCCGTTCCGGATTCCGGACCGGCGCTTACCTGGGTTCCCCGCTCCTGCCGTGCGTAAGTGAGTGGGTGAGTAGGTTTCCGGACAGCGGCAGGATTCGGCGTTCCATCCGGGATTGGGCGTGACGTTAGACGAGAAAGCCGGAACGGAACAAGGTCCACATTTGGCGGGAGAATGTGCGGGGTCGATCCAGGGCAATCGGAAGGCCCTTGCCGCCTTTGATCGAATAGTCCAACTCGCTTTGCGGGAAACGAGAATGTGCTTCATGCCCTCACTTCGAGTGGGGGTGAGCAGTGTGACTCATTTCACCGGGTGGGCGCGGATCCCAATGCGCCTCGACGGCATCGCCCTGGTTCGCCATTCCGGTCGAGGTCTCTGCAATGCAGGCAACAGCCTACATACGCCATCACTGGTGCGGAGTTTGTGCATAACCGGACGAACCACGCATGGAGTCTAGGTCTCTTTTCATCTCAAGATGGACATTTCGTCAACCGTGGGAACCTGGTCGGATCGAGAGGTGTTGCTCCCGCCCCGCGCGGGCCAGCGATTTTCCGATGAATCGAGGGCGGATTGACCGTGTCTGCGTCAGCGGTCTCGCGGGCGGATCGCGCCGAGGGGCATATCGTCAACGAGTCGACGAATTAGTGGTGGTCGAGAAAACCGGTCACGTCGTCAGTTTTACGGTGTGGCCTCAGGGTGGCGTCGCGGCAGGTCCCATTGGCCGACTATCCGCACGAGTTGGTCGTCGATTCGCGCAGTCGGTTCACCTGTGTCGGGCACTGCGGGGTGGGGATAACTACGGGGTGGGGATGTCTGCACCATGACTAAGTGGTCGGCTCCGGAAGTCCTTCGAGGGTTGACTCCGGTGCCGGATCAGGCGTCAGATGCCGGGGTGGGCAGTGTCACGGATATAAGGGATATAGAGGTCCGGGGCCGTTCGGGGAAGTCGCGTGTGGCGGTCGCTGCGTATCGCCAATTGCCCCCCTTGTCCGCTCACTTGACTACTTGAGGTCGGAGAGGAGTGCGTCGAGTGTCTTCTGTAGGGCGTCGGAGTTGGTGGTGTCGAACCATGTGGTGCGGATGCGTTCGTTGGCTCCTTTCGGTGTCTCGTGGTCGGCCGCGAGCTGGTGCAGGGAGCGGGTCTTGTCGCTCAGGGCGCGCCCGACGCCTTGGAAGAGGTCGCGGATGTAGCGGTCGGCGTCCTGGGCGGTAATGCCGTGGCGGGCGGCCCAGGTGGTGAGTGTGGCCAGGTAGCAGTAGTGGGTGGTCAGCGTGGCCGTCAGGGTTTGGTAGGCGTTGAGGGTCGCTTCGTCTGCGACGGGGAGCGTTCCGCCGAGGCGGCCGAAGAGGTCGTCCACGACCTGGTCGCCGCCGACCTGGAGCCCGGCGAGGGCCTCGTCACGGTCCTGGGGGCGGACGGCGAGGATCACCAACGCGCAGCGGTCCACCACGTCCTGGTTGTCGTTGCACACCCGCACGTTCTTCGTCTGCTGGTGGTACACGCCCACCACCGCCTCTGACCTGCGGCCAAGGCGGGAATCGTCTGCTGCTGGGCTGAGTTGGTCCGCACCTGGTCCGGATCTTGGGGCGTGGTTTGTGGCGCTGAGGTGCGAGTCCTGCCGTACGACATGGCACAGGTAGGCGGAGTCGTCATCCCCGCCTATTCGGATCGCACCTGGCGCCTGGTCATCGACCCGCAGCAGGTCCGGCAGTGCTACGCATTCGGGGGCACTGAGATCGAGCGTCAGTGGAAATTCTGCATGGACGACATGCCATCGGCGCCACCTACGCCGGCGAGGGACCAGTTCATGAGGCCGACGGATCCGTCCCGTTGAGGGGGGGATCACCCTACCCCGTGGGTATAGGTGGCTCCCTGGGGGATCGGGGTGCGGGCTGTAGTGAGTAGGGGCGGCTCCGACCCTAGCGTCTGACGGTGTGACACATACACACCTCAGAGTAGAGAAATCCCCCATCGGAACAGCCCGGCCGAACCGGTACGCGGTGACCTTGGCCGCGAGCCTCGCCCTCACCGCCGCCCTCACCGCGACTCCCGCCCTGGCCACGGCCGCGAGTACCAGCACGGCCGCAACCACGGCCAAGAGCAGCACCGGGACCGGCCTCGACCGCTACTACAACCAGCGTCCGGGCTGGGGCAGTTGCGCCAAGGGCCCCGACGACACGATGGGCCGCGACCTGGACAAGGCGGGCGTGCAGTGCGCCGACATACGCGTACCGCTGGACTACGCCGACCCTCGGGGCCGTACGATCACCGTCGCGATATCCCGGCTCAAGGCCACCGACACCCGCCACCGCATCGGCTCGATCCTGCTCAACAACGGCGGCCCTGGCGGCCCCGCCGTCCAGTCCCCGCCGGACGTGCGCAAAATGATGAAGAAGACCGGACCGCGCTACGACATCATCGGCTTCGACCCGCGCTTCGTGGGCCGCAGCACCCCACTGGACTGCGGCTGGCCCGTCGGCACCGACATCCGCTCGGCCGGCCTCAGCCGGGCGAGTTTCGAGCGCCAGGTCGCCTTCAAGAAGGGCCTGGCCGACAAGTGCCGCGCCACCAGCGGCTCCGTCCTGCCGCACGTCAGCACCCGCAACACGGCCCGCGACATGGACGTCATCAGGGGCGCGCTCGGCGAACGCAAGATCTCCTACCTGGGCTACTCGTACGGCAGTTACCTCGGCACCGTCTACACCCAGATGTTTCCCGGCAAGTACGACCGCTTCGTCCTCGACGGTGCGATCGCCCCGGCCGACTACGGCCCCCGGCTGCTGAAGGGCTCCGAGCGCGAGAACGAGCGGGCCCTCTCCGACTGGGCCGCCTGGGCCGCGAAGCGCCACGCCACCTACGGCCTCGGCAGCACCCGCGCCTCAGTGCTCGCCACCCTCGACCGTATCGTCGCGGCGTCCGCGCGCGGCCCGCTGACCGTCGGCACGGGCGCCAGCACCTTCCAACTCGACGACACCCAGGTGCCGTTCCTCTTCATCGCGGGGAACTCGGACGACACCCCCGAAGCGCGGGCCTCGTTCGCCGAGCAGGTCTCCGTACTTGCCAAGGCGGCGAAGGGACAGCCCACCGAGCTGTCGCCCGAGTTCGCTGCCGCGCTGAAGTCCGCCCTGACCGGCGGGTCGCCGAACTCCGGCGTGCAGGCCACGATCATCTGCGGCGACAAGCCGGCCCCGCGCGACCCCGAAACGTACTGGAAGGACGTCCAGCGGAGCCGTGCCGAGCACCCGATCATGGGCCCGGTGGCCAACAACATCAGCACCTGCGCCTTCCTGGATGCGCCCCGTGAGCAGCCCACCCAGGTGCGCCGCGACGCCAAGATGCTGATCGTCGCCGCCACCGGCGACACCCGCACCACCTACCGCAGCAGCCTCGACCTGCACAAGCAGCTGCCGAGCTCCAAACTGCTCACCCTCAAGGGCGCCAACCGCCACGCCGTCTACGGGCTCTATGGCAATGACTGCGTGGACGACAAGGTCAACACCTACCTGACCACCGGCAAGCTCCCGACGAAGGACGAGACCTGCGTCAAGCAGGCCGACTAGCCAACCGGCAGGCCAGAAGAAGGGTGCGGCTGGGAATCCTCCCCCGGCCGCACCCCCTCGGCCGCGTCCTACCGGAACACCGCCACCGACCTTTCCGGCACCGCGACCGGACCCGAGCCCAACGATCGCGGACTGCCCTCTTGGTCGAGCAGCATGACCATCGCCCGGGGTTTCTCAATTCACACGTGGTGCTGGTGGGTGGGGACTCCGTGCTCGGCGGACGGGCGAGTGAAGGACCCGGCGCGACATCATCCCCGCATCGTGCCCACGTCGAGGGCCAGGCCGCCCAGCGGCTGATGGCCGCCGCCGCGACCAGCAGCTCGCTGCCGCCGGCAGGTCCGTGAAGCGCGTTTCGGTGAAGTGGGCGCGGGTGAGATCGGCGCCCTGGAACTTCGCGGAAACGATGCTGGCCCGGGTGCCACAGACAGACCCTGACGCCCCGGTGAACCTGTGCGGATATAGCACTAGGCTCCGAGCGTGAACGCCGAACGATTGCCCCTCTTCTGCGACGCCGCTCTGGCCGAGCGTATCGAGCGGGTCGAGGCGCAGCTTGTCGCCGGGGGCAGCGCGGCCGCTCGCCGCCGCAGGGCAGGCGCGCCGGGCTTCGTGATTCCTGTTGCCGGGGGCGTGGCGAGCTTTGCCGAGGAAGGCTCGCCGCTGAACAAGATCGCCGGTCTTGGCTTCGGCGGTGTCCCGAGTACGGCCGCCATGGATGAGATGGAGCGGGCCTTTGCCGCCTGCGGCAGTCCGGTGCAGATCGAGCTCGCCCACCTCGTCGATCCCGCGATCGGTGCGCTGCTGACCGGGCGGGGGTACCGGCTTGTGTCGTTCGAGAACGTGTTGGGCCGTGCCCTCAAGGGCGAGCTCGAGCGGATCGTGCCTTCGGGGGTCGAGGTCCGGGCGAGCGGTGAGGAGGAGTTCGAAACCTGGCTCGATGTCGTGGCAGACGGCTTCGCCCACCCCGACACCCAGGGGATGCCGTCGCACGAGGAATTTCCCCGCGAGGTCATCGCGAGTGCCATGCGTGATCTCGTGGCGGCGGCCGGGGTCAGACGCTACGTCGCAGTGCGCGACGGGGTGATCGCCGGTGGCGCCAGCATCCGCATGGCCAACGGCGTCGCGCAGCTCACCGGCGCGGCGACCGCCCCCACGCACCGACGCCGGGGTGTCCAGACCGCGCTGTTGTCAGCCCGGCTCGCCGACGCCGCGACCGCCGGCTGCGACATCGCCGTCATCACCACCCAGCCGGCCTCGAAGTCCCAGCAGAACGCGCAGCGCCGCGGCTTCGACCTGCTCTATACCCGGGCCATCCTGGTCAAGCAGCCCTGAACCCCTGCTCCGCCTGCCGCCTGGGCCTGTCACGGCACATCCTGAACGAGCATTTCGCAGGGATCTCCTCGACGCACGGGCAACCCGAGACAGACCAGCAGCACGAGGGTGGGGCTGCAGACCCAGAAGTTGAGCCAGAGCGCGAGTTTTGACGCCACGTAGGGGCTCGCGGTGGGGCCGTGAGGGGTCCTCCGCGTCGCCTGATGGCTCTCGCCCACCACGCACAGCGTCACCCGTACGAGTGAAACCCTGCCCGGTGGGTGTCCTCAGTCGAGGATTCGCAGTCGGCTGCTCCCAAGGTGCCCGCAGTCAAGGTGCCCCGCGGTCCGCACACTTCGACGAGTCCGGAGGAACCCATGAAGACAGCAGTGGTCGCGGTCGACGTCCAGGCGGGCGACGTGCTCTGCTCCGCGCTGGATCCGAAAGTCCCGGAGACGCTGACCAAGGCGACGTCCGCCGCGCTCGCCGCGGGCACGATGGTCACCGGGGTCGCCGCCACCGCGGCGGCGGCCGGCTCCACGGTGAGCTATTACGCGCAGCCGGAGGTCGTGCCGTCGGGCATCGCGGGGCTCGGGGCAGGGCCGTCGAGCGCCGTCGTGGCCGACGAACGAGGCCGGTGCGCGCGCCAGTTGCCGGTGGTGCGGGGCGCGTTCATCGTCGGCGAGTGCGACGCGCAGGGGAACGTGACCGTGGCGCCGAAGCACGACTTCGCGAACGTCCTCGACTTCGGCGCCAAGGGCGACGACCAGAGCGACGACTGGGACGCCATCACACGTGCCATGCGGTCCCTGCATCCACTGCAGCCCGGCGTGGTCTACTTCCCCGCGGGCTACTACCGGATCGGTCGCCCGCTGGTCGTCGACCGCCAGGACGGGAAGATCGAGCTGCTCGGCGAGAGCGAGCACACCACCACCATCAGGTTCTTCGGGGGACACGGTCCCGCACTGTGCATCTCGTCGAAGTCGCTCGGGCATCTGCCCACAGGTGACGCCCTGCTCGCCGGGAACGGCAGGGCCGGTGCCCTCAGCGCGGGCAACAGGAGCACCATCAACCTCCGCGACAGCCCGGCGCTCGACATGGACGGCGCGCCGTCGTTCTCGGTCTCATGCACGGTGCGGCCCGAGGTGCTTCCGTGTCTCGGGGGCAGTGAGCCGGTCATCTCGAGTTCGGGCCGACGGCTGGACAGTGAGCCGGCGACCTGCGCGTTCGGCATCTTCCTCAGCGACTCGACGACAGGACAGATCAAGGTCACCGCCACCGCCAGGCTCAACGGCGTGGATTACCCCATCGCTCATCCCGACAGCTTCCCGGTCGGGCAGACGTTCCATCTCTCCCTTGTCTGGGACGGGAAGCATCTCGATCTCTACGCCGGGCCGCCCGGGACGGTACTGACACCCGCGGAGCCACGGGAGGGGCAGCGTCCTCCTGTCGGCGCGAAGCTGACCCAGCCCGTCGAGGAAGGGGTCTACCTCGGCGCCAGGAGCCAGCAGCGCTGGCCGGAGTACTACGACCTCACCCGTCCGTTCACCGGCCGCGTCGACTCCGTCCGGATCAGCGACTTCGTGGTCGACCGGGACGCGGACACGCGCGCACTGACCGCGCCCACGGCGAAGTTCCCCGCCGACTTCGCCACCAACGTCAGGCCGGACCCGGCCCACGCGGACAAGCGCCTGGTCACCCGCATGCTGATCAACTTCGACCGCGACGTCGACGCCTTCACCGTCGGATCGACCTGGGTACGCGCGACCGCGGACCCCGCCCCGGTCTATCTGATGTACCAGTGGAGCGGACCGCCCACCGGGGCCGCGCTCACCACGGTCCGACGCCTTGAGTTCCAGTGCCCCCTCGGCACGGGGATCCACGGGCAGCTCACGACCAGCTCGGTCTTCAGCCATATCCGCGCCACCGCGGTACGCGACGGGGTGCGGCTGCGGAACAACTCGTATCTCTGCGAGATCGAACATCTCTACATCAACGCCACCAGGCTCGGCCTCACGCTCGGCGGCAGCGCGCTGGCCAGGATCAACCGGTTGCAGGTCATCGGGACCCAGTACGACTTCGTGGCGACCGACGTCGTCGGCGTCACCGCTCGCGACTGGTACATCGGCAGCTACCGCTCCATCGTGCCGCTCCTGCTGACCACGGCGGCGCCGTACGGCACCTTCCACGGCATCGGTGTGACCATCACGTCGGAGGGGACCCCGGGTTTCCCGGAGACGTGGCAGGCCGCGGTGGCGACATCCGATCTGCACCATTTCGTGCTGGAGAGCTCGGTGCTGGAGACCGGCTTCCTCAAGAACAGCGACTGCCCTCCAGTGATCATCGACAACTCCCGGCTCCTCGTCGCCCAGGAGCCGCCCAAGCCCCCTTTGGAGATCCCCACCGCGTCGACGTTCGTGAACTGCGAGTTCCGCCCGAGCGAGAGCACACGCGCGAACATCGTGTTCTCCGGCCTCCGGGGGCCGACACCGGTCCGGATCATCGGCAGCACCACGAACCCCGAGAAGCCCTGGACGCTGCCCCAGGACGAGAACATGGTGTCCCACCTCGGTGGCTGCGTGTCCACGACGGACCGGGGGCAGACGCAGTGGCAAGGCGGGCGGGACTGGGTGTTCGCCCTCGACACGGCGACGGGGCGGATCGGGGCCCGCGAGCGCGAGACTCAGGGCAGCGGCGTCGCCGCGGCCAGTCCGGTTCGGCTCGCCGGGGTGGCTCTGGCTGCCGGAGCGAGCCGCTACCGGGCTGAGGTCATGGCGACCGACGCGACAGGCCGGGCCGCGACATGGGTCGTCGAACAGGGCCTGATCAACATCGGCGGAACGGTCACCCCGTGGGCGCCGAAGACCCGCGTGCTCGACTCCTTCGGAACCGCGGAGGGTTCGGTCCCGGCCGGGTGGAACCCGCCACAGATCGTCCCGTTGGACTCGAATGCCGTCGTCGAGTGCTCGGCGCCGCAAGGGCTGAGGCTGGCCTACACGGTCAAGCTCCAGGCGGTCGAAGGGCTGGGAGCTTCCTGACTGGCCGGCCGGGTGAGTTCGATGTCTGTGAACCCCGCTGTCGTCAGCTGTCCGAGCGACTGCTACTGGCCGGGCTCGGCCGGCCTCTGCGGTCACGAGCCGCAGCACCGTCACGGCTGCTGGAACAGTCCGACCGAGTCGCCAGAACCGTGACCGCTTCTGTGATCCGGTGGTACATGCATCTGTGGAGCAGGCGGGCGGCAACATAGCGGAGGATTGCCGGTAAAGATTCTTTTGCCCGATTCGGTGGTGTGTTCCGCTCAATCAGCCGGACCGTCATTGTGGGCTCCAGGACTTCGAGAACCGCTACAACGCCACGGCACAGCCATTCCTATGGAAGTTCACCACTCTGGAAGGATTCGCTGTCATCGGCGGTCTCGGCGCCGGGCCCGAGGCGGATTCCGCGGCGCTGCCGCCTGCCGAGCCGCGAGATCCGTGATCCGTGCAGTTGGGCCGGGCCGGTTTCTGGCCGAATCGTAGCGATGGAGCGCCACTTGGGCTCGCGTTTCGGGCGGGTGAGCGGGTACGGAATAGATGTCGGCTCGGATGCCTAGGCGTTTTGGGCTCCTCAACTCTCTATCGGGCAGCAGGGGTTGTCGTCGGCATGGAGGAGACGAACGCCGTGGGTGACAATGTGTGGCCGAAGGCAATGAACGGGTGGGAGATAGCCGTCCCAGGGGCTGGAGGGGCTGGAGGGGCTGGAGGGGCGGCGGGCGTCAGTGACAAGCGATACCGATGAGCGGCCGCCTGATGCGGACGGGGAGCCCGACGGGTGGAGTGACGCGTGCGTAGCGCGGGTCGAGACCCTCTTCCGGCAGTACGGGAGGGCGGTGCTCCGGAAGGCGACGGTGGCCGCGGCCGGGAACAGCCACGACGGCTGGGAAGGTTGCCAGCATGCTTTCGTGCAAGCGGGGGAATACCTGCGCAAGCCGGGAGCCGAGGAGATCAGGAACTGGCAGGGCTGGCTCGTCAAGACCGCGGTCCGGCACGCGATGTCGGTATGCCGACGTGGAGCCGAGACGGTCCCGCTGGGGGAGGAGATGGACCGGGACGGTGGCGCGATGCCGGTCGAGGACCAAGTGACGGTGAGAGAGAAGTTCCGTAACGTCTTGCATGCCATCGGAGACCTGTCGGAACGTCAGCGTCAGGCTCTGGTCCTCGTACACATCGCGGGATGTTCGACCGATGAGGCGGCTCAGGACATGGGAGTCACCAACAGCACAGTACGCAACCTGATTCACCAGGCCCGCAGTCGGCTGGCTGTCGTGAGCGGGGAGGCGAGCGATGCATGACGAACCGGATGTGACCGGCGACGAGATCCTGACCCGGGCCCTTGAGGCCACCGAAGACGCGGTGGGTCAGGCACTCGAAGAGACGTTTGACAGTGAAGCGGGGCTGGAGAGGATTCGAGCGCGCTTGGGGCAGGCCGCGGGGCCCGATTCCGGCCGCCCCGGCCCTGGCACGCCGTCGGGCGGGGCGGCCCCCGCCCCCGCGACGCGTGTCGGCGGGGCGGGGAGCGTTGCCGGTGGGCCGGTGGAGGCGGGAGGACCGCCCGCGGGTGGTCCGCGGGCGGCGAGGCTATCCGCGGATGACCGGCCGTACGACCGTGCACATGACCGGTCGTACGAGCACCCGCACGATCGGTCAGAGGTCCGTGCGGCGGACCGGTCGAGGTATTCGCCGGTGTCGGAAGGCGTACGGAGGCTCAGCGGGCGGCGTCGCCGGGAGGTCGTCGCCGTACTGCTGTTCAGCGGCGGCCCCATCTTCGAGAGCTCGATTCCACTCTCCGTGTTCGGAATCGACCGCGAGGACGCGGGGGTGCCCCGCTACCGCCTGCTGGTGTGCGCGGGCGAGGAGGGCCCGCTGCGCAGCACCGGCGGGCTCGAACTCAGCGCGCCCTACGGGCTGGAGGCCATCGCGCGGGCCGGCACCGTCGTGGTGCCCGCCTGGCGTTCCATCACCTCGCCGCCGCCGAGGGAGGCGCTGGATGCCCTGCGGCGCGCGCATGAAGAGGGAGCGCGCATCGTCGGCCTGTGCACCGGGGCCTTCGTTCTCGCGGCCGCCGGGCTGCTGGACGGACGCCCGGCGACCACCCACTGGATGTACGCGCCGACACTGGCCAAGCGCTATCCGTCGGCGCACGTCGACCCGCGCGAACTCTTCGTGGACGAGGGTGACGTGCTGACCTCGGCGGGCACGGCGGCGGACATCGACCTGTGCCTGCACATCGTGCGCTCCGACCACGGCAACGAGGCGGCGGCAGCCCTGGCCCGCCGTCTCGTGGTGCCGCCGCGCCGTTCCGGCGGCCAGGAGCGCTACCTCGACCGGTCGCTGCCCGAGGAGATCGGCGCGGACCCGCTCGCCGAGGTCGTCGCGTGGGCCCTGGAGCACCTGCACGAGCAGTTCGACGTAGAAACTCTGGCCGCGCGTGCGTACATGAGCAGGCGCACCTTCGACCGCAGGTTCCGCTCGCTGACCGGCAGCGCGCCGCTGCAGTGGCTGATCACCCAACGGGTGCTGCAGGCCCAGCGGCTCCTGGAGACGTCGGAGTATCCGGTGGACGAGATCGCGGGGCGCTGCGGGTTCCGCTCGGCGGTGGCGCTGCGCGGGCACTTCCGCAGTCAGCTCGGCTCCTCGCCCGCCGCCTACCGGGCGGCGTACCGCGCCCGGAGGCCGGGGCCGCAGGAGGGCAATGTCGGTCCGGACGACGGTCCGGTGCCCAGCCAGGCTCGCGGCGCGACGGCGACCGCTTCGCTCAGGGGTGGCAGCGAGGGGCTCATCAGTCTCAGGAGCAGGGTGTGATGTGAGGAGCAGGGGGCCTTCTGCGGGTGGGGGTCGGGTTCAGGGCGTGTGGGGTCGAGTCGGCTGCCCAGTGACCAGGGTCCATGCGTCGATGTCCTGATAGCGGCGTGGGCCGGGGTGGCCGTTCATCGTGCTGCCGACCAGGTGGAGGCGTTCGGTCTGCCATGGGCGTCCGGTGAAGCCGTCGAGGCAGGCGGTCGCCGCCGTTACGGACGTGGTGTCGTAGCGGCGGGCGCGGGCCAGCGTGAGGTGAGGACGCAGCGGACGTTCGGCGAAGGCGACGCCGCAGTCCCTGACTCGCGCCCGAACCGCTTCGGCCAGCTCGTGCAGCTGGTCGAGATCGCCCCCGATGCCGCTCCACAGCACCCGCTCGTCGAAGTGTCCGCCCCCGAGCAGTGACAGTTCGAGAGAGGGGCGGGCAGCCGCCAGGTCGGCGAGAGGTGAACGAAGCCGCTGGACGGTATGCACCGGCAGCTCGCCCAGGAAGGCCAGGGTGATGTGCCAGTCCTCGATGCGGTTCCAGCGCAGGTCGGGGTAGGCGGTGTAGGCCGGGCTCAACGCGTGTGCCAGCTCGTTCTTCGCGTCGTCGGGCGGTGCGAGGGCGATGAACGCCTGCTGGGAGGCGGTCTGGGGCGGTTCGGTCACGGATGTCTTCTTACCTCATGCGTCCACCCAACCCTCATGCGTCCACCCAACCCTCATGCGTCCACCCAACCCTCATGCGTCCACCCAACCCTCATGCGTCCACCCAAC
>NZ_JBVJPW010000003.1:0-25065 GCF_055609205.1 Streptomyces sp. NPDC036815 | reverse complement strand
AACCCTCATGCGTCCACCCAACCCTCATGCGTCCACCCAACCCTCATGCGTCCACCCAACCCTCATGCGTCCACCCAACCCTCATGCGTCCACCCAACACCTTTTTAGAACCCGTCTAGGAACTGCGACTCCAAGGTTCCCGGACTGGCCGCGCGCGGCGGGCGCGACCGCCCCGGCTACTGTTCGAACTGGACCGGCAGGCGCTCCCCGCTCGTGCCGTCGTACCTTCCGAGCGGCGCCGTGGTGTCCAGGCCGTCGCGGTCGGTGACCCGGACGGCGATCGTGTGGGCTCCGGAGCCGGTGGAGCGGACGTCGAAGGAACTGCCCGTCGCCACCGCGCGGCCGTCGACGACCCACGCCACGTCGGCGCCGGTGATCGGGCCGTGCTGCGGCGAACTGCCCTGGGCGTGCAACAGCGGGCCGTCGACGGCGCCGAGCAGCGCCTCGGGCGGTTGCGGAGGGAGGGCGAACGGCGGGGTCTGCACGTACGACGTGTGGTAGCCGTTGGTCGCGATGACCTGCGCCACGCACCGCTCGTGCCCCGGCATCGTGCGCAGGTCCAGGTCGAAGGACGTGCCGCTGAGGTTGACCCCCGGGCGGGGCGCGAAGGTCCCGTCGGCGTTGGTGAACCGCACGAAGTACGTGACGGCGGGGCGCGGTTCGGGCTCGCCTACGTCCAGTCGCTGCCAGCGCAGGTGCAGGACGCCCTCGGTGTCGATCTCCGGCGTGGACAGCGGCGTGTTGAGGAGGAACCGCGGCGGGCCGGACGGTACGACCAGCGCGCCCAGTTCGGTCCCGTCGCGACGCAGGACGACCCGGTGGGCCCGCGCGGTGTAGGGCAGACGGGCGCTGAACGCCGCTTCCTGTTGCTCGTAGCGGTCGAAGACCACGACGGTCGGCGCGCTGGCCAGGACCTGCCCGGCCGCGTCCTCGACGGACACGGTGTGGACGGGGCCGGCGGCCGTCCGCGGCGGCGACGGCTTGCGGAACGTCCGCAGGCACGGCTGCCAGCGCACGGCCCCGGAGCGGGTGACCCGGCCGCGCACCCGCACGTACTGGCCCGGGAACGGCCGGCTGGTGGTGGTCAGCGTGGCGGGCACCGTGCCGTGGACGGGCCGCTCGGGCGGTGCCGCGTCGGCCTGTTCGCCGCGCACGGACAGGGTGTTGAGCAGCCGCAGCCAGTGGTAGCCGCTCATCCAGCGCGTCTCGGTACCGCAGTAGCTCATCAGGTCACCGGTGGTGGCCGGGTGGATGGTGCCGGTCAGCGGTTCCACGCCGACCTCGCCGGTACTGCCGTCGGGCGGGGTGAAGTCCTCGTCGACGTGCTCCGGGCCGCCGCAGGGAGCGTGCAGGAGCCCCAACAGGTGGCCCACCTCGTGGGCGAAGGTGGACTCGGAGTCGCGCCCGAACGCCACGTGGTCGTCGTACCGTGCCATACCCCGGATGTTCATGGGCGCGGCCTGGTCGATCATCGCGTACAGCAACTGGTCGTCGTTGCCGTGGTCCTCCTGGATGTCCTCCAGGTCGTCGATGAAGTCCTCCTGCCCGCCCTCGTCGGTGAGGTCACGGGTGGTGTGGATCTCGGTCAGACCAGGAACCGTGTAGTAGACGATGCCGCCCGTGTCGGCGATGGGGTAGCGCCGGGTGAGGGCGTCGGAGACGGTGCGGTAGCGCGCCGCGCTGATCGCGGGGACGGTGGGGGTCGACACCCGCACCATCCAGACGGTCACCGGCCGCGTCGCCCGGAAGTCGGCCGTGACCTCCATGGGGTTGCTGAGGGTGCCCGCGACCTCCGCCTGCACCTGAATCTTGGCCGTGCCGGCCGTCACCCGGCCCGCGGGGATGAGGAAGTTCAGGGTGTGCGCGAGCTGTGCCCGGTCGACCTGCGCGACGGGTCGGGCCGTGATCGGATTCAGCGAACGCACGGTGAAGGAGCCGCCGTTGAGGGTCAGTGTCCCGACCACCCCGGCCACGGTGCCGCCCTCGCGCGGATCGATGCCGGAGTCCAGATAGACGCGGACCAGCGTGGCCTTGCCCGCCGCGAGGGCGTGCTGGGGGCCGCCCGCGGGCGGGGTGAAGTGCTGGGTGGCCTGGGTGACCTCGACGCCGGTGATCTCCAGGTTGGGGGTGGCGTCGAGGGGCAGGAGCTCGCTGCTCATCGTGAGCAGGAAGCCGTTGTGGGTCTCGTCGGTCTGGGTGGGGCCGAGGGCGTGGCGGCCGAGGGTGTCCGGCTCGTTCGGGTCGATGGTGACCATCGCGCGACCGAGGAAGTTCTCGTAGGCGCCGCCGCTCGGCCAGGACTCGTCGTCGTGGGTGTACGCCTCGACCCAGATCCGGGTCGGCCCGCCCACGGCCAGTGTGGTGACGGGGGAGGGGAGGCCGCTGGCGAGCGGGAAGAGCGCCTCGTCGAAGACGCGGTCGCCGCCGTTGTTCCAGCGCAGGAGCTCCTGGTCGATGGCCTCGGCGTCACCCTGTGCCGGGGCGAAGGCGCGGACGTACAGGCCCATGTGCGTGAAGTCGCTGTTCTCGTCGTCGAAGACCACCACGTCCTTGAAGACGAGTCGTACCTGACGGAATCCGCGCGGCGGGACGGTCTCGAGGAGGCCGGTGACGGCGTAGCCGGTCTTGCCGTTGTCGGTGGTGGTGGGGCCGAGCAGGATCTGGCCGAGCTGGCTCGGCTCGCGGGTGTCGAAGACGACCTCCGCTTCGCCGAGGAAGTTCTCGTGATGGCCCTCGTCGGGCCAGCGCTCGTCGTTGTCCGTGTACGCCTTGACGTGGAGGCGGCCGATGCCGCCCGGTTCGCCGCCGATGTCGAACACCAGGACGCTCGGGTATTCCTGGTCGCCGTCCAGCGGGTACTGGAAGTTGTCCTCGACCTCGCCGTTGCGTCTGTTCCAGCGGAACTCCGCCACCTGGTTGCCAGCGTTGTCGAGTACGCGTACGTACAGGCCCATGCGGGTCGACCCCGACTCCTCATCCTCGAAGAGGTAGACGGTGTCGAGCGTGAGACGCATGAGGGTCATGAGCGTCACCTCTGATCGCGGGGTGGATGAGCGGTGTCAACGCGCTCGTTTCGGGCAAAGCGCGGAAGGCCGACTATGTCAGGGCGTGCGGGTGAGGGTGAGCGTCCGTTCCGCTCAATGGAACAGCGGCCGTGCGGTACGTCGCGCCCATCACCCAGCAGAGTCCGACCAGCGTCTCCGACGCGGAAGGCGCACCATCCGAGCGCCCGAAGCCCGCGCAAGCTCTCCGTAACGCTTCTGCCGCGCTCCTGTGACCCCAGGAAGCCAAAGCTACGGCCGGGACACCTGTACAAGATCAACCGAGGTTGCAGACGGGTCGTTAGGGCACCGAGAAGCGCAAGAGCTTGCCGGACCAGGCCGCGTACAGGTCGTCGCCGATGGCCTCGGCCGACCAGGGCCCGGAGCCACCGGTGACCCGGTGGTGCCAGACCTGCTCGCCGGTGCGGGCGTGGAAGGCGTACAACCCCTTCGTACCCGCGGCGAGGAAGAGGCCGCGCAGGGCGCCCAGGAGTTCCAGGTCGCCCAGGCCCTCCCCCGCCGTCCAGCGCCTCGCGCCGGTCCCGGCGTCGATGCCGTACAGGACCTTCTTGTCCAGGTAGCAGACGGTGGCACCGGCGCGCGCGAAACCGCGGTTGCCGCGCGCGGCGGTCCGCACCGTCCAGAGTGTCTTGCCCGATGTCGGGTCGAAGGCGGCGAGCAAGCCGCGCCGCGATCCGCTGAAGCCGGTGCTCGGGTAGCAGAACAGGGTGCCTTCGAGCAGGCTCAGGGACCCTGCGAAGCCGAGGATCTCACTGTTCGTCGGCGGGAGTTCGGTGGGCCTGCTCCAGCGCGTGCGGCCGTCGTCGGGATCGAGGGCGAGCAGCTTCATGTCCGCGTCGATGCCGTAGAGGTCCTTGCTCTTCTCCGGTGTGCCGAGGGTGACGAGGTCCTTCGTCCATACGCGCTCGCCCGTCCGCCGGTCGAGGGCGGTGTAACCCCTGAGCATCGCGGCCGGATCGGTCTTCGACGGGCCGCCCCAGACGAGCAGTGCGCCCGCGGGGGTGGCGCCGATGGTCATGCTGACGTCCTTCACGTCCCGTGCCGTCCACCGCACCTCGCCGCTCGACGCCTCCAGGGCCCGGGCGCGTCCGCGGCTCTTGGTCATGACCACCTCGCCGTCCGAGAAGTCCAGCTCGGGCGCGCTGTCCCCGGTCGATGACGCCTCCCACAGCTTCTTGCCGGACCGGCCGTCGAACGCGTGTACCTTGCCGTCGGTGCGCACCGTGTAGACGCGCTTGTCGTCGGGGAGCGCGTCGGTGTTCTGGCCGTCGAGGTCCTTCCACAGGAGCTTGCCGGTGCTCCGGTCGAAACAGGCGCCGGAGGCCTTCTCGGTGCACAGCAGGGTGGACCGGGTCACCGCGCGCAGGAACATGCCGGGGCTCGGAAGCTCCTTGGCCCAGGCGAGTTCGGGCGTGGCAGTCGTGCCCCCGCCGTCCTCGCCGCGTGAGCGCAGGAACCACGCCGTGCCGCCCGCCGCCGCGGTCACGGCGAGCACGGCGCCTCCGGTCAGCAACCTGCGGCGGCCGAGCAACGGGGCGCGCAGCGCGTCCTGCAGCGTGCGCTGGTCCTCGGTCACCCGGAGCTCGACCGCGCCGAGCCATCCCGCGGTGGTCTCCGGGCGCAGCCAGGCCTGCAGCTGCTCGACGGTGGGGCGGCGCGCGGGATCCTTGTCGAGGCACGCGGCGATGATGCCGAGCAGGCCGTGGGGGACGCCGGTCAGCTGCGGCTCTTCGTAGGCGGCCCGGTAGAGCAGGGCGTGTACCGCGCCGGTGCCGAAGGGCGGCACGCCGGTGGCGGCGAAGGCGAGCACGGCGCCGAAGGCGAACACGTCGCTGGCGGGCGTGAGTTCGACCCCTCTCGACTGTTCCGGCGACATGAAGCCGGGCGAGCCCGCGACCTGGCCCTCGGCGGTGAGCACGGTCCCGTCGACGGCCCGGCTGATGCCGAAGTCGATGACCCGGGGGCCGTCGAGGGTGAGCAGGATGTTGGACGGCTTGAGGTCGCGGTGGATGAGCCCGGCGCGGTGGATCGCGGCCAGTGCCTCGGCCAGGCCGCCGCCGAGTACGCGAAGGGTGGGCTCGGGCATGGGCCCGTGGGCGTCCAGGGCCTCGGTGAGGGAGGGGCCGGGGATGTACGCGGTGGCCAGCCACGGCTGCGGCCCCTCGGGGTCGGCGTCGACGACCGGCGCGGTGAAGGCGCCGGACACCGCGCGGGCGGCGTCGACCTCGGCCCTGAAACGGCGGCGGAAATCGGGGTCGGCGGCGAGTTCGGGACGCACGACCTTGACGGCCACCGCACGGCCGCTGCGCGACGCGGCGAGATGCACATGGCCCATGCCGCCCGCGCCGAGCTCCCGGATCACCCGGTAGGGGCCGATGTACGAGGTGGGGGAGGGGGAGGCGGTTTGCGGGCGCGGTGTGGCCGGTGCCGAATCGGTCGGCGTCGGCGTCGGCGTCGGCGTCGGCGTGGACGGTGGCATGGGCGGAGTGGGCGGCATGGTCACGGCGTGTCGCTCCGGAAGGCGTGGAGGGTGGTGTCGGAGGCGGCGAAGAGAGTGCCGCCGGAGAACTGGAGCAGCCAGTCGGTCTTTCCGCCGGGGGCGCCCCCGGCCTTGCCGCCGGAGGGCTGGTGCGCCCAGAGCGGCTTGCCGTCATCCGCGCGCAGGACGACGAAGCCCGGGACGTCTCCGGTGGCCCAGGTGGCGACGGCCAGCACGGACGAGGAGACGGCGGGCCCCTGGTCCTGTGCGCCGCCGGTGGTCGTCAGGTGCACCGGGCTCGCCGTGTGCCACACCTGCTTCCCGCCGCGCATGTCCAGGGCGAACACGGTGCCCCCGCCGTCGTACAGGTAGGCCCGGCCGCCGCGGACCCTGGCCGCGCTGATGGTGGTCGTCTCATTGACGGCCGTCCACAGCTTCTTGCCGTCGGCGGCGCGGAAGGCCTGCGCCTTGGTGCTGGTGACGAGCAGGGTCTCGCCGTCGGAGGACAGGTGGGGGTAGGCGCCGGGCTTGATGACGCCCCGGACCTTCCACCGTTCGGCGCCCGAGCGCAGGGCGAGGCCATGGAGGGTGCCGTTGTCCTGGAGGAAGCAGCGGCTTCCCTCGGCGTACGCCTGGTAGTCGCTGCCCTTGACCTTGCGCGACCACAGCACCTCGCCCGAGCCGAGATCGACCGCGAGCACTCCGTACCCCTTGTCGCCACTGGTCCCGACGACCGCGACCGAACCGGCGACCGACAGGACGCTCTCGGCGAAGTCGGCGAACCCGCCGTCGGTGCCCTGGTCGGTGACCGTGTGCGTGAACTTCTGCTTGCCGAGGGCGTCGACGCCGAGCAGATAGCCGTGCTCGCCGCTCCAGGCCGAGGCGAACAGCGTCGGCCCGCGCACGCCCAGCCACTTCGGGTCCCCCGAGACGCCGGAGGGCAGCCGCAGCGACCCCTCCCAGCGTTCCTTCCCGGTGGCGGTGTCGTAGGCGGTCGCGCGCCTCTGCTCCCAGTGCACCAACACGTCGCCCAGGAGCTGGAGTCGAGCGCTCGCCAGCTTCTTCAGCGGAACCGACCAGCGCGGCCGCGGGCCCGCCGGGACCTTGGCCGCGGGCCGGCCGGTGGTGCCGGTCCTGCCGCCGCCGCGGGCGGAGGCCCTGTCGGGCTCCTGCCGCCGCACGGCCAGTGCCGCGGCCCCGCCGCCCGCCGCGACGGTGGTGCCCGCCGCGGCGATCCACAGGAACCTGCGGCGGCTCGGGCCCCGGGAGACGGCGGCGAACGGGTCCTCGGGCGGCGCGAGGGGCGCCATGGGCACGGGCGGCGCGGAGACCAGGACGGCGGCGTGCGCCTGCCGTCGCGCCAGGTCCTCCCGCAGGCCCTCGACGAGCAGCGCGGCGGGGTCGGTGTCCCCCAGCGCGGCCAGTACCGACGCCGCGGGCGGCCTGCGGGCGGGATCCTTGTCCAGGCAGGCGCCGATCAGTGGCCCCAACTCCGGTGGCACGCCGTCCAGTCGGGGCGGGTGGTGGACGGCCCGGTAGAGGATCTCGGCCGTCCCTCCCGTACCGAAGGGGCCCCGCCCGGTGGCCGCGAAGACCAAGACGCAGCCCAGGGAGAAGATGTCGGCCGCGGGCCCGGCCTCGCGGCTCGACATGATCTGCTCGGGCGCCATGAATCCGGGCGTCCCCATCACGGCGCCGGTCCGGGTCACCTGGGTGGCGTCCACCGCCCTGCTGATGCCGAAGTCGATGACGCGTGGGCCGTCCTCGGTGATGAGTACGTTCCCGGGTTTCAGGTCGCGGTGGACGATGCCGGCATCGTGGATGGCCGGCAGCGCCTCCGCGAGCCCGGCGCCCAGGGCCCGCAGACCGGCCTCGGGCAGGACACCGAAGCCGCGTACGACATCGTGCAGCGACGGCGCGGGGACGTAGGCCGTGGCCAGCCAGGGCTGTGCGGCGTCCGCGTCCGCGTCGAGCACCGGCGGGGTGTAGAAGCCGCTGACGCGGCGGGCGGATTCGGCCTCGCGCCGGAACCGGCCGCGGAAGTTCGGCGTCTCGGCGTACTCGGGCCGGATGACCTTGAGGGCGACCAGCCGCGACCCCGGCGACCTGGCAAGGAACACCCTGCCCATGCCGCCCTCGCCGAGGAGCTGGAAGACCTCGTAGGGGCCGATGCGGGCGGGGCCCTGCCGGTGGGCGGCCTGGTCGGAGGGGTGCGGGACGGCGGTGAACTGCCGGGTCGGTGTGGCCGGTTGCTGCGGCACGGTGGTGTACGCGGACTGAACGGAGGTGGGTGCGGCCGTGGGGTCGCTGTCACCGTAGGACTGAGGGTGCACGTCGTCGCCGGGCGGTCAGCTCATCGAGCCGAGCACGTCACGGGCGGCCGTGACGGCGTCGGCCTCGGTCTGCTGCTGCGTGCGGTCGGAGGACGTCTTGCTGTAGACGAACTGCGTGCGGACCGCGGCGTTGCCCTCGCGGACGAGCACCTTCACCCAGACCAGCGAGTCGTCGACGGCGTGGACGACGAAGGCCTCTTCGCCGAGTCCGCTGAGCGACCGGGACTCGGTCACCTCGTACGTGGGGCCCATGTCCTTCATGGCGGTCTTCTTGTCGATGTCGTACATGCCCCCGGCCGACGGGCCGACCGTGACGTTCACGTCCAGGCTCTGATAGTTGCTGCCGTAGTCCGGCGCCTCCCACCTCGGCATCCTGGTGATCATCGTGGCCAGGTCCTTGTTGTCCATCAGACCGGGCGTGCACACGCCGCCGGGCGCGATCTTCTCGATGGTGGACGCCTTGATCAGCTCGCACCCCTTGGGCACCTTGCTGAACGCTTTGCCCTCCGACGGTGCCTCCGGCTTGGCGGCGCCTCCCGGCACGCCGGACGGCTTGCCCGAAGCGACGCTCTTGCCGTCGTCGTCCCCCGAGGTGGCGACGAGCACGCCGACGATCACGGCCGCGACGAGCACCGCGGCGCCACCGATCAGCCAGAGGCGCGAACGGCCGGTGCGCGCACCCGGACCGCCGGGCTCGCCGGGGGGCACCGGTTGCGACCAGGCCGAGGGCGCGCCCGGCGCCTGCGGCGGGACGGGCGGCGGCGCCTGGCCGGGCATCGGGGGCGGCACTTGGCCCGGGCCCTGGCCCTGACCCTGGCCCTGGCCCTGGCCCTGGTAGGCACCGCCGAAGCCCTGTCGGGGATCCACCTGCGGGTTCTCACTCACGGGACAGCTCACTTCCTACGGTTCACACCCCCGGGACCGACAGGGACCGACAGGAACCCGTCCCGGGGGAGGCCGGAACGGTGCTCGACCGCGACCGGACACGACGCGCCGTACCCTCTCGCGAGGCACTGCAATGCCCATGAAATTCTGGTGAAGCAGCGCATGCGACTGCCGCGGGGACGACGGGGAACCGCGGGAAAGCGCGGAAAGTACGGGGGAGTTCGATGGGGGAGTCCGGTGCGGGCAAGAGCAGAGCGGGCGGAGTGGACGCGGCGGGTGCGGCGGCCGCGACCGGTGTGACGGCTGAGGCGGGATGGGCGGGCCAGGCTGCGGCGAGATCGGTGGATCCAGCTGAGGCGGGCACGGTGGGTCCGGCTGTGGCGGGAACGGCAGACAGGACAGGTACGCCGGGCGTGGTCGGCACGGTCGGCACGGTCGGGTCGGTCGGCACGGCCAGCCGTGAGGGCGGCGCGGACCGGCTTCGTCTCGCCCTGCTCGGCCCGGTCACCGCCCACCGGGGCGAGGTGCCGCTCGACCTCGGACCCGTGCGGCGGCAGGCGGTGCTCGCCGCGCTGGTCCTGCGTGCCGGGACACTCGTCACTCACCAGCAACTCCTGGATGACGTATGGGGACTTGAGCCCCCGGGTACGGGCCGCCGGGTCCTACCCAGCTACGTCTACCCCCTGCGCAAGGCGCTGGACGCCTCCGGCACCGGCCCCACCGCGTCCGCTATCCGCGGTGAGCGCGGCGGCTATCGCTTCGTATCCGACGAAGTCCGTCTGGACGTCGGGGAGTTGACCGGATGGAGTGCCGCGGTACGTGGTGCGCGGGCGGCGGGTGACCTGTCCGGTGCCCTCGACAGCTGCACGCGGGCGCTGGACCTGTTCCGCGGGGAACCGCTGGCCGGTCTGCCCGGCCCGCTCGCCGACGCCGAGCGGCAGCGCCTCGTCCGGCAGCGGCGTACCCTCCACCAGGAACGGGCGGAGTGCCTGGTGCTCCTCGGCCGGTACGCGGAGGCGCTGGACGAGCTGCTCGCGGCGCCCATGGCGCAGCCTCACGACGAACCGCTCGCCGCCCTGCGCATGCGCGCGCTCTACGGCACCGGCCGGCAGGCCGAGGCGCTGTCCGCCTACGAAGAGACCAGAGCCCGGCTCCGTGACGAGCTGGGTGTGGAGCCCGGCGAGGAACTGCGCCGGGTGCACCAGGGCGTGCTGCGCCGGGACGACCGGATGCTGCTCGGCGCGGCCGCGCCCGCGCTCAAGCCCGGACCCGCACTTACTTCGGTACCCGCACTTACGTCCGTACCCGCACACCTGCCCGTATCCGAGCATCTGCCCGTACTCTCGCAGCAGTCGGCGCCCGAGCGTTCCCCGGCCCCGACCCCGCCCCGGCCCCCGGCCTCACCCCCCTCGCGACCTCGCCGCAACGAACTCCCCGGCGACACCGCCTGGCTCGTCGGCCGGGAACCGGAACTCGCCCTGCTCACCGCGCCGGTGCCCACCGGCTCCGTCTCCGTGGCCGCCGTGGACGGCACGGCGGGCGTCGGCAAGACCGCGCTGCTGGTCCGCGCCGCCTGGACACTGCAGGACCAGTACCCGGACGGCTGCCTGTTCGTGGACCTGCACACACACGGCGCCCCCCACGAGAGCCTGCGCCCGCAGCGCGCCCTGCACCAACTGCTCCGTGCCGTCAACGGCGTCGACGGCGAACTGCCGGACGAGCTCCCCGAGTTGGTCACCGCCTGGCGAGCGGCCACCAGCTCCCTGCGGCTGCTGCTGGTCGTGGACGACGCCCGCAGTGCCGAACAGGTGCGCCCCCTGCTGCCCGCGGGTCCGGGCAGTCAGGTCCTCGTGGCCGGCCGCCAGCGCCTGCCCGGCCTGGACGCCGACCGGCGGCTCACCGTGGAACCGCTGGACACGGACGAGGCGGTCACCCTGCTCACGCGCCTCCTCGGCGAGACGCGCGCCGGGCAGGAACCGGAGGCCGCGCAAGAACTCGCCCGCCGCTGCGGCGGCCTCCCGCTGGCGCTGCGAATTGCCGGGGCCCGGCTGCAGAACCGCCCGTCCTGGACAGTGGCCCACCTGGTCGGGCGGATGTCGGGCGACGAACGCCGACTGGGGGAGCTCCGGGCGGAGGACCGCAGCGTGGAAGCCGCCTTCCGCATGTCCTACGACCTGCTCGCGCCCGAACTGCGCCGCGGTTTCCGGGCGTTGGGGCAGGCCCCGACCGCCGAGTTCGACGGGCTCACTCCCGCCGTCATGCTGGGCCGACCGTTCCAGGACACCGAAGACCTCCTGGAACGTCTGGTCGACGCGAGCCTGCTGCAGCAGCCGCGGGCCGGCCGCTACCGTCTGCACGATCTCGTACGCGACCACACGCGCCGCCTCGCCGCCGACGTGCCCGACGAGGCCGCCGCGGACCGCGCCGCCGTGCTGCACCTCTACACGGCCGCCGGGCGCATCGCCAGCGACTGGGGCCCCGAGGGTTACCCGACAGGGCCCGATGTCTCCGGCTCGCCCTTCTCGGACTGGCGGGAAGCCGACGCGTGGCTGGAGGCCGCGGGTGGCCAACTCCTCGACGTGGTTGCTTTCGCGGCGGCCACCGGGCAGCGCGACCACGCCTGCTGGATCGCCGAGTCCCTGGTCGACCCGCTGGTCCGCCAGGGCCGCTTCCACGAGTGCCGCTCCGCCCTGGAGCTCGCGCTGCCCGGCGCCGACCTGGCCGAGGACCGGCGGATGCCCTCCTCCCTGCGCAACTGCCTGGCCATCGCGGACATCTACCAGGGACGCTTCGAGCAGGCGCACGCCTGGTGCGCCGACGCGCTGCGCCTCGCCCGCCACCGGGACGACCTGCGCGAGCAGGCCAGGGCGATCGCCGTCATGGGTGCCGCGGAGCGTGCGCTGGGCCGGCTCCCGGAGGCGGCCGCCCACCTGAGCCAGGTGATGGGAATGGCGTCCCGGCTCGACGACGACTGGCTGGCCGGGATGTCGAGCTGTCAGCTCGGCGCCCTGCACGACCAGGAGGGGCGGCACGAGAAGGCGCTCACGTACTACGCCACCTCCCTCACCTTCGCCGAGAAGATCGGCCGCCCCAGGATGATCAGCAAGACCCTGTGCTTCACCGCCGAGGCCTACCTGGCACTCGGCCGGCACACCGAGGTCAAGGGCCTGGCGCGGCGCGCGGCGGAGCTGGCCCAGGAGGTCGGCGACCTGCAGCTGCGTGCGACGAGCCTGTCGCTGCTCGGGGCCGCGGAACACGGCCGCGGAGACCTGCCGTTGGCCATCACCCTCCAGCAGCAGGCCCTGGCCACGCTCACCGAGCACACCAGCAGGCCCCTGGAGATGGAGGTCCGCCGTCGGCTGGGACGCACCTACGAGGCGGCGGGCCACCCGGCCGAGGCCGAGCGGCAGTTCCACATCGCCCGGTCCCTGGCCGGTCCGGGGTAGGTCCTCTACCCGGGCGACTACACGTCGGTGACGACGGGCGGCCACGTCGTCCATGAGGGCCGGCTGAAGTCGGCTCGGCTGGGTGGCTCCCTCTCGTCCGGCAAGGTGACGTCAGGCGGGGATCGTGTCGCGGTCGCCTGCTTCTTGTGGTCCGAGCCGTTGGTCGAGCGCGGCACCGACGGCGGGGCAGTTCTTGCGGATGACGTCGAGGAAGGCGTTCAGTGCCGGGGAACGGTCCCGGGCATGGAAGGACAGGACCAGATCGGGCAGGGGCGTGCGCGGGGTCACCTCGCAGAACCACGTGCCCCGTCGTGGGGCCGTCAGCATGCGGGAGGGGCCCAGGCCGACGCCCATCCCGCAGGCGGCGAGCCCGATGATGGTGTGGATGTCCCTCGCAACGGTCGCGCCGGAGAGCGCCGGGGAGTCCTTGCCCAGGAGGGCCCGCAGCCCGGCGACGACGGCGGGCTCGTCCTCTCCCGGCGCGACGATCAGCGGCTGTCGCCGCAGCCGGTCCACGTCCACCGACGACTGGCCCGCGTAGGGGTGCGTGCTGCTCACGACCGCGACCAGGTGGTCGTGCCCGATCGGAACCGATACCAACTGCTCGGCCCCGACGCCCCCTGGCCGGCCGAGGCCGATCGCCACGTCCAGTTCGCCGGCCACGAGCGCAGCCGTGCTGCGCCTGGTCGCCATCTCGTGCAGTTCCAGCCGCACGTCGGGCCGTTCGCGGCCGAACCGGCCGAGGACGTCCGGCAGGGGTTCGAGCAGCGCCGAGGCGATGAACCCCAGGCGCAGCCGTCCCGTCTCGCCGCGCGCTGCCCTGGCCGCGTCCACCGAGGCCGCCGCGATCTCGTCGAGCGCCCTGCGCGCCCGGGCGAGGAAGGCCGCGCCCGCAGCCGTCGGAAACACCCCCTGGCGGGTGCGATCGAACAAGCGGGCGCCCACTTCCCGTTCGAGGTCGGCGATCTGCTTGGACAGCGGAGGTTGCGCGATGCCCAGCGCACCGGCCGCCCGGCCGAAGTGTGCGTGCTCGGCGAGGGCCAGTGCGTACCGCAGGTGCCGCGCCTCCATGCCGGCCTCCCAGCCATATCTCACATGTATCGTCGACCAGCTTGCCAGATCTTTCAGTGGATGATCCGTGCCGGGTCGCGTGGAATGCGGTCATGACCGATTCCTCCTCCACGGACACCGTCTTCGTCTTTGTGCACGGGGCCTGGCATGGCTCCGGCCAGTGGGCGGCGACGCAGCGCGCACTCGGCGCACTCGGCGCCGCGAGCGTGGCCATCGACCTGCCGGGACACGGCTTCGACGCGCCGCTGCCCAGCGGATACCTCCAGCCCGGCCAACCGGGCCTGCTGACCGAGAAGTCGGCGCTCGCCACCGTGACGATGGACCACAGCGCCGAGGCCGTGCTGGACTCGCTGCGCCAGGCCCGTCACCACCGCCGCGTCGTGCTCGTCGCACACAGCGCGGGCGGCGGCCCCGCGTCACTGGCCGCCGAGCGCGCCCCCGAACTCGTCGACGAGATCATCTACCTCTCGGCCTTCGTGCCCGCAGGACGGCCCCGGTTCCTCGACTACCTCAGCTCGCCCGAGAACGCCACCGCACGGGGCCAGAGTCTCAACCTGGGCGACCCCGGGGAACTGGGCGCCATCCGGATCAACCCGCTCTCGCAGGACCCCGCCTACGTCGAGGAACTGCGGCAGACTCACTACCACGACACCGCGCCGGAGCGCTTCGACCGCTGGCGCTCGGCATTGAGCCCCGATCTGCCGCTGGCGATCCCGACCACCGCAGTCGTCGTGACTCCGCAACGCTGGGGGCGCGTCCCTCGGACCTTCCTGCGCTGCGCCGACGACCGGGCACTGCCGACGGCCGTGCAGGATCTGATGATCGCGGAAGCCGACCGGGCCATGCCCGGCAACCCGTTCACCGTGCGCACCCTCCTGGGCAGCCACAGCCCCTTCGCCGCCCGGCCCCGTGAACTCGCCGCGGCTCTGCTGCCATGAGCGGCGGACGCCTCGTCCTGCCGGTGGTACTCAGCGCCACTTTCGTGCAGCTCCTCAATGTCACTGTCGCCCAGGTGGCTGCGCCGGCGATACAGGCCGGCCTGGGCGCCGGCCCGGGCGCCGTGCAACTGGTCCTCGCCGGATACACCTTGACGTACGCCTGCCTGCTCATCCCCGCCGCACGGCTGGGCGACCGGTACGGCTACCGCCGGCTGTTCGTGGCGGGCACCGTGGTCTTCACCGTGGGGTCGGTGGCCGGCGCGTGCGCCCCCGACGCCGCATCGCTGATCATGGCCCGGCTGGTGCAGGGCGCGGGCAGCGGCCTGGTCGCCCCCCAGGTCCTGTCGCTCATCCAGACCGCCACCCCCGCGACACGCCGGCCACGCGCCCTTGGCCTGTACGGCGCCACCATGGCCCTCGCGTCGCTGGCCGGGCCGCTGATCGGCGGCCTCGTCCTCAGTGCCGATCTCTTCGGCTTCGGCTGGCGGCCGGTGATGCTCCTCACCGTGCCGGTGGCACTCGCCTCGCTGGCCGGAGCGACCGCGCTGCCCCGCACGCGTGGGGCGGACGGACTGCGCATCGACAAGCTGGGTGCGCTGTTGGTCACCGTGGGAGCCGGCGCGCTGGTCCTGCCCCTGGCCCTGGGGCGGGAAGCAGGCTGGCCCTGGTGGACGTGGGCCGGTTTCGCCGTGGCTGTAGCCGCCCTCGGCCACTTCGTCCGGACCCTCCCGCACCGGCCTGACCCGCTGATACATCCCGCGGTGCTGCGTGACCGCTCGGCGCGCCGGGGCACGTTGCTGGTGTTCGTGTTCAACACGGGCGTGCCCTCCTTCACCTATCTGCTCTTCCTCCACCTCCAGGCCGCCGTCGGGTACTCGGCCCTGGCTGCCGCACTGACGTCGGCACCGTTCGCCGCAGCCGCCGCCGTCGGCAGCAGAGCCGCACCCGCTCTCACCCGCCGGTACGGGCCGGCGGTGCTCACCGTCGCCTCCCTGGTGCTGGCCGGGATGTGCCTGGCGTTGGCCCCCCTTGTCGGCTCGGCGACAGGACGCCATGCGGCACTGCCCGTGCTGGCTGTCGGCGGAGCCGCCTTCGGCGCCTTCACCGCGTCGGCGTTCACTCTGGTCCTGGCCCAGGTGCACGGCCCCGCCGCCGGTTCCCTCTCCGGGCTGCTGCCCACAGCACAGCAACTCGGCGGATCGATTGGTGTGACTGCCGCCGGACTCGCCTATTACGCCTCCGCCGCCGATGCGGACACCGCGTTCTGGTACGCCATGCTCTACCAGGCCGCCGCCTTCACGATCACCGCGCTGATCAGCATGCGGCTCCACCACCGGCCCGGCACCGGGCCCCCGCACAGCCACAGCAGTCACAGCGGAAGGGCACGTAGGTCAAGCGCCGGCCTGCAACGGCCTTCCCCCCACCCCGTCGGCTGTGCCCACTTCGCACCACCGAAGAAACATGGACGACGATCGCCGGTTTCAAAAGCCGGCGATCCTCGCAACACTTGAAGCTCGCTGTAGCAGCGCGATCAGCTGGCGAACTTCTGCTGTACCATCGATCCGGCCGGGGATAGCTGCTGTCGGGTGGGGCGAGCGGCTCCCAGACGGAGTCCCCGACGCAGGAACCTTTCGTCTGGGCGCGCGTCCGTACGGACATGGATCCACGATTCCGCCTGCGTGAAGCGAAGGTTGAGGACGCCGACGTACCTACCGACGTACACACTCAGACCAGGACTGCTTACTGCAAGGCGGGCGACGCACCCGAGGAGGATCTCGTCGCCTGTGCGCGCGTGCGGAACGGCGCGAGTGCTAGCCGCGCCCGCGCGTGCCACCCTGATTGCGGAGGACGCAGCCGGGACCGCGTTCGGACTGCTCACATCCGGGCCACGGCCACCGCGGAGACCTCAACCCGCAACGCGCTACGAGCCGTTCCGGATCAGTGCGCTGCCACATGCCTGGGGGCATGGGGCCGGTGGCACTCTCCGCCGGTCCGCCGCGGCCGCCGGGTAGCGGTCGGAATCCCGCTTCCCGGTGGGCCGGGCGGGGGAGTCATCGGTCCCGCCCGGCCCTGCCCGACCCCGCATGAAGCCTCAGCAGGCGCCGAGGTCCTGCCAGACACCCCACTCACCCGTGGTGCCGGGCTCCTCGCCCGTCGTCCACCACTTGGCCTTCCAGTTGTGGCCCTTGTGCGAGACCTGCTGGCCACCGGTGTAGACCGTGCCCGAGGCCCAGGGCGCCGCCGTGCACTGGTTGCCGTTGCCGCCGGTGATGGTCAGGGAGTACGTCACCGAGTGAGCGGCGGACGGGCTCGCGCCGCTGACCACCAGCTTGTACGTGCCGTTGACGGCTGCCGTGGTCGTGCTGACCGTGAGCGTCGACGTTCCGCCGGCCGTCACCGAAGCGGGGTCGAGGGAGGCGGTGACGCCGGACGGGGCGCCGCTGACGGTGAGCTTCACGGTCTGGGCGCTGCCCGCGGTCACCGAGGTCTTCACCGTTGCGCTGGCGGAACCGCCCGCCTTGACCGTCGCCGAGGCCGGGGTCGCCGTCAGTGAGAAGTCGTCGCTCGGGACCGTGCCGCCGCTGGTGAAGGGCGCGAAGATGCGGGAGAAGTCCCAGGTGTTCTGCTCGATGCCGGAGCAGTTGTCCGCCGCGGGGCCGCCGGGGCAGCCGCCGTTGTCGCGCTGGAGCGCCCAGAAGGAGATCATGTTGATCCCCTTGGCGACCGCCCAGTCGTAGACCTCCCTGGCATTGGCGAGAGTGAACGTCTCGGCCGGGCCGAAGTCGTCGACGCCGGGCATCTCGGTGATGCCGATCATGCCCCAGAGCTGGGCCGGGCTCTTGCTCGGGTACAGCTTGGCAAGCTGGTCGTAGAGGCCCTGGGCGGCGGTCTTGGTGTCCTGCGCCATGTCGTGGGCGGCGTTGTCGTAGTAGTCGAACGTCATGAGGTTGGCGACGTCGACCCGCGCGCCGTTGGCCACGGCGTTCTTCAGCACGGCGAGACCACTGGACGCGAGGCCGTGGGTCGTCGTCGGCAGGGTGTACGAGATCTCCAGCTTGCGGCCGTTCGCGGCGGCCCAGTCCTGGACCTTCTTGATCGCCTTGTTCCGCCGGTCGATACCGGCGGTGTTGTCCAGCGCGTCGACCTCGATGTCCATGTCGAGCCGGGGGATGTCGTAGGTCGTGATGACCTTCTGGTAGACGGCGGCGATCTGGTCGACGTCCGTACAGCTGTCGGCGATCTCGGTCCCGGTGGTGTCCGCCGTGTAGCCGCCGAAGGACGGGATGACGTCCCCGCCGCGTCCCTGGATGGTCTTGATGTCGGCGCCGAAGGACGACGCGGCGACGGGCAGTGAGGTGTCGCCGTTCCAGTAGACGGTGCAGGAGCCCTTCGACGCGGTCTGCAGGAACGCCATCGTCAGGTGCTTGGCCCCGGACTGGGCGCTGAGGGCGGCGGGGCTCTCGCCCGTCCAGGACTCGAAGTAGGGGGCGAAGACATGGGCGGGGAGCGGGGTCGCGGCCTGGGCGGGGGCGCCCGAGACCGCGGTCAGGCCCAGAGCGGCCACTGCGGTGGCCGCCGCGGTGAGAGTGGCACGGAGGGAGCGCAAACGTCTCATGGCCATCCAAGAGGTGTAGAGGCGTCAACTCAGGTGTGACGCACGGGAGGTGCTTACGGAATAGCCCGGTGATCAGAGGCATGTCAATGGTCTGAACCAAGTAAGGGCTAGACCAATTCGAGGTGCTCTCCGCCTCCGGACGACCGCGCACGAGACCGCACGCCGTGGGGGTGCTGGTCAGACAGGCACCCCGCACCCGGCTCCCGGCAGCCCCTGCCGGGGGCGGACCCCGTACCAGTCGTCGCCGAATCCGCTGATCCCGGCGCCCTCACCCGCCGCCGGATGGACCGTCGGCGCCTTCGAACGGTCGAGGGACTCCGGCCAGGGCCTCCCGGAGGAGCACCGCCAGATCGGGGACGTCGAGGCCGAGCTCGCGCAGCCAGCGGGCCACGCGGGCGACCGACACCCTCATGACCTCCGCCTTCTCGATGAGGTCATGCAGATGGATGTCGCAGTCGCCGGTCAGGAGCAGGCCGCTGTCCTCGCTGATCCGCAGCAGTTCGACGGCCCTGGTGAAGGTGAGGCCCTCCGGGAGGTCGGGGCAGGAGACGGCGAGACCGTAGCCGGTGAGCCGTTCCACCAGGACGGAGTGGTGCTCGGGCATGTCGCGGGCCGCCGCAAGGACATGAGCGAACGGCATGGCGTCGGCGGTGGTGACCCCTGTCCATTCGAGCGGGTTCTCCGCCACGTCGAGGCTCAGCAACTGCTCGTCCAGGAGGTCGAATTGGCGCGGTGGCCGCAGGGGCACGTCGAACCCGTAGGCGCGCAGGCGGTCGGCCACCCGCCACAGTGGCCGGTTCAGACGCCGCGCCGCGTCGAAGAGGTGGTCGTAGGCGACCGGCTCGTCCGGGAACAGCGCCCCGCGTCTCTCGGTGACCAGTACCACGGGGTCATCGGCGTGTGTGTCCCCGGGCCACACCACGGGCGGGGCGAAGCCCAGCCCTTTCAGCCGGTCCCTGACCGCGCCCGGTGGACACCGCAACGCCCGAGCGGCGGCGAGCACCTGCCCGGGCGGCACGTTCTTCGAGCGGTGCAGCCAGGGCCACCGGCCGTCCGCGTGCAGGCTGAGCAGAACGGCCACATCGGCTCTCGGCCGCTCCGGCAGCCCCGCGGCATCGACACGTAACCCGTATGCGGCGAGGCGCGCACAGATCTCGCTCACCGGGAGGCCGAGGAGCAGGGCCGCCTTCGCGAGGTGACCGGCCGGGACGACCTGCGCCGGGTCCGTCCAGCCGTCGGCGCCCGCCTCCTCTCCCAGGCCGCGTCGCAGCAAGGGGTCGAGCCGCGCTGCGGCAGCCGGTTCGATGTACGTCTCCGGTACGTGAATGCCGTGGTCACGCCACTCGGCGGCCAGCGACCGGACGTCCGAGGACTCCCGCGACTGCCCCATCAGCTCGTTGAAGGTGGCCGTTCGGCGAGGCGGCAGGGCGCCCAACTGCCTGGCCCGGCGCACCAGGCCGGGCAGGGGGGTGTCCGTGGCCTCGGACATGTCGTTCAGATGGTTCGTGATGAATTCGACGTCCGAGGACCAGCCCCAGTACAGATCGTCGCCGTCACCGAAGGAGGCGGTCAGCAGGTCCCTGTCCGAGGGCAGGGCAGGCAGTACGGACGTCACCTCGGCGATGTCGGGGCACGCCTCCTCCAGCTGGGCCAAGAGGGCGTTGGGGCGGTGGGCGAGCAGGCGCCACAGCAGAACGGCGTCGGGCGCGTGTCCGGCTGGGCTCTTCCACGGGTCGTGCCTCCACGGATCGCCGCTGCGCCGTCCTCCGAAGAGTTCCGGGAGGACCTTGGGGTCGGCCAGGAAGCACCCCGTCCGCGCGACGTCGAGGCTCCGGTTCCTGAACTCCATGGGCCGTGCGGCCTCGACAGCGGCTGCCGTCAGCAGGTCGCCCAGCACCATGCTGCGATCGGCTGTCCGGCAGAGCCACGCGTAGCCGGGCAGTGGCCCGTCCGCGGCCATCAGCGCGGGCACGGCCCGTTTGAGCACGTCGCGGAGCTCCTCGCTCACGTCGTCGAGGAGTGTGCGCCGGTCGGCGGAGAGCTGCTGGGGCGACCGGATCCCAGTCAGGTTGACCACCGCACCCGTCAGTCCGCCGGCGCTTTCCGACAGGACCCCGCGGCGGACGCCGGGCTGAACGACCAGGCCGTCGACCAGGATTCCGCCCCCGTGCTCACACCAGATCACCTGCACACCCTCGGGCGCTGCACACCACGGCACCAGCACCCCGTGCGCGTCGAGTCCGTAGTGCTCGCGAGCAGGCGCGTCCCGGGGCCTGAGGCGCTGCTCCTCCCATCGGGCCCGCCGGGAGCCGTGCACCGCCTCGGTCGGGAACTCGGCGACGCCCAGGACGCGTTCCAGGGCGTCGACGCACGACCAGGGCCGTTCGCTCTGCCGTTGCCGCAGATACAACCGGACCTGCGTGCCCGCCTCCTCTCCGCGCTCCCGCAGCCGGACGATGCGGAACAGATGCTCCGGCCCGCAGATCCGGGCCTCCAGAAGCGGCCCGAGCCGGCCCTCGGAGTCCATCCGGCACGTCCGTACGCGGATCTCGTCGGCGAGCATGAAGTAGCTGAGCACGCCGATGCCGAACCGGCTGTTCGCATGGAACTCCACGGGCGGCCGGAGCGCCGCCCACCGTGCGCGTTCCGCCGTGAAGTGGTGCTCGCGGACGAACTGCGATCCCCCCTCGCTGAAGACACCGCGGAGCTGCTGTTCCCCCATGCCGACCCCGTTGTCACGGCACTCGACGTACGCGCGGCCCGCCGCGTCCGTGTCCTGCTCCAGGTCGATGCGGCCCTGGTAGTCGTAGGACGCACGGTCGGTCCGGTCCAGGTACTGGGTGCGGGCCCGGCGGTAGCGGCAGGCGTCCAGAGCGTTCTGGTACAGCTCGCGCACGGCGAGGTCGGGTTCCTTGTAGAGCTGGATGCCCGTGAAGTGGTCGCGCACGCGGCGCTCGTCGAAGCGGAAGGCGGCCCAGCCGCTGAAGACACCCTCCGCCGGGAGCACTCCGTCGGCGGAGAGGCGGGCCGGCAGGGACGGAAAGGGCTGGTTGACACGTTCGTGAACGGTGTGGCGGATGGTGGCCAACAGCCCATCCACGTACGCCACATACGCGCGCAACCCCTCGACCACGGCTTCGTGCCGGCACTCCGCGAGGAGCACCGGATGCTCGGGAGAGCCGCCCCAACGGGAAGCGGTCAGGGTCTGCCGAACCTCCGCCGGGTCCACCGGAAACGGAATCCCGACGTGCTCCACCACGAGCTGGGGCAGGGCCGTGATGTCGCGACTCATCCCGTGCGCCAGCGCGAGGAGGAGGCCCAGTCGCTGGTCCCGGACGCGCTGCAGACCGCCGCGCGCGACCCGGACCACGTCGTCCACGGGGAGGGCACCGAGGTGCTCGGGGTCGCAGACACCGGGACCGATGCGCAGTCCGTGCAGCAGCCGGGCCACGCGACGGGGGTGGAGCACCTGGCCCAGGGATTCAGCGGGCGCACCGATGTCCCGCAGGAGTCCGCTCGCCACAGCGGGGTCGGACGTTTCCTCCCGCTGGCTGAGCCAGCGGTGGAACAGCCACCAGCCGACGGGGCCGGCCGTGTCGGAGTGCCGCCGGCCGCGCTCGACCAGCAGGTCGTGGCTCTCGGCGAATGCCTCGAACCCGGACCGCGCCAGGTCGGTCCCGTCTGTCCGGCCGAGGCAGGTCGGCCCGAGGCGGGCCGGTCCCAGGCGGGTCGGATCGACGACCGGGGCGAGCGAGGCCGTCAGCCGCAGGTACTGCACCCGGTGGAGGAACGGGACGAGTACGAGCAGGGCCGCCTCCGCCGGACACAGGTTCAGCGGCCGCGCGGTGGAGGGCTCGCCGAGCAGCCACTCCAGGGCCTCGATGAAGCGCCACACCTGGTTGTCGTCCTGCCAGGGATCGGCGGCCGGTTCGCGCCGTGCCGCGTCCCGCAGCCGGGCCAGCACCGCGACGACGTCCGTGACGTGTTGCCGGAAGAAGTCCGTGTCGCGCTCCCCCGAAACGTGGTGCCACACAGTGGAGTTGGCGGCCAGGTCGGCCCAGGGGTCGGCCGGGGTGGGGGAGAGGGTGAGGTCGTCGTGTCGCCCGTCCTGAAGGACGACGGTGTGCGCTTGGACGAGTCGGCCGACCGTCGCACCGCGTACGGAGTTCCACGTCTCACCGTGCACCGATCGTCCCCTGCCCCTGGCTCGTGCCCCTGCGACGGTGCGGTCAGTGTAGAAGTCTGCGCCCCCGGCGGTGCGCGTGATTCCATGGAGTGTCGAGTGGTGGACCGTGTTCAACTGTGCGCCGAGGAACGGTATTTGGTGTTGAGTGAGTCATTGGCGGCTCTGGCCGCAGTGGGTGGTGGCGCCGTCGTGCAGGCGATCGGGACGGATGCGTGGGCGTCCTTCAGGGCCGGTGTGGCCCGCCTCCTGGGACGTGGTGAGGCCGACTCGCGCACGCTGGCACGGCTGGACCGGACGGCGGCCGAGCTCGAGGGGGCGGCGGACGGCCCGGACGGAGAGGCTGCCAATCTCGGTGCGGCGGCGGCCGACGGTTCCCGGGCCGTGCGCGCGAGCCTGGAACGCGCCTGGCGGACCAGGTTCGAGGACTTCCTTGAAACCCTGCCCGACGCCGAACGCCGGGCTGCCGAAAGGGAATTGCGCGCGTTGGTCGAGATGGTCCCGCGCGCCATGCCAGGTTCGGCAGACGGCGGCCGACGTCTCGGCGTCGGCCGGGATGTACGTATCAGCGCGGGAGACGGGTCGGTCGCCGCGTTCCAGGTCGGCACGGTCCATCTCGGTGGCCCACCGGGCCCTACGGTGCCGGGCCCGGCGCAGGCCTGAATGGGCCCGGCGCAGGCCTGAATGGGCTGGGCGGACACCCGTCCATCGCCGTGGGCGCCGCCCGTCACGTACACATTCAGCATCTGTACGGTGACATCGCCCCGGTCGGACCCGGATATCTGAACGACCCCGCGCGGTGGCTGTCCGTACGTGACTGGGAGCCGATCGAAGCCGGTGTGCACCGCGCACACGCCCGCCGCGCGCTCCCTTCCTACGTCCCCCGGGACGCCGACGCCCTCATCCGGACCCGGTTGCTGGAAGTCCTCGACCGGGGCGGTTTCCTGTACCTGGTCGGCGAGAGCGCTGCCGGTACGACCCGGGCCGCCTTCGAGGCGGTTCGCACCCAGGCCGCCGACCGGCGGGTGCTGGCGCCGCGTGCGCCGGACCATCTGGCGCTGCTCGCCGACGGCCCCCGCCCTCCCGTGGGGCGGGCGCCGGTCATCTGGCTGGACGGCCTGGAACGCTTCCTCGTTCCCGGTGGCCTGAGCAGCGAACTGCTCGGTGAACTCGTCCGTGCGCGGTTCCCCGTCGTAGCCACGCTCGATGCACGCTCGTACGACGCCCTCAGCGCACCCCATGGGCGTGGCCTGCCCCGCCGGCCGCAGGACGGCTGGGCGGCGCGCGTGCTCAACCACGCGTCCCCCATCCGTCTCGCGCGGCAGTGGACGGCCTCCGAGGTGGAGCGGGCGCGGCTGAGCGAGGACCGGCGGGTGCGGGAGGCGACGGGGTACGTCCGAACTCCTGTCGCCGAGTACCTCGCGGCGGGGCCCGCGCTGTGGGACAGATGGCTGAGCGCCCGCAGTGCCGGGGAGAACCCGCGTGGCGTCGCGCTCGTCGCGGCGGCCGTCGACCTCGCCCGTACCGGACTGGCAGGCCCGTATCCCCGCCAACTCCTCATCGACGTACACCGTTTCCACCTTGTCGAACTGGGCGGTGACCTGTTGGCCCCGGGCGGCCCGGACGACGCCTTCGCCTGGGCCGCCCGTCCGGCGCACCACACCGTCGGTCTCCTGAACCGGGTTTCTCCCGGGATGTGGCAGCCGCACGGCGACCTGGCCGATGCGGGGTGTGACGACGCCGACGCGCCGGGCGTGCACCCCCTCGTCTGGTTCGACGCGCTGGCGAACAGCGCAGACATCGACGAGGCCTTCCACGTCGCCTTGAACGCCCACCAGATGGAGCCCGGCGTCGCGCGCTGGCTGTGGGCGGCGCTGGCCGATGCCGGGGTCGCCCGCGCACGGGTGAACCTGGCCGTCCTGCTCATGGGGCAGGGCCGGTACGCCGAGGCGGAGACGGCATGCCGTGCGGCGGCTCGGGAGCCGGAGACCCGGGCACGGGCGCTGGTCAACCTGGCGGTCGTGCATGCCGAGACCGGGCGGCCGTCCGACGCGTACGAGACCGCCCTCCGTGCGCTGGAGGCGGGCGCGCAGGAGGCCTGGGCCCTGGTCGGACAGCTCAGGGCGGAGAGTGGGGACATGGACGGCGCGGTGGCGGCCGCCCGGCGCGCCCTCGATTGCGGGGTCCCCGGAGCGGCTTACAGCCTGGCCGCGTACTTGGCGGAAGCCGGGCACCTGGAAGAGGCGGCCGACACCTACCGCGCCGTCCTGGCCGCCGGTGACCTGGACGCCTGCAACGAACTCGGCCTGCTCCTGGAGGGCATGGGCAAACCGGTGGAGGCCGTGCGCGTCTACCAGGAGGGCATCGCCGCCGGGCGGACGGAACTCTGGCTCAACCTGGGCAACCTGCACAACCAGGAAAGTCGGCACGAACAGGCTCGCGACGCGTTCGAGAAGGGCGGCAGGGCGGGCGACACACGGGCCTGGTTCAACCTCGGGAACCTCCATGAACGCCAGGGCCGCCACCGAGCCGCGGTGACCGCCTACCGTGCCGCGATCGACGCGGGCGACGACCACGGGCTCCACAATCTCGGCTCGGTGCTGGCGGCGCTCGGTCGCTGGGAGGAGGCCGAGGACGCCTGGCGGCCGGCCGCGGAAGAGGGGGACGCGAGCGCGCTGCTCGCACTGGCGGACCTCGCGGAGAAGGCGGGTCACAGGTCCCTGGCCTTGGAGCGCTACCGCCGGGCGGCAGACGCCGGAAGCAGTGAGGCGCTCTACTGTCTAGGCGCCCTGACCGTGATCGAGGGCCGGACGGACGAGGGGGAGGAGCTCGTCCGGCGGGCGGCCGACGCGGGCGACGTATGCGCGCTCGTCCACCTCGGAGTCCTGGCCCTCTCGCAGGACAAGGGCAAGGAAGGGGAGCGCTTCCTGCAGCGCGCGCTGGAGGCGGACCCCCGGCTAGGGCTTGTCTGATAATTGATCTTGTGGTGGGTCGTGGTGAGCTGACGGATGTGGCGTGGGAACGGATAGCGCCCCTGCTGCCGGGTGTTGAC